>NZ_JBOBQH010000004.1:0-443122 GCF_050585765.1 Bacillus sp. ATD | reverse complement strand
TTTTATCAATATATATTTTGGCGGTTGTGGCGAAGTGGTTAACGCACCAGATTGTGGCTCTGGCATTCGTGGGTTCGATTCCCATCAATCGCCCCAAATAAAAATTGCGGGTGTAGTTTAGTGGTAAAACCTCAGCCTTCCAAGCTGATGTCGTGGGTTCGATTCCCATCACCCGCTCCATTTCTATATCGTCATGGGCCTGTAGCTCAGCTGGTTAGAGCGCACGCCTGATAAGCGTGAGGTCGATGGTTCGAGTCCATTCAGGCCCACCATGACTTTTATATTCCACAGTAGCTCAGTGGTAGAGCTATCGGCTGTTAACCGATCGGTCGCAGGTTCGAATCCTGCCTGTGGAGCCATATGGAGAAGTACTCAAGTGGCTGAAGAGGCGCCCCTGCTAAGGGTGTAGGTCGTGTAAGCGGCGCGAGGGTTCAAATCCCTCCTTCTCCGCCATATGATTACAGATATAAATTTATAATTGTCGGCCCGTTGGTCAAGCGGTTAAGACACCGCCCTTTCACGGCGGTAACACGGGTTCGAATCCCGTACGGGTCATCCAGAAGCCTTGCAGGATATGCAAGGCTTTTTTATTTTTATTAATCATAGATATGTCATAAGCTTCGTTCTTTATTTTAAAACAGGCAACAAAAATCTCCATATATTTCGTTTTTCTTCAGAAATTGAAGTTAATTGTCTATAAGTATAAGCGCTTTCAGGAAAGGGCTTTTTTTTATTTCTTCGAATAAATACTATAAATGAAAACTATGATGTCAGAAAGGATGATTACATGGCCGCTGTCAGCCCTACAGCACATGATGTTTATCTTTTTCACGAAGGCAGTCTGTTTAAAAGCTATCAGCTGTTTGGCTCGCATTTTCGTGAGCTGAATGGCACAAGCGGATATGAATTCTGTGTGTGGGCGCCTCATGCGTCGGAGGTACGAGTGGCTGGGGATTTTAACAGCTGGTCGGGAGAACAGCATGTGATGCACAGAGTGAATGATAATGGCATTTGGACGTTATTTATTCCGGGTTTAGGAGAAAAGGAACGATATAAATATGAAATCGTGACAAATTGCGGTGAGATCAGGCTGAAGGCAGATCCATACGCCATTTATTCAGAAGTCAGACCAAACACAGCGTCACTTACTTACGATTTGGAAGGGTACAGCTGGCAAGATCAAAGATGGCAAAAGAAACAGAAGACTAAGACGCTGTATGAGAAACCTGTTTTCATTTATGAACTGCATCTCGGGTCTTGGAAGAAGCATTCTGATGGCAGGCATTACTCCTATAAAGAGTTAAGTCAGACACTTATTCCGTATATCAAAGAGCATGGGTTTACCCATATTGAACTGCTTCCGGTATATGAGCATCCATATGATCGTTCCTGGGGCTACCAAGGAACGGGGTATTACAGCCCGACAAGCAGGTTTGGCACACCGCACGATCTGATGAGGTTTGTTGATGAATGTCATCAACAAAATATCGGAGTTATTTTAGATTGGGTTCCTGGACATTTTTGTAAAGATGCTCACGGTCTTTATATGTTTGATGGAGAACCGCTTTATGAATACAAAGAAGAACGTGATCGAGAGAACTGGTTATGGGGTACGGCAAATTTTGACCTGGGAAAACCAGAAGTTCATAGTTTTTTAATTTCGAATGCGTTGTACTGGGCGGAATTCTATCATATAGATGGATTTAGGGTTGATGCAGTGGCTAATATCTTGTATTGGCCAAATCAGGATGAACGCCACACGAATCCATATGCTGTTGAATTTTTAAAAAAACTCAATCAAACCATGAGAGAGGCATATCCACAGGTGATGATGATCGCGGAAGATTCTACAGAATGGCCTCAAGTGACAGGTGCCGTTGAGGAAGGGGGGCTTGGTTTTCATTATAAATGGAATATGGGATGGATGAATGACGTACTGAAATACATGGAGACGCCTCCTGAAGAAAGGCGGCATTGTCATCAGCTTATCTCTTTTTCATTACTGTATGCGTTTAGTGAACATTTTGTGTTGCCGTTTTCTCATGATGAAGTCGTATACGGAAAAAAATCACTTCTTAATAAAATGCCTGGCGACTACTGGCAGAAATTTGCCCAGTATCGGCTTTTGCTGGGCTATATGACAGTGCATCCCGGAAAGAAATTGATCTTTATGGGATCAGAGTTTGCCCAATTTGATGAATGGAAAGATACAGAACAACTTGATTGGTTTTTGGACTCCTTCCCCATGCATCAGAAAGCCAGCGTTTTTACGCAAGATCTTCTCCGCTTTTACCAAAAAAGCAAAATCCTTTATGAACATGATCATCGTGCACAATCGTTTGAATGGATTGATGTCCATAATGACGAACAATCAATCTTTTCTTTTATTCGCTATGGCAAAAAGCACGGTGAGGCGCTTGTCATCATTTGTAATTTTACACCCGCGGTCTATCATCAATATGATGTTGGAGTTCCTTTTTTTACCCAATACATCGAAGTGCTTAACAGTGACAGTGAAACATATGGAGGCTCAGGACAAATCAATAAAAAGCCGTTATCGGCCAAAAAGAGAGCTCTTCATCATAAACCTTGTTATATCACGATGACCATCCCCCCTTACGGCATCTCGATTTTACGGGCGGTTAGAAAAAGAGGAGAGATAAAAAGATGAAAAAACAATGTGTAGCCATGCTCCTTGCCGGCGGAAAGGGCAGCCGTCTCAGCGGATTAACAAAAAATATGGCCAAACCGGCTGTATCTTTCGGGGGAAAATACAGGATTATTGATTTTACCCTAAGCAACTGTTCTAATTCAGGCATAGACACAGTCGGGATTTTAACGCAATATCAGCCGCTTGAGCTGAATTCCTATATTGGAATCGGCAGTGCATGGGATCTTGATAGATATAATGGCGGAGTGACGGTTTTACCTCCTTATGCTGAGTCATCAGAAGTCAAATGGTATAAAGGGACGGCAAGCGCCATTTATGAAAATCTCAATTATTTGAATCAGTATGATCCTGAGTATGTACTGATTTTATCAGGGGATCACATATACAAAATGGACTACGGCAAAATGCTGGACTTTCACATTGAAAAGAAAGCAGATGTGACCATCTCTGTCATCGAAGTGGGCTGGGAGGAAGCAAGCCGGTTCGGGATTATGAAGGCCAATCCAGATGGGACGATCACACAATTTGATGAAAAGCCTAAGTTCCCTAAGAGCAATCTTGCCTCAATGGGAATTTATATCTTCAATTGGCCGCTTTTGAAACAGTATCTTGAGATGGACGATCAGAACCCTTATTCTAGCCACGACTTCGGCAAGGACATTATTCCTCTGCTTTTGAAGGAGAAAAAGAAGCTTTCCGCTTATCCGTTCAAAGGATATTGGAAGGATGTCGGAACAGTGCAGAGCTTGTGGGAAGCCAATATGGATTTATTAAAAGAGGACTCGGAGCTGAAGCTGTTTGAACGCAAATGGAAAATTTACTCCGTCAATCCAAATCAGCCCCCGCAATTTATTTCATCTGATGCACAGGTTCAAGATTCGCTTGTGAACGAAGGTTGTGTTGTGTATGGAAATGTGTCTCACTCTGTTCTTTTTCAAGGTGTGACTGTCGGTAAGCATGCGACTGTCAAATCATCCGTCATCATGCCGGATGTGACGATTGGGGAGCATGTAGTGATTGAAAATGCCATCGTTCCTAAGGGGATGGTGCTCCCGGATGGCGCAGTGATTCGCTCCGAAAAAGACATTGAAGAGGTGCTGCTCGTTTCAGAGGAATTTGTAGAAAAAGAATTGATTTAATTACTGAACAGGGGGCAGAATCAGTGTTCAATAATCAAATGTTAGGTGTTATAGATGAAACCACATATAAGCATTCTCTTCAGGATTTAACAGCACAGCGGTCGCTTGGAGCGATTCCTTTTGCCGGCAGATACCGTCTGATTGATTTTATGCTTTCTAACATGGTGAATGCGGATATTAGGAGTGTTGCCATTTTTCCGAAGTATCGTTACCGTTCGCTCATGGATCACCTTGGGGCAGGTAAGGAGTGGGATTTGCATCGGAAAAAGGACGGTCTCTTTTTTTTCCCGTCTCCCCATCTTCATCACGAATACGATGAATTCGGTTCCTTTCGCCAGTTTTCGGACCATCTAGATTACTTCCACAGAAGCACGCAGCAATATGCTGTTATCTCCAACAGCCATACCGTATGCAACATTCAATTTCAATATGTGCTGAAACGCCATCAGGAGGTTGGCTGCGATGTCACCGAGGTATTTCAGGACGGCCAGTCGCTGCAAATCTATATCATGTCTACAACACTTTTAAAGGAGCTGATCTACGGACATAGCGAAAAAGGCTATAAAACCATTCAGGAGGCTGTTGAAAAGGAAGCTTCCGCCTTGACCATTTGCCCTTATGAATATTCAGGTTATGCCGCTGTTATTGATTCGGTGGAAAAATATTATACCCACAGTATGGAACTCATTCAGCCTCGTTTTTGGCAGCAGGTATTTTTGCCGCAGCAGCCGATCTACACAAAAGTGAAGGATGAACCGCCGACGAAATACGGAAAACACAGCACTGTCAAAAATTCTTTGGTGGCAAACGGCTGTGTGCTTGAAGGAGAGGTTGAAAACTGCATTTTGTTCAGGGCGGTCCATGTCGGAAAGGGAACGAAGCTGAAAAACTGCATTATTATGCAAAAAACGCAGATTGGCGAGGATTGTCTTCTTGAGCAGGTCATTTCTGATAAGGACGTTAAAATCGGCAAGGCGACGGAAGCTGCTGGAACAGCTGAGCAGCCGCTTGTATTAAGAAAAGGTTTGGTGCAAGGAGAGCTGATGAATTCTTGAAGATATTATTTGCTGTGTCTGAATGCACCCCATTTGTTAAATCCGGAGGTCTTGCCGATGTAGCAGGTGCTCTTCCGAAGGCGCTTGCGCGATTAGGCAATGAGGTAGCTGTGATGCTGCCGAAGTACAGCCAAATACCTGAGCCGTGGAAAAAGCGTATGAAAAAAAAGGCTGAGTGTACCGTAGCTGTCGGCTGGCGGCAGCAATATTGCGGAATTGAACATATGGCAGAGGATGATGTGAATTATTACTTCATCGACAATGAGTACTATTTCAACAGGGATTCGTTGTACGGGCATTATGATGACGGTGAGCGGTTTGCCTTTTTTTCAAGAGCTGTGCTGGAGGCTGCCAAAGTTGTGAATGTTCAAGCCGATATTGTTCATACTCACGATTGGCATACAGCGATGGTCAATTATTTGCTGAAAGAGGAATACAGAAAACATCCTTTTTATGAACGCATGAAAAGCGTGCTCACGATTCACAACCTGCAGTTTCAAGGCATATTCCCTCCCGATGTCACACATGACTTGCTGGGTCTTGAGATGGATCATTTTCACTATGAAAGGTTAGAATGCAACGGATTTGTTAATTTTATGAAGGCGGGCATCATTGCGGCTGACCATGTGACGACTGTGAGCCCTACTTACAGAAATGAAATCTTGACACCGTATTATGGTGAGCAGCTGGAACAGGTTTTGCAATATAGGGAAAATGATGTAACGGGCATATTAAATGGCATTGATGATACGTTCTATCAGCCGAAAAGCGATCCTTATATAGAGGCGCAATACGACTCGGAACATCTTGCATGCAAGATGGAAAACAAAACGAAGCTTCAGCGGCGAATGGGGCTTCCAGAGAAAAACGATATTCCGCTGATCAGTATGGTGACAAGGCTCACTAAACAAAAGGGGCTTGATCTTGTCCGCAGAATTATGCACGAGCTTCTTGAGGAGCAAGACATACAGCTGGTTGTGCTGGGGACAGGAGAACGTGAATTTGAAGATTATTTTCGGTATGCAGAATTTGCTTTTCATGGGAAGTGCAGAGCTTATATTGGGTTTGATGAGCCGCTTGCCCACCAAATTTATGCGGGATCTGATATGTTTTTGATGCCGTCGAAATTTGAGCCGTGCGGCTTGGGGCAGCTCATTGCTCTTCAATATGGCGCCATTCCCATTGTTAGGGAAACGGGTGGACTTTACGACACTGTCCGTTCATATCAGGAGGAAGAGGGGACGGGCAATGGTTTTACATTTTCCGCCTTCAATGCGCATGACCTGAAATTTACGATTGAAAGGGCGCTGTCGTTTTATCGCCAACAGGATGTATGGCAGAGCATCATGAAGACCGCAATGAATGCAGATTACAGCTGGGGGAAGTCGGCTAAAGAGTATCAGCGCATTTTCGAGCATGTGACAAGGAGTGGACGGGATGTTCTCGAGTAAAGAACGCTTTGCAGATTTATTTTTAAAGCGCCTGGAAATGACGTGCGGAAAAAGCTTTAAAGATTCTGCCAAGCTGGATCAATATAAAACGTTGGGCAATATGGTCAGAGAGTATATCAGTGCAGATTGGATCAAGACGAATGAAAAAAGCAGATCCAATTCCGGGAAGCAGACATATTATTTATCAATCGAATTTCTGCTCGGTCAGCTCCTTGAACAAAACTTAATGAATCTCGGTGTTCGTGATGTTGTAGAAGCTGGTTTAAAGGATATCGGCATCAATTTAGAGGAGATCCTTCAGATAGAGAACGATGCTGGTCTCGGCAACGGCGGGCTTGGCCGGTTGGCCGCTTGCTTTTTAGATTCTCTTGCTTCGTTGAACTTGCCGGGGCACGGGATGGGCATCCGTTACAAGCATGGCTTGTTTGAACAAAAAATTGTAGACGGGCATCAGGTGGAGCTGCCTGAGCAATGGCTGAAAAACGGGAACGTATGGGAAGTAAGGAATGCAGATCAAGCAGTGGACGTGCCGTTTTGGGGCGAAGTCCATATGACAGAAAAAAGCGGGCGCCTGCATTTTCGCCACGAACAAGCGACAATTGTTACCGCTGTTCCTTATGATATCCCGATCATCGGTTATGAAACAGGCACTGTCAACACGTTAAGACTTTGGAACGCCGAGCCCTATGCGCATTATCACGGCGGTAATATTTTGTCTTATAAGCGGGAAACAGAAGCGGTTTCTGAATTTTTATATCCCGATGACACCCATGACGAGGGGAAAATTTTACGTCTGAAGCAGCAGTATTTTTTGGTATGCGCAAGCTTAAAAAGCATTGTAAACAATTACCGAAAAACGCATAAATCTTTATCCGGCCTGCATAAAAAAGTGAGCATTCATATTAATGACACTCATCCTGCGCTTGCGGTGCCTGAGCTGATGCGGATTTTGCTCGATGAAGAGGACATGAGCTGGGAAGAAGCTTGGCATATCACTGTACATACGATCTCTTATACGAATCATACAACATTGTCAGAAGCGCTTGAGAAATGGCCGATTCATTTGTTTAGGCCGCTGCTCCCGCGCATGTATATGATTATTGAAGAGATCAATGAAAGGTTTTGCCGCGCAGTTTGGGAAAAGTATCCGGGAGACTGGAAAAGGATAGAGAACATGGCGATTACAGCGCATGGTGTTGTCAAAATGGCTCATCTGGCCATAGTAGGCAGTTACAGTGTAAATGGTGTTGCAAAAATTCATTCCGATATATTAAAGGAAAGGGAGATGCGTGACTTTCACTTGCTGTTCCCGAATCGTTTTAACAATAAGACGAATGGGATTGCCCACAGGCGCTGGCTGTTAAAAGCGAATCCAGGCTTGTCTGCCATCATTACAGAGGCGATCGGCGATGAATGGGTGAAACAGCCGGAATCACTGATCCATTTAGAATCGTACGCCTCTGATCCTGCATTTATTGAACAGTTTCAAAACAACAAAAGCAAGAAAAAACAAGAGCTTGCCGATTTGATTTTTTGCACGGCAGGGGTGGTTGTGAACCCTGACAGCATATTCGACGTCCAGGTGAAACGGCTTCATGCATATAAACGGCAGCTGTTGAATGTTCTTCACATTATGTATTTGTATAACCGCCTCAAGGAGGACGCTGGGTTTTCAATCTACCCGCAAACCTTTATTTTCGGGGCAAAGGCTTCACCAAGCTACTATTATGCCAAGAAAATCATTAAGCTGATCCATTCTGTCGCAGATAAAGTCAATTATGATCCGGCGGTCAAACAGCTGATCAAAGTTGTTTTTTTAGAAAATTATAGAGTTTCTATGGCTGAGCGAATTTTTCCGGCATCAGATGTAAGTGAGCAAATTTCAACCGCAAGCAAGGAAGCGTCTGGTACAGGAAATATGAAGTTTATGATGAACGGCGCTTTGACGATCGGCACGCATGATGGCGCTAATATCGAAATCCTTGAGCGGGTGGGCCCTGATTGTATTTACACGTTCGGCTTAAAAGCGGATGATGTTCTATCGTACCAGGAAAACGGCGGTTATAGATCGAGGGAATATTATCAGCATGACCGGAGAATCAGGCAGGTAGTCGATCAGCTGATCAATGGTTTTTTTGAAGGAGAAGCAGATGAGTTTGAATCGATCTATGACTCGCTGCTTCCGCATAATGATGAGTATTTTGTACTGAAGGATTTCAGCTCATATGCAGATGCGCAAGAGCGAATTCAAGCTGATTATCGAGAACGAAGGAAATGGTCTGAGCGTTCGATTGTAAACATTGCCCATTCTGGATATTTCTCCAGCGACCGCACGATCCGGGAATATGCGAAGGACATTTGGGGCATCAAGCCGATGATATGAAAAAGCCGCTTATACAGCGGCTTTTTTTGTTCACAGATTCATTGAATCGATAGTAAAGGATAAGAACGTCGCAAATGCACTCCATAAAAAATAAGGCAAAAGAAGATAGCTTGCGGCTCTGCTGTATTTTTTCGCAATGATCAGTAATACGATTGCTGTGATGGCGACAAGCAGGCAGTCAATCGATGCAGCCAGCAGATTTTTTTGCGTAAACTGGAAATAGCTGAATGCCTGATTGAGCACGTAATTTATTAAAAGCGCCAACCAAAAGCTTTTTGCACCTTTAAAAGAAAACGCAGTATATATAATGGCAGCTGAAAGGGAGATCAGGGCAAACAGAATGGCCCAAATGATGCCGATCGCAGATCCGCTTGGCGTCCAGTCGGGTTTTTTTAATGAATTGTACCATTCTTGGTCAACAGGAAACAGGTATCCTGCGGCTGAAAACAGCGCGTATGTAATCACAAAAACCGCTATGGCGCCGATCATCTTTTTCATGTTTGCAACCTCCGTATGTATTTATTTTACATTTATACTTACCCTTTAGCTTATAAAGATCAAACCCCCGATATGCGGGGGAAATGATGGATTTAAATCAGCTGCTGCAATGCGTTTGATTTAATGCGTTCATATTCAAAAGCTGATTCTAATTCTTCCTTCGGTAAAGCAGACTTGCGGACGTATTTTTCGCGAATGACATCGTAAAGCTCATAAGGAAACAGCATATCTATAAACATGACTTGTTTTTGTTCTTCAGTTAATGGGGCTCTGGATTCGTATGCGCTTAGCATGACATGAAATGTCTCGTCATCCCAAGCGCCCGTCGTATCCAAAAGCGGAATAATCATTTTGCGCAAATCGCGAATAGGCAGATCAAATGATACGGTATCTAAGTCGATGACCCAAATCTGTTCATTTTCTCCTAAGAGTGTATTTCCGGTTCCGTAATCCTGGTGGCAAAGGTTAGGGCTTTTTTTCAGCTGTTCAGTCCATGGAACATAGGCCGATTGCAAAAGCTGGTCTTTGATGCGCAGGCCGTCTTCAATGAAGCGGTCTATCTCCTGAAGATAAAGCTGTGAGAATGGGTCTTCTTTTTCCGCTCTCGCCATCAGCTTCCACGTTTCCATCTGTTTGCACCGTTTCGTGTAGTGGTTCGGCCAGCGCCCTAATTTGGTAAATACGGGAACTCCATTCGGCGGCTGATATCCGACGGACGCTGTATGGAAATCAGCAAGGCCTTTCATGATAAACTCCAAGTCCTGCTTTACAGTCAGCTCAAAAGGTCTTCCTTCGATCCAATCATATACGACAAATAGAAAGGAGCCGTGCTTGGAATATAGGCTGCCTTTTTTGTTTGGGAGTATGCCAGGAACATTCATGCCTTTTTTTGCTAAATAATCCTGCGCAAAAATGGAAAATAACGCTTTCTTTTCTGGTCTGTGTATTCGTTTCAGACAAACCGCGCCGGAGCCTGTGTGGACCTTCCAGACCAGCGCCATCTGATTTCCCTGAATGACGTCTATTTTTTCAGCATGCACATCCCATCCTTGAAGCACATTTTCAGCCAGCTCCGTTAATTTTTTTTCATCTTCTGCTGATAAAGGAAGCTCTGATGAATTCCCCTCCTCAATGACTTCGTGGTTTTCTGCCATTAAAGGACACATCCTTACCTGTTTTACTCCTACCTTATGAATCAAAAGGAAAAAATGATTGAGATATTTGACTATATTTAATAGAAGAATATGGTTGTTTACCCGTTTTGTTTTTGGGGCAGTCCCAATCCGCACAAGTTGGTTGATCAGCCGTATCATGATTCTAACTAGTTAAAAATCATGCAGGAATGGAGGCTATGTATGAAAATAGCACTGATCGCCACAGAGAAGCTTCCTGTCCCATCGGTTCGAGGAGGCGCCATTCAAATCTACCTCGAAGCGGTTGCCCCTTTAATTGCCAAAAAACATGAGGTGACTGTGTTTTCTATTAAAGATCCTAATCTCGCTGATAGAGAGACGGCAGACGGTGTCCATTATGTGCATTTGGATGAAGACCGTTATGAAGAAGCTGTTGGAGAAGAGCTGAGAAGGAGCCGCTTTGACCTTGTGCATGTTTGTAATCGCCCAAGCTGGGTTCCAAAATTGAAGAAACAGGCGCCGGACGCTGTTTTTATATTAAGCGTTCACAATGAAATGTTTGCTTACGATAAAATCAGCCAGGCAGAAGGAGAGATTTGCATCGATTCCGTAGCGCAGATTGTTACGGTCAGCGATTATATCGGACAGACGATCACAAGCCGTTTTCCGTCAGCCCGATCAAAAACAAAAACAGTTTATTCCGGTGTGGATTTAAAAGCGTACCATCCCCGCTGGACGAATGAAGGACAGCGGGCTCGCGAAGAGATGCGAAGCGAGCTGGGGCTTCACGGCAAAAAAATCGTCCTATTTGTCGGCCGTCTTAGCAAAGTCAAAGGCCCGCACATTTTATTGCAGGCTTTGCCGGACATCATTGAGGAGCATCCCGATGTCATGATGGTGTTTATCGGGTCCAAATGGTTCGGAGATAATGAGTTAAATAACTATGTCAAACATCTTCATACCCTTGGCGCGATGCAAAAGGATCATGTCACATTTATTCAATTTGTGAAGCCAAAGGACATTCCGCGCCTTTATACCATGTCAGATGTATTTGTGTGCTCTTCGCAGTGGCAGGAACCTTTAGCAAGGGTGCATTATGAAGCGATGGCTGCGGGACTGCCTATTATTACAAGCAATCGGGGAGGCAATCCAGAGGTCATAGAGGAAGGGAAAAACGGCTACATCATTCATGACTTTGAAAATCCTAAACAATATGCCGAACATATCAATGATTTGCTAAGCAGCTCGGAAAAGCGGGAACGGCTTGGGAAATACAGCCGCCGTGAGGCAGAAAGCAATTTCGGCTGGCAGAGGGTGGCTGAAAATCTGCTCAGCGTCTATGAAAAGAACAGATAGAAGGGGTGAACAGAGTGTACCAAAAAGAGCATGAAGAACAGATTGTGTCTGAAATTCTTAGCTATTATCCTTTTCATATTGACAATGTGGCGCTGAAATCGAACAAAAGCGGACGCAAAATCTGGGAAGTTCAAACTGATCATGGCCCAAAGCTGCTAAAAGAAGCGCAAATGAAACCGGAGCGGATGCTTTTTATCACTCAGGCACATGCCCATTTACAAGAGAAAGGGCTGCCGATAGCGCCGATTCATCAAACAAAAAATGGCGGTAGCTGCTTGGGCACGGATCAGGTTTCTTACAGCTTATATGACAAAGTGACAGGAAAAGAAATGATTTACTATGATGCAGAGCAAATGAAAAAAGTCATGTCGTTTGCAGGCCATTTTCATCATGCGTCAAAAGGATATGTTTGCACAGATGAAAGCAAGAAGAGAAGCAGGCTGGGAAAATGGCATAAATTGTACCGATGGAAGCTGCAGGAACTTGAAGGGAATATGCAGATCGCAGCATCTTATCCTGATGACGTATTTTCGCAAACTTTCTTAAAACATGCTGATAAAATGCTGGCAAGAGGAAAAGAAGCACTTCAAGCGCTTGATGACTCAGAATACGAAACCTGGACAAAAGAAACGCTCGAGCATGGCGGATTCTGTTTTCAGGATTTTACATTGGCACGTTTGACTGAGATCGACGGGGAGCCCTTTTTAAAGGAGCTTCACTCGATTACCTACGATTTGCCTTCAAGAGACCTTCGTATTCTGCTGAATAAAGTGATGGTTAAGCTCTCGGTGTGGGATACTGATTTCATGGTTGCGCTGCTTGCGGCCTATGACAAAGTGTATCCGCTCACAGAAAAACAGTACGAGGTACTTTGGATTGATCTCGCGTTTCCGCATTTGTTCTGTGCAATCGGCCATAAATATTATTTGAAGCAAAAGAAAACGTGGTCAGATGAGAAGTATAACTGGGCGCTGCAAAATATGATTTCCGTTGAAGAATCTAAAGATTCGTTTTTGGATAAACTGCCGGAACTGTATAAAAAGATAAAAGCGTATCGGGAGGCGAATTGACATGAGATCTTCGAGACAAAAAGCCTCTATTTCTAAATTGGATCTTGATCAATTCGTATTTACACCGCCTGGATCAATGGGGTGGCAGGCTCATGACTCAATCTCAGCTGAGAAGGAGGAAGAGGAGAAGCATTTAGCTGTGGGCAGCATCCGAGAGCTTCCTCACATCAATGCACCGAAAGAATATCAAGAAGAAACGAAGGAAAAGGAAACTGAACACAAAATCATCAATGATGAAGAAGAAACGAAATTTGAAACTGCTCGAGAGCCTGAGGAGGAGCGTGAGTCGAAACGCTCAATGCCGCTCTTTGAGGAAGAAGAGCATGATGATGAAGAACCAGAATTAGTGGAGGAAGCTAGAGTGGAAATCATCATTCTTCCAAGTGATTCTAAACCAGCTCCATGGTTTTCTTCAGCTGTAAAGCGAAAGGCATAAAGTCACTTTTATGCCTTTTTTTGAGCTCTCTGCAACAAAAAACAGCCCGTTTTGCAACGCGAGCTGTAGGTTTATGATTTTGCTTTCACAAAAAGCTGATTGATTGATGATAAATCAAGGTTTTGCGTCAGAAAAGGCGGCGGGAATTGTTTGTTTTTCGGGGTCAAAACAAATTGGTAAACTTCATTGAGCCGTTTGGCAGCATGTGTAAAGGTAAATAAAGCTTCTACATGCTTACGGCCGTTTTTTGTCATTTTGTTCATTAATTCTTGATCTGTAAAGGCTCTATCAATTGCTTTTGCAAATGAAGAAGGTTTGTTGTAGCTGTCAATGACAAGGCCGGTGACTTCGTGTTTTACGACCTCTCCGTTTCCGCCCCGGTTTGTGGTAATTAAGGGCGTGCCGGCTGCCATTGCTTCATAATTCACACGGGCGAGCGGTTCATTCCACTGAGAGCTGCACACAAATACATCTGCCATCAGAAAAAGGTTTGGTATGTCGTCTGCGGGAATGAATTTTGTGAAGATCACGTGGTCTCTGTACGGCAGTGCCAGCTTGCGAAGATAGGTGACATATTGATTTTCGCTGTCATCGCTGAACCACTTCCCGCCCGCTATGACAAGTACAGCATCAGGATGCTGCTGCAAAATCCGTCTCATGCTGTGGATGAGAAGGTGAGGCCCTTTTGTCGGGCTTAAGCGGCCGGCGAATAAAATAACTTTTTTATCCTCAATGTCGTATTTTTTTCGGTATGTTTCTCTGACAGCCGCGCCTTTCGTCGTCCAGACGGGCGGATAAGCGTGTAAATCAACGCCCGAGTACACGACTTTTGTGATGTCCTCGGCTTCAGGGAAACGTTCGATGACGGTTTGTTTAATAAATTCGCTGACAGTTGTAATCATGGAGACATTGTCGAGTACTTCTTTTCCTTGCGCGAAGGTCATCTTTTTTTCAGAAAACATTTCGTTATGCAGGCTCAGAATGATCTTGCTGTTTGGTGAAGCCTTTTTATATAAAGAGACATTTAAAGGCCTGTTAAACACATGAATGAGGTCGAAGGAAGAGGCTCGCAGCTCTTCGGCTACCGCCTCTCGGTAATGCTCTTTTGGCAGATGGATATAATGTACGCCGTTTTTCGTTTCTCTTTTTGGAAGCGATGGATCTTCTATTGAAAAAATGGTCAGGTCGTAGCGGCTGCTGAAATAGGGCGTGACACCGTCAATCATCATTTGAATAGCGCCGCCGCGTACCGCGGGCGCCGGCAGCTTTTCTGTACAGATAAAGGCAAGCTTCATTTTCATTCCCCCTGATACAGCGACGATAAATAGGCAATTTCGTTAGTCAAGCCATCCTTTAAGGATGTGGCAGGATCATAATGCAAGAGCTGCTTTGCTTTTGAAATATCCGCCCACGTGTTGCTCGGTTCCCCTGCTATTTTGTCCGAAAAGTGCAGTATTGCTTTTTTACCGGAAATCTCTTCAATGAGGGAGACAACCTTTAAGACTGAGGCACGTTCAGCACCGCCGATATTTACCGTTTCACCAATAAGGTGGGGTTTCCCAAGAACAGCGGTGATGCCTTTGACACAGTCGCTGATGTAAGTAAAATCTCTTGACTGCTGCCCGTCACCGAAGATCGTGAGCGGCTTTTGCTGAAGGTGCTGCTTGATGAGCCGGTGAAAAGCCATGTCCGGCCGCTGTCTTGGTCCGTAAACGGTAAAAAAACGGAGAATCACAATTGGAATGCCAAAGCTTTGTTGATACACATGGCAAAGCTTTTCGCCGGTAAGCTTTGTTACCCCGTATGGAGATAAAGGAGAAAGCGACGTGTTCTCGCTGACTTTTCCTTGTTTTTCGCCATAGACGGAAGAGGTGGATGCAAAGATGAACGTTTGAATAGGATGTTCCCGGGATGCCTCAAGGAGTCTTTGGAGCGCTTGGATATTATGTGCGGCATATGGGTGAAAATGATTGCCCCAGCTTGAGCGGACACCCGGAATGGCCGCCAAATGAAAGATGACGTCCACTCCTTCCAGTAAGGGAGAAAGATCCGCTGTCAGCAGATTTTCCTTTATAAACGTAAATCGTTTTTCTTGCAGCAGGGTTTTAAGGTTTTTTAATTTTAAGGAAAATGGAGTAGGACCGATAAAGTCATCGATTCCGATAACGTGATGTCTCTTATCCTTCAGTAATTCTTCGCAGAGGTGGGAGCCGATAAATCCCGCTGCTCCTGTGACGAGTATTCTCATGGGCGCCCAACCCCCGTACAGATCAGGCCGCAAGCCTCGATCGGTTCTTTTTTCAGTACGTTGCGTCCGTCAATCACAAGACGCCCTTTCATGATATCTGCAGCCTTTTTCCAATCAAACGCTAAAAACTCAGGCCATTCTGTCGCCAAAAATAAAAAGTCACTCTCTTCTATCGCATCAAAAGCTTGAGAATGCTGAGTTGCATGTTGCCGCAAATGTTCTGGAAGGACAGCTTCAGGGTCATATGCATGAACATCACATCCCAGCTCTGCCAGCCCTTCAATCAGTCTGACGGCCTGAGAATTTCTGGTGTCATCGGTATGGGGTTTGAAGGAAATGCCGAGTACAGCTGCTTTCTTGCCTTGAAGTGTATCGAAGAATGACTGTATTTTTTTGATATACAGGCTGAGCTGGGTGTCATTAATGTGCTGCACGGCTTGAAGCAGGAAGGTCTCCGTGTTTTTTTCCTTGGCAGCAAATTGCAGCGCCTGCAGATCCTTTGGAAAACAAGAGCCGCCGTATCCGATGCCAGCCTGCAAAAAGTGCCTCCCGATTCTCGGATCTAGTCCGATAGCGCGGGAAATATCCGAGATATCTGAATGATAGGCTTCACATAAACGGGCCATTTCGTTAATGAACGAGATTTTGGCTGCTAAAAAGAAATTGTTGGCATATTTGATCAGCTCTGCTCCTGTTAAGCTTGTAATGATATAAGGGGTGTCAATGTGTTTGTAAATAGATTTGACGATTGCTGCCGATACGTGATCGCCTTCCTGAATACCGATGACCGTTTTGTCAGGATGCAGCATGTCATATAAGGCGTTGCCTTCCCGCAGAAACTCGGGATTGGATACGATGTTAAACAAACTTTCAGACACACCGGAGGCAACCAGCTGTTTTGCTATGTTTTCATTTGTCCCGGGCGGAACAGTGCTTTTCGTAATAATGGTTTTATACGATCGAATCGCCTCGCTCAAATCGCTGATGACGGACTGCAGGGCTTTCGTATCAGCTGACCCGTCCGAACGCGGTGGGGTTCCGACTGCGATAAAGATGACGGGACATTTCTCCATGCTCGATTTCACTTCAGAAGAAAACGAGAGATTGCCGTAATGGTTTATTGCATCAGAAAGCCCAGGCTCGTAAAAGGGAATGTCTCCATTTTTCAGCTGCTCGATTTTTTTGACGTCTTTGTCTGTGCATATCATGTCATGCCCGATGGATGCCAGTGCCGCTGATAAAGTTAAACCGACATATCCGGCGCCAACCACACAAATTTTCATCACCTGAGCTCCTTTTCAAGATTACTGGTCATATATCAATATCCTATTAAAAAAGGGCTGGTTCGTGATTCCGCTTTCTGCCCAGTTGCGTCCGCCTAATTTCACATGGACAAACATCGGGATGCGCTCTTGGAATATCATGTAATAAACATAAGCTGAGGGGAAAATACCATGATAAAAAAAGCGATCATTCCTGCCGGAGGATTCGGCACGAGAAATCTGCCGGTGACGAAGGTGATTCCGAAAGAAATGTTTCCGGTAGGGTCTAAGCCTGTAATTCATTATATTGTTGAAGAACTAAAGGAGTCAGGCATTGAGGACATTTTGATGGTTGTATCGAGCCATAAAAACCTGATTGTCGACTACTTCGATTCCTCTTTGGCACTCGAAGCTTTTCTGGACTCCCGGAATAAACTGCATTTACTCAGTGAGCATCCAATTCCAGATATACGAATTCACTACGTGCGCCAGCCTTATGCAAAGGGTTTGGGTGATGCCATTTCTTACGGAAGGCCATTTGCAGGCGGGGAGCCTTTTGCCGTCGTTTTGCCCGATGATCTGATTTTTTCCGCCAATCAGCCGGCTTTAGGGCAGCTGATTGAAGCGTATACGAAATATCAGTCCAGTGTGATCGGCTTAAAAGAAACAAAAACGGAGGATTTACATCATTACGGGGTGATAAAGGGGGAGCCTGTTGAAAAAGGGGTTTATCGCATCCAGGATATTGTGGAAAAGCCTAAAGAAAACCCGCCATCTCATTTTGCTGCAGCAGGACGTTATATTTTTACACCGGATATCTTTGATAAGCTGGACGAATTAGAAGCTGATAACGGAGGAGAAGTGCAGGTAACGGATGCGATTAAAGCTTCACTCGGGGCATGCAATGTTTACGGGAAATTGCTAGAGGGCGAGCGGTATGACATCGGCCTGCAAAAGGATTATTTGAGGCTGATTTCCGATATGCTGAAAACGAAAAAGAACCCCCGATAATCGGGGGTTCAATCAGCGTGGAGATCGCCGAATGTTGTCATGATTCCCTCTTCGTCAAGCTCTTCCTCATAACGCTCATGGGCCCTGCTTTGATAAACTGTAATTTCTTTGCCGGTGATATCAGTAGCAATGAAATTTTCGTAAGACTCCGTATTACCGATATTCTCTTCGGCGTTCATTGTCATATCATCGTAGCTGAGCGGCGGATTTTCCATATCCTGCGGCGTTTGCGAGTTACCGTATTTTTCGACATCCTGATAGGAATCTTCACTGTCATATGGCGCTCTGATTTCTTCATCATCGTCAAATTCAAATTGCCCGAAAGGTGTTTCTTCTTCGATCGGACGGTCTTTGGACACCACGTCCTGTGACGAATACTCCGCGAGTGTTGTGGCAGTCGGAAGCGCTTCAAGTCTTTCGTAAGGGATTTCCTTTCCGCTGACTTCACAAATACCGTACGTACCGTTTTCTATCGCTTTTAATGAATGCTCAATGTCCCGAAGGTGCTCTCGCTCATGTAAATCGAGAGCGATGTCTTTTTCACGCTCGTAAAGTTCGGTTGCATGGTCTCCGGGGTGGTTATCATAAGCTGAAAGTTCACCCATTGAATCATACGGAAAGGCTGAATTGAGCTGAAAATGGTCATTGTCTTTGAAACGGTTTAAGATATCTTTTTTTGTTTGCTCCAGTTCATTTTTTAAATGCTGCAGCTGGTCTTTTGTAAGCAATGTGATCGCCTCGTTTCTCTGTGATGCATACCTTTAGTATGAACAGATCGCCGGAGAACTTTCATAAATGCCTGATGGAGGAATATAGGGGATTTTCCTTTTATGGTAAGCGGATACAAGCTTTGCTACCAGTGGAGAAAGAAATTTAAGCTTTGTTTCTTTTTCATTTCTGAAATTAGGTTTATAATAGGTAAGGCAGGCCATTTGGACTGCACGATCTGTGTTTGACACAAAGAAGACACAGGTGTATGGTATTAAAAGCATTTTAAGGATTATGGAGGAATGTCTCATGGTGACAACGGTGCAGCGTACGTTCCGAAAGGGAGTTCTACATGCATTACATAAAGCCAAAGAAGTCAACCATGCTGTCTTAATAAGCTATTCGAGACAAATCGAGTCTCTTGACCCTCTATCATTTTTCAATTACAGAGCAAAAAAATATACAGGCAATCGATTTTTTTGGTCAGATCCTGAAAGTGAATTGACAATAGTCGGTCTTGGCAAAGAAGCAGTTTTCCAGACAAATCAAAAAAACAGCGAGCGGTATCGTGAGGTTTTTGAACAATGGGAGCGCTTTAAAAAGACGGCTTTTCATATTTATGAAGAAGAAAAGCTGCAGCATTCTGCAGTGGGACCTGTGTTATTCGGAGGATTTTCTTTTGACCCTTGCGAAGAAAGAGGTACACAATGGGACCATTTCTCGGAAGGGGATTTCTTTGTGCCTTCGCTTATGCTGACAATGACTGCTGAAGGCCCGTTCTTAACAGTCAACAGATGGGTAAAAGGACAAGAAGACGCAGAGGCTGTTTTGGAAGGCTTACAAGCTTTTGCAGCGGAATTAATTGTTCCTGATTTAGATCTGGGAAGCCAGGCTATGATTGAAGCATCTCAAGAGCTGGATAAGGATGATTGGCTGAAAGCAATCGAAACGGCAACAAGCCAAATTAAAGAGAAACAATATGATAAAGTGGTTCTTGCCCGAGAGCTGCTGCTCACGTTTGACGGTCCAATTCAAATTGAACCGGTGCTTAAAACGCTTCTGAACGATCAGCAGACAAGTTATGTTTTTGCAATTGAACAGGGAGGCAAAACCTTTGTCGGCGCATCTCCAGAAAGACTGATCAAAAGGGACGGCAGCACTGTCATGTCTACTTGTCTGGCAGGCTCCATTAAACGAGGCGTGAATGAAGAAGAAGACCGCCGGATCGGGCTGGAATTATTAAACGATGATAAAAACCTGCATGAGCATGATATTGTCGTAGGCATGATTCATAACGCTTTTGAATCAGCCTGTTCAGAGGTTGAAAAGCCTGATGGGCCTGTATTGTACAAAACAAAAAGCGTTCAGCACCTATTTACGCCGATTGTCGGACAGCTGCGTGACTCTGCTTCGATTTTTGACTTAATTGAGAAGCTGCATCCCACTCCGGCGCTTGGGGGAGCACCTAAGGAAAAAGCTGTTGAAGTGATCCGAGAGATTGAACCGATGAATCGCGGCTGGTATGCAGCCCCTATCGGCTGGATTGACAGCCAGGATAACGGAGAATTCGCAGTAGCCATTCGTTCCGGACTGATCGAAGGCAGAACAGCAAGGCTGTTTGCCGGGTGCGGTATTGTGGAAGACTCGGAACCAATCTCGGAATATGAAGAAACGCAGATTAAATTGAAGCCGATGATCTCTGCATTAGGAGGTGAGAGGCGTTGACTGTCAACCCGATTACTCATTACATCGGAAGTTTTATTGATGAATTCGCCCTTTCCGGAATTACGGACGCCGTCGTTTGTCCAGGCTCAAGATCCACGCCGCTGGCTATTCTTGCTGCCGCGCACCCCGATATTAGCGTCCATGTCCAAATTGATGAAAGATCGGCCGGGTTTTTTGCACTAGGATTGGCAAAAGCGAAGCAGCGTCCCGTACTATTGATCTGCACATCAGGAACAGCCGCGGCCAATTTTTATCCGGCTGTGGTTGAAGCCCATTATTCAAGGGTGCCAATTATTGTGTTAACTGCTGATCGGCCTCATGAGCTGCGCGAAGTAGGCGCACCGCAGGCTATTAATCAGCACTTCTTATTCGGTAACTTTGTTAAGTTTTTCACAGACTCTGCTCTTCCTGAAGAGTCTCCGCAAATGCTGAGATACATCCGAACGCTGGCAAGCCGCGCTGCCGGTGAAGCACAAAAACGACCAATGGGGCCTGTCCATGTGAATGTGCCGCTGCGCGAACCGCTGATGCCGGACCTTTCGGATGAGCCGTTTGGAAGAATGAGAACAGGCCGTCATGTGTCTGTAAAAACGGGTACGCAGTCTGTTGACCGCGAATCCCTGTCTGATGTGGCTGAAATGCTCACAGAGGCTGAAAAAGGAATGATCGTCTGCGGAGAGCTCCATAGTGAAGCGGATAAGGAAAACATTATTGCGCTGTCAAAAGCGCTTCAGTATCCGATTTTAGCGGATCCGCTATCTAATTTGCGGAATGGTGTTCATGATAAAAGCACTGTCATTGATGCGTATGATTCATTTTTAAAAGATGATGAGTTGAAGCTGAAACTTCGTCCTGATGTTGTCATCCGGTTTGGGCCGATGCCTGTTTCAAAACCGGTTTTCTTATGGCTCAAGGATGATCCGGCGATTCAGCAAATCGTGATTGACGAGGATGGAGGGTGGAGAGACCCGACACAGGCAAGCGCGCATATGATCCATTGTAGTGCGTCTGTTTTTGCTGAGGAGATCATGGCAGGCCTTACTGCTGCCACCAGATCATCAGAGTGGCTTGAGAAGTGGCAGTTTGTCAATGGGCGGTTCCGCGAGCATTTGCAAACCATCAGCAGTGAAGATGTTTCGTTTGAAGGCAATCTCTATCGAATCCTTCAGCATCTTGTGCCTGAAAACAGCTCGCTGTTTGTTGGCAACAGCATGCCGATCAGGGATGTTGATACGTTTTTTGAAAAGCAGGAACGCCCTTTTCGGATTTATTCAAACCGGGGCGCAAATGGAATAGACGGTGTCGTCTCCTCTGCGATGGGGGTATGTGAAGGAACAAAAGCGCCTGTTACCCTTGTGATTGGAGATTTATCTTTTTATCATGATTTAAACGGCCTGCTCGCGGCCAAAAAACTGGGCATTCCTCTGACTGTGATTCTTGTCAATAATGACGGCGGAGGGATTTTCTCCTTTTTGCCGCAGGCTTCTGAGAAGACACACTTTGAAGATTTGTTCGGCACACCGACTGGGCTCGATTTCAAGCATGCGGCTGCACTTTACGGCGGAACGTATTCATGCCCGGCTTCATGGGATGAATTCAAAACAGCTTACGCGCCGCAGGCAGACAAGCCCGGACTCCATTTGATCGAAATCAAAACAGATCGCCAATCGAGAGTCCAGCTTCATCGCGATATGCTGAACGAGGCTGTGCGGGAAGTGAAAAAGCAATGGGATCTGTAAACATAACGGTGTCAGATGGTGTCCGATATGCTGTGACAGACGTCGGGCCGGATGCTTCCGAAGCCGTCGTCTGTCTGCACGGGTTTACTGGCAGCAAACAATCATGGACTTTTCTTGATGAGATGCTGCCTGATTCTCGCTTGATCAAAATTGATTGTTTAGGGCATGGTGAAACCGATGCCCCGCTGAATGGGAAAAGATACAGCACTAGCCGGCAGGTTTCTGACCTTGCCGAGATTTTTAATCAATTAAAACTTCACAAAGTGAAATTGATTGGGTATTCTATGGGAGGAAGGCTTGCTTACTCTTTTGCGATGACATATCCAGAGCGGGTATCAGCACTTGTGCTTGAAAGCACAACGCCGGGGCTCAAAACGCTTGGGGAACGGCGGGAGCGAATCATGCGGGACCGGAAGCTTGCTGATTTTATTTTGCGTGACGGGATCAAAGCGTTTGTTGAGTATTGGGAGAATATCCCTTTGTTTTCATCCCAGCAGCGGCTGGCTGAAGATATTCGGCACAGGATACGATCGGGCCGTCTGCGGAACAATAAGATTGGGCTTGCGAACAGTTTAACCGGCATGGGCACCGGTTCACAGCCTTCCTTGTGGAGCCGTGTAGAAGAAATAGCCGTTCCTGTGCTCCTTATCTGCGGCGAGTGGGACGAAAAATTTTGTGCCATCAATCAAGAGGTGCATAAGATGCTTCCTTCTAGTAGAATAGAGATTGTTCCAAAGGCAGGACATACGGTCCATGTGGAACAGCCGCGATTGTTTGGTAAAATAGTGAGTGAGTTTTTGACAAGCATCTGACTCATTCACATAGAGAATAAAAGGAGGTCATCATATGGCTGAATGGAAAACAAAACGGACATACGATGAGATATTGTATGAAACGTATAATGGCATTGCAAAAATAACAATCAACCGACCTGAGGTACATAATGCGTTTACCCCTAAAACGGTTGCTGAAATGATTGATGCGTTTGCTGACGCAAGAGACGACCAAAATGTTGGGGTTATCGTGCTTGCCGGCGCAGGGGACAAAGCATTTTGTTCTGGCGGAGACCAAAAAGTGCGCGGTCACGGTGGATATGTAGGAGACGACCAGATCCCGCGTCTTAACGTATTGGATCTTCAGCGTTTAATCCGTGTCATTCCGAAACCGGTTGTTGCGATGGTGTCTGGATATGCGATCGGCGGAGGCCATGTGCTTCACATCGTATGTGACTTGACAATTGCTGCAGACAACGCAATTTTCGGACAAACAGGCCCTAAAGTGGGAAGCTTCGATGCAGGTTACGGTTCTGGCTATCTGGCTCGAATTGTTGGGCACAAAAAAGCGCGTGAAATCTGGTACCTATGCCGTCAGTACAACGCACAGGAAGCACTGGACATGGGTCTTGTCAACACAGTCGTTCCTTTGGAACAGCTTGAAGAAGAAACGATTAAATGGTGTGAAGAAATGCTTGAAAAAAGCCCGACCGCACTGCGCTTTCTTAAAGCTGCGTTTAACGCGGACACAGACGGACTTGCTGGAATTCAGCAGTTTGCAGGGGATGCGACCCTTCTTTACTACACAACAGATGAAGCAAAAGAAGGCCGTGATTCCTTTAAGGAAAAACGCAAACCTGATTTCGGACAGTTCCCTCGTTTCCCGTGATCAGCAATACTTAGTCAACCAACAGCTTGAGACTTTGCGGTCCAAGCTGTTTTCTTTTCAATACAGACATTTTACCTCGGAGATGATGACATGCTGACAGAACAGCCTAACTGGCTCATGCAGCGGGCGCAGCTGACACCTGAGAGAATTGCTCTCATCTATGAAGACCAAACCGTGACTTTTGCAGAATTGTTTGCCGCGTCTAAACGAATGGCGGAACAGCTTGCCGCTCATTCGGTTCGGAAAGGGGATACTGCGGCTATTTTGCTCCAAAACCGTGCAGAAATGGTATACGCTGTTCACGCTTGTTTTTTGCTAGGTGTTAAAGCGGTGCTTTTGAATACAAAGCTGTCAACACATGAAAGGCTGTTTCAGCTGGAGGATTCCGGCTCCGGCTTTTTACTGACAGATTCAAGCTTTGACAGAAAAGAGTATGAACATATCGTTCAAACGATTGATGTGGATGAATTGATGAAAGAAGCCGCGGGGGAAATGGAGATCCAGGCTTATATGCAAATGGATGCAACGGCGACGCTGATGTATACATCGGGTACGACAGGAAAGCCAAAGGGAGTTCAGCAAACGTTCGGCAACCATTATTTCAGTGCGGTGTCGTCCGCGCTTAATTTGGGTATAACAGAACAAGACCGCTGGCTTATCGCATTGCCGCTCTTTCACATCAGCGGCTTGTCCGCATTATTTAAATCTGTGATCTATGGAATGACTGTCGTGCTTCATCAGCGTTTTTCCGTAAGCGATGTGCTGGATTCTATCAACAGGCATGAAGTGACAATGGTATCTGCGGTTCAGACTATGCTGGCCAGTCTTTTACAAGAAACAAGCCGCTGCCCTGAATCCATCAGATGCATTCTTCTCGGCGGCGGTCCTGCACCGCTGCCATTGCTTGAGGAATGCCGTGAGAAAGGATTCCCTGTCTTTCAGTCATATGGAATGACAGAAACTTGCTCACAAATTGTTACCCTGTCGCCGGAATTTAGCATGGAGAAGCTCGGATCTGCGGGGAAACCGCTGTTTTCATGTGAAATCAAAATCGAGCGGGACGGACAGGCATGTGAACCGTTCGAACACGGTGAAATTATGGTCAAAGGCCCGAATGTCATGAAAAGCTATTTTAACCGAGAGAGCGCAAACGAAGCCTCCTTTCAAAATGGCTGGCTGAAAACAGGTGATCTTGGGTATTTGGACAATGAAGGCTTTTTATATGTATTAGACAGACGTTCAGATCTGATCATTTCTGGCGGAGAAAACATTTATCCGGCCGAAGTGGAGTCAGTGCTGCTTTCACACCCCGCTGTGGCCGAAGCCGGAGTTTCAGGGGCTGAGGACAGAAAATGGGGGAAAGTGCCTCACGCCTATCTTGTCCTTCACAAGCCTGTGAGCGCAGAAGAATTGAGGGCATACTGCAAAGAACGCTTGGCAAAGTATAAAATTCCGGCAAAATTCTTTGTGCTTGACCGCCTGCCGCGCAATGCGTCTAATAAGCTCTTGCGAAATCGGCTGAAAGATGCGCGTAAAGGAGAACTGCTATGATCGAAATAGAAAAAATTACGCTTTACCATTTGAGCATGAATTTAAAGAAACCGTTTAAAAATAGTATCGAAACGCTTCAAGAGCGTAAATTTCTGATCGTGGAAGCCATTGATACATCAGGTGTTACAGGCTGGGGAGAAGTTTCTGCTTTCTCTTCTCCTTGGTACACCGAGGAAACCATTGGAACATGTTTGCATATGCTAAAAGATTTTTTTATTCCAAATGTCGTCGGCCGTGAATTTAATCACCCTTCAGAAGTGCCGGACAGCCTGGCGCGGTATAAAGGAAACCGGATGGCAAAAGCGGGACTTGAATCGGCTGTCTGGGATATCTATGCGAAAAAGAAGGGCATATCTCTTGCTGAGGCATTGGGCGGAACAAGAGATAAAGTCCCTGCCGGAGTGGTTGTCGGCCTGGCACCCCTTGACGATATGCTGAAGGAAATTGAAAGCTATCAAAAAGAAGGGTATCAAAGAATAAAAATTAAAATTCAGCCTGGGCAGGATGTGGAATTGGTCAAGGCCATCCGCAGCAGGTTCCCAAACATCCCTCTCATGGCTGATGCCAATTCCTCCTATGAGCTGAAGGATATCAGCCGCTTAAAGGAGCTTGATGAATTCCAGTTAATGATGATTGAGCAGCCTCTTCAAGCTGACGACATCGTTGACCACCGCCACTTGCAGAAACATTTGAAAACGGCCATTTGCCTTGATGAAAGCATTTGTTCAGTTGATGATGCGAGACGGGCGATTGAGCTGGGAAGCTGCAAAATTATTAATATAAAGCCTTCGCGTGTCGGCGGCTTAACAGAAGCTTTAAAAATTCATGATTTATGCCAAGAGCATCACATGCAGGTGTGGTGCGGAGGAATGCTGGAAACCGGCATATCGAGAGCGCAGAACGTTGCGCTTGCTTCACTGCCTCAATTCACAATACCCGGCGATATTTCATCATCTTCACGTTATTGGGATGAAGATATTGTGACCCCTGATATTCGTATTGATAATGGATTTATTTCTGTGTCAAAACAGCCTGGTTTAGGGGTTGAGGTGAACCAGGATATTATGCGAAAATATGTGACCAAAATGGATGTTTTCACACAGCATGGGTAAGAAAAAAGCATTTTGCTATTTCGAATGAATGACACTATGCTGTTACAGTAAAAGTGTTCATTGAATACATCCCTTCTCGTTTGGACCGGCTGCTGACCCAGCCGGTTTTTTTATGTAAATGGAGCTTGACAAAAATGGCCAAACGCGATAATTTTGCACTAGGGAAACTTTTTGTCCTAAGTAAATAAAATATGCTTTTGTCTAATTAAATGTCACATGTCTAAGAACTGATATCATAAGATAAAACAATCGGACATTGATGGCAAAGAGGAGGAGAAACATGAAACGAGGGCTGATGGCGGCAGTGCTTTTTGCGGCCTTTGCTTTAACAGGATGCGGAACAGATTCAGCCGGAAAGAGCGCTGATCAACAATTACAAGTGACAGCGACAACATCTCAAATTGCCGATGCAGCAGAAAACATCGGAGGCAAGCATGTAAAAGTCACCTCGTTAATGGGGCCGGGGGTTGATCCGCACCTTTACAAAGCTTCGCAAGGTGACACGAAAAAATTAATGTCAGCCGATGTTGTTCTGTACAGCGGGTTGCATTTGGAAGGGAAAATGGAGGACGTCCTCCAAAAAATCGGCGAACAAAAACAAGCAGCGGCAGTTGCTGAGGCCATTCCGAAAAACAAGCTTATTTCCGCGGGGGAAGGCAAGACGTTTGATCCCCACGTGTGGTTCAGCATTCCGCTATGGATCTATGCAGTGGATGAAATTGAAATGCAATTCAGCAAAGCAATGCCTCAGCACGCAGATGACTTTCAGAAAAATGCCAAAGCATACAAAGAAGATTTGCAATATTTAGATAAGTGGGCACGCCAGGAGATCTCGCACATTCCGGAGAAAAGCCGTGTGCTTGTGACTGCTCATGATGCGTTTGCGTACTTTGGGAATGAGTATGGATTTAAGGTAAGAGGCCTGCAGGGACTAAGCACAGATTCGGACTATGGATTAAGGGATGTTCAGGAGCTGGTTGATCTTTTGACAGAAAAACAAATAAAAGCTGTGTTCGTAGAAAGCAGCGTATCTGAAAAATCAATCAATGCAGTGGTGGAAGGCGCTAAAGAAAAAGGCCATACCGTCACAATCGGCGGCCAGCTTTATTCGGATGCCATGGGTGAAAAGGGCACCAAAGAAGGCACATACGAAGGAATGTTCCGCCACAATATCAACACGATTACTAAAGCGCTTAAATAAGAAAAAGAGGTGAAGGATATGTTCCCTGTTGAGCTTGATAATGTGACGGTTGCTTATCATAAAAGGCCTGTGCTGCAGGACATTTCGCTGCAGGTGCCGGAAGGAAAACTGATTGGCATTATCGGCCCAAACGGCGCGGGAAAATCAACTTTGATCAAAACCATTCTCGGTCTTGTGCCTCGGGCTTCAGGAGACATTTCTATTTACGGCAAAGACTATAAGGATCAGCGGACCAGAATCGGATATGTTCCGCAGCGCGGCTCGGTTGACTGGGATTTCCCCACAAGCGCGCTCGATGTCGTCCTAATGGGAAGATACGGAAGAATCGGTTTATTAAAGAGGCCAAAGAAAGCAGATGTGGAAATGGCGAAGGCCGCTTTAGCAAAAGTCGGGATGCTTGATTATGCGAATAGGCAGATCAGCCAGCTGTCAGGCGGCCAGCAGCAGCGGGTGTTTCTTGCCCGTGCACTCTGCCAGAACGCTGACATTTATTTTATGGATGAACCGTTTGCAGGTGTCGATGCAGCGACGGAGCGCGCGATTATGACGCTTCTGGCAGAACTCAAAGAAAAAGGAAAAACCGTGCTTGTCGTCCATCATGACTTGCAGACCGCCGAGGATTATTTTGATTGGATTTTACTGCTTCATTTAAGAAAAATCGCTTTCGGACCGGCGGAAAACGTTTTTACAATCGAAAACCTGCAAAAAACATATGGAGGAAGGCTTGCGTTTTTAAAAGATAAAGTACTGGCAGAAGGACATAAGGAGTGAACGCAATGTTTGAAAGTTTGTGGCTGCAGCTCCAGCATCCGAATACACAGTGGGTGCTGGCCGGTACGCTTTTGCTCGGGACGGCAAGCGGTGTTTTGGGCAGCTTTGTGCTGCTGAGAAAGCAAAGTTTAATCGGCGATGCGATGGCCCACTCAGCTCTGCCGGGAGTGTGTCTCGCTTTTCTGTTCACCGGGCAAAAATCACTGCCTTTCTTTTTGCTGGGTGCGGCGCTCGCCGGACTGCTCGGAACGTTTTGTATTCAGCTGATTCCTCGGCTTTCAAAAACAAAGGAGGACTCGGCGATCGGGATTGTTCTTTCTGTGTTTTTTGGCGTCGGGATCATTCTGCTGACATATATTCAGCAGCAGGGGGCGGGAAGCCAAAGCGGGCTTGATTCTTTTTTGTTCGGCCAGGCTGCTTCATTGGTCAGACAGGATATCATCCTTATTGCAGGAATATCTGCTGTTCTGCTGCTCCTATGTATTGTTTTCTTTAAGGAATTTACATTGATTACTTTTGATCTCGCGTTTGCAAAGGGATTGGGAATCCCGGTGCGTTTTTTGAACGGGCTTTTGGCTAGTCTGATTGTCGGTGCTGTCGTTATTGGGCTTCAGACGGTTGGTGTGATATTAATGGCAGCTATGCTGATTACACCTGCCATAGCTGCAAGATATTGGACCGAACGATTGACAGGGATGATCGTCATTGCCGGGGTCACTGGCGGGGTCAGCGGAGTGGCCGGAACCCTGCTGAGCACAACCATGAAGGGAATGGCGACAGGGCCATTAATAATCATCTCTGCAACGCTGATCTTTCTTTTTTCAATGATTTGCGCGCCTAAGCGGGGGTTGGCGGCTAAAGCCATAAGGCTGATGAGGCTTCGGAGCAGAACAAGCAGGGAGCAAGTGCTGCTGACGATTTATGAACAGTATGAAAAGAAAGATCTTTGTGTAACAGCTGAGAGTGTAAGAAAGAAAAGGCGTCTATCTCCTTCATTATGCCTTAAGGCATTGACTGACTTGGAACAAGAGAGGTGCATTGAGAGTATCGAAAATGGAGTTTGGCAAATCACAAGCACCGGGATTGAAAAAGGCTACCACACAGCTTTGAAGCAGCGGATGTATGAAGTGTATCTCATGCATGAAATGGAGCTTGCCAATATAGAATTCGACCAGGACTGCTTTGATCCGGATCGTTTGTCAGGGGAAACGAGAGAACGGCTTTTTTCATTATTAAAGCTGTATGGCCGGATGCCTGAGCTGCGAAAAGCGTCTCATGAAGCTGAGAAGGGACAGATCGTAAATGAGTTTTGAAACATGGATTATAGCTACAGGTGTATTAGTCGGTGTAAGCTGCGCATTGATCGGCACATTTCTTGTGCTGAGAAGCATGGCGATGCTGGCCGACGCAATCAGCCATACCGTGTTGCTTGGCATTGTCGGCGCTTTTCTAGTGACGGGAAGTCTCGACGGGATTTCTATGTTTATCGGTGCAGCCGCAACCGGTCTGTTAACGGCTTTCTTGGTTCAGCTTCTTCATAGCAAGGGGGTTCAATCAGATGCTGCCATAGGCGTTGTGTTTACATCCTTATTTGCAATCGGCGTCATTTTGCTTTCTGTTTATGGAGCGAATGTCCATCTCGATATTGAGCACTCGTTAATGGGAGAAATCGCTTTTGTGCCGTGGAATACGATGACGGCATTCGGAGTTGATATCGGGCCGAAAGCGTTTTGGATGCTGGCATCTGTTCTGGTTTTAAACGTAGTGTTGATCAGTGTGTGCTATAAGGAGTTTAAAATCGCGTCGTTTGATCCTCAAATGGCTTTAGCCTTAGGAATACCGGTTTTGCTCATTCATTACGTGCAAATGGGCATGCTGTCTTTGACGACTGTTGCTTCCTTTGATTCAGTGGGTGCTGTATTGGTTGTGGCCATGTTGATTGTTCCGCCTGCTGCGGCACATTTGCTGACAGACCGGCTTCTTTATATGCTGATTCTCAGCGCATTGATTGGGGGACTGTCGGCGATCATGGGCTATTTCTTCGCAACGTGGCTTAATGTTTCGATTTCAGGAGCGATGGCGGCCATGACAGGTATATGGTATGCAAGCGCCTTTTTGTTTTCACCTGCAAACGGGGTCATGACTAAAAAGCTGAGAACACTCAACATGCAAAAAGAAAGAGCTGGCTGATGCAGCTCTTTCTTTTAATTACAAATCATGCGGCTTAAACGTTTTGCAGTCTGTTTCCCGGCTGTTTTCAGCCGTTTCACCAGTATGGCTGACAACATAAATGGCATCAGCGGTGCATTTGTTTCCTTTGCCCCAATAAGAACAGTTGTTGACTTCGCATAGAATTTTCTGCTCCATGCCATCCCCTCCTTATAAAGGTTCTGGGTTAGTATAGCCGGCAGGCTTCACCTCTATTCCTCCTGGCGGATATAGCGTTTATCTCGCATAAACATTTTCCAGAAGAAATAAAAGCCCGGAAATAGAATGATAAATGCGACGATATACGTCGCAAACAGTGCCCTGAACGTTGCTGGCTCTGTGAAGCCTGACATGACTGTCACATCGGGATAAATCATATACGGAAGATGCGCCCGCCCGTACGCGTAGCTTGCGAGAAAATACTGTATTCCAATCGCGACAAGTGCAAGCCGCGGTTTTCCGATGTTTTTTCCAAAACTTTTGTTTGGCAGAAACAGAGCGATTCCAGCAATGACAAATGTAATAAACGATGCAATAATCCAAGTGAAATCATTCAGCATTCCGCTGTACAGCCAGTTTGCTTCATTCCGCATCGTCACCATAATGCATACAGCAAACAGCAGTGAAATCGGGCCGGTGATCAGGGCGCTTTTTCTGTAGGCCCGGTACGCATCCTGTTCCTCTGCTACATTTGAAAAATCAGCAAGCAATAGCGAGGATAAAAATAAGGTGCTTAAAATCGCAAACCCGATAAATGAATAGGCGTTGGGGCTTGAAAAGATTTTAGACATATTCAAGTTATAGATCCCGTCCGTTTTTTCGATAAATCCTCCGTGAGTCACAGGAAGCACCAAAATTAAAACAGCAGGAATGATAAAGCCGGAGATGCCGGAAATATATCTTAGCGTTTTCCGCTCTTTTGCTGTGTTTGAAAAAACGAGAAATCCGCTTCGGATCGCTAAAAGCAGCAAAATTATGCTGCCGGGAATTAATAACACGGTGCCGAGCACAAATGTCGCACCGGGGAAAAAACTGAAAAGCGCCACGACGATGGCCACAATAAAGACGTTTGTGACCTCCCAAGTCGGGGACAAAAATCGATTCGCAATATCGGTGGCCTTCATGTGTTCCTTGTTTAAATAGATCATAGACCAAAATCCAGCTCCAAAATCCATTGTCGCCATGACGGCGTAAATAAACACAAAGCCCCAGATAATTGAGATGGCGATCAGAGCGTCAGTTGAAATGTCCATTTGTCGATCTTCCTTCCATTTGGTTTCCTGTTTGCGGAGCCATTACGACTCCGCTGTATTTAAATCTTCGTCAACCGGGTGCTTGCGGAAATAGTACAAGAGCACGTAGACGACAGCTGCGCCTAACACGGCATAAACAAATGTGAAAAACAAGAAGAGCACTCCGATCGAACCAGTTGTTGTCACGACATCCGATGTTTTCAGCAGATGATAGATGACCCAAGGCTGCCTCCCCGTACAGGCGAAAATCCAGCCGAATTCAATGCCGATAAGACTAAAAGGGCCTGCTGTCATGAAAATGACCAAAAGCCACGTCGGGAATCGGTCTTTCTTGAGCACCTTTCTCCAGACCACACCGATAATGGAATAAAGAATCAACAGCATGCCTACTCCGACCATCGCATTAAACAGCGTGTGAATAAAAAGCGGCGGCCATTCATCTCTAGGAAATGCATTCAATCCCTTTACAACAGTGTCAAAACGGTTCGCTGCCAAAAAGCTTAAAGCCCATGGAATCTCGATAGCCCATTTTACTTTTTCTTCTTTCGGGTCGGTAAAACCGCCGATCGCGAGCGGAGCGTGGGATCTTGTTTCAAACAGGCCTTCCGCACCGGCTAATTTTTCGGGCTGGTATTCGTACAGCATCTGTGCTGATTCGTGTCCGTTCAAAGCGGTCAGCAATGAAAAAATACCGCCGATCGTGAGTGCGAGCAAAAGGGCTTTCCGGTGAAAGCGATAGACCTTTTCCTTTTTTCTCGTCCGGATCATTTTATATGCGGCCACAGAAGCCACGATAAACGCTCCCGTCATAAATGCGGATAAAACGACATGGCCCGCAGTGATAAAAAAGCTTGGGTTGAAGAACGCGGCCCACGGATCAACATCTGTGATTTTTCCGTTTAAAATTTTAAAACCTGCCGGAGTTCCTTCAAAGGCATGGACATTCGTGATCAGAACAGCGGATGCTGCGGCCCCGACTAACACAAAGAAAACAGCAACAATCCTCATTGCAGGTGATAAGCGGTCTGCTGCGTATACATAAATCGACATGAAAAGGGCTTCAACAAAAAAAGCATAGATTTCAATTTGAAACGGCAGGGACATGACCCGGCCGATGACTTCCATAAATCCCGGCCATAAAAGCGCGAGCTGAGTGCCCGCGATCGTTCCGGTCGGTATGGCGACTCCCAGTAAAACGGCTTGTGCTTTCGTCCACCTTTTCGCCATGATCGCATAATGGTCATCTTTCGTTTTTTGATAGATCAATTCCGCCACTAAAATCATGAGCGGCAGACCGACTCCAAGCGTTGCGAAAATGATATGAAAGCCCATTGTCGTGCCAAAAAGGCTTCTGGCCAAAACTAAATCATCCACAATCGTAAACCACCTTTCTCAAAAGACGTTCTTTATGTATTTTGGGTTTATTATTTGCTTCCTCGGTTAGATTATTCTTCCTATTCTTAAATGCCACGAGGTTTACGATGAGAGAACAGAGGGAAGGATGTAAGAAGATTGACAAAACGTTTGTGACGTTATAAAATAAAACGTAATTATTACGATTTATTGAAAGGAGACACTCATGAAAGAAGGAATTCATCCAAAGAACCACAAAGTGATATTTCAGGATGTCAACAGCGGCTACCGTTTTCTAAGCACCTCTACTAAAACATCTAATGAAACAGCAGAGTGGGAAGACGGCAACACATATCCCGTCATTAAAGTAGAAGTAAGCTCTGACACGCATCCGTTTTATACAGGCCGCCAGAAATTTAATGAAAAAGGCGGACGAGTTGAGCAGTTCAAAAAACGCTATAACATGGGGAAATAAGGCAGACCTGAGGGTTTGTCTTTTTTTATTATGACGAATAAACAAGTGTTGTGATATATTGAAGAGTAAAAAGAATAGAAAGGGACAACGAACATGAGTCTTCTAAATGATATTCTCGAATTTAACAAGACATTTACTGAACAAAGAGAGTATGAAAAGTATAAAACGTCAAAATTCCCCGATAAAAAAATGGCGATTCTTTCTTGCATGGACACTCGTTTGGTTGAACTGTTGCCGCATTCGATGAATATGCGAAACGGCGATGTGAAAATCATTAAAAGTGCCGGTGCGCTTGTGACACACCCATTCGGAAGCATCATGAGAAGTTTACTCGTCGCAGTGTACGAGCTGAACGCCGATGAGGTATGTGTGATCGGACATCACGATTGCGGCATGAGCAAAATCAGCAGCGAAAGCATGCTTGATAGAATCAAAGAAAGAGGAATTCCGGAAGAACGCATCGAAACATTAAAGTACTCCGGTGTTGATTTTGATCAATGGTTTAAAAGCTTTGATTCAGTAGAAGCAAGTGTGAAAGACAGCGTAGAAGTCATTAAACATCATCCGCTGTTCCCGGAAAACGTTCCAGTCCATGGCTTGGTTATAGATCCTGACACAGGAAAACTGGATCTTGTCGTAAACGGCTATAACGCTTAATGTTTGTGTTTCTTTTCAGGAACGGGATCGACCCCTCCCGGATGGAACGGGTGGCATTTCAAAATCCGTTTGATTGTCAGCCAGCCGCCTTTTAAAGCCCCATGTGTTTTAATCGCTTCGATTCCATATTGAGAGCAAGTCGGATAAAAGCGGCATGTTGGCGGCGTCAGCGGCGAGATGAATTTTTGATATCCTCTGATCAGAGCGATAAATAGGGTTTTCATATGTATTCAGCAACCTTTCTGATGCAAGTATAAGAAAAAAAACGCAGATTGAAAAGCTATTCGATTATTCTTATCGGAAAGGTATGTTATAATGGATGTACATTTTTAGAAAAGGGAGAGTGCCATTATGCCTTCAGTAGAAAGTTTTGAGCTTGATCATAATGCGGTTGTTGCTCCATATGTAAGACATTGCGGCGTGCATAAAGTAGGAACAGACGGCGTTGTAAATAAATTTGATATTCGTTTTTGCCAGCCAAATAAACAAGCAATGAAGCCTGACACCATTCACACACTTGAGCATTTGCTCGCGTTTACGATTCGTTCTCACGCAGAGAAATACGATCATTTTGATATCATTGATATCTCTCCAATGGGCTGCCAAACCGGCTATTATCTTGTTGTGAGCGGAGAGCCGACACCGGCGGAAATCGTTGATCTGCTTGAAGACACAATGAAGGAAGCGGTAGAGATTACTGAAATACCAGCTGCGAATGAAAAGCAGTGCGGCCAAGCGAAGCTTCATGATCTGGAAGGCGCTAAACGTTTAATGCGTTTCTGGCTTTCACAGGATAAAGAAGAACTGCTAAAAGTATTTGGCTAAAATAGAAAAGACCTTTTTGCTCAAGCGCAAAAAGGTCTTTTTTGTGACGTCTCATATTTTGTGTACCATTTGCTGTAAGCGTTTGCTACTATTTAGGTAAACGATGAAAGGGTGATGGCATGAAAAAGATGTTGGTTGTTCTGCTTTTTTCTGCTTTTTTGCTTAACGGATGCGGATCTGGCGAAAGCAAAGCAAATACAGATGAGGCGCCCAAAGTTTTGGATGTCAAGCTGACCGGTCCTGAAAAAGTAAATCCCGGAGACAGCGCTGCTTATGAAGCAGCCGTATCATACGGTGATGAAGCTGTGACAGATGCCGATGAAGTAGAGTTTGAAGTATGGAAAGAAGGGGAAAAAGACGCCAGCCAAATGTTTAAGGCGAAACAAGAAAAAGGCGTATACCGGTTGGAAACAACGTTTAAGGAAGATGGTGTATACACTGTCCAATCCCATGTCACAGCAAAAAAACAGCATAGCATGCCGACCTTAAAAGTCCAAGTCGGAGACGCCGATGCTGCGAGCAATCAGTCAGAAGAGAAGCAATCACATCATCATTGATTGTGTGAATCAGAGTGATTTTCTTGCGGTGGATCAATGGTATGCTTTACATTATAGGCTTTTACAGTCGTCCAAATGGTTACAAGCAACACAGCCAGCACAATCAAAATACTTATCGTAATGAGAAGCGTCATGACATTCCACCTCCCGTTTTTTAACAATTGTAGCATAATAGAAGAAATCGTGACAGATAAGGGTAAAAAAGAGGTTTTAGCGTACGATATTAAGGGTATACATAGTCATATAACAAGGAGGAGATACCATGTCAGAACAATTGATTCAAGCAGTGAACAAACAAGTAGCCAACTGGACGGTCATGTATGTGAAACTACATAATTATCACTGGTATGTGAAAGGGAAAGATTTCTTCACTCTTCATGAAAAGTTTGAGGAGCTGTACAACGAAACCGCAACTTATATTGATGACTTAGCAGAACGTCTTTTGGCGCTGAACGGAAAACCGATTGCAACAATGAAGGAATCCTTAGAAACGGCTTCTGTTAAAGAAGCGGCTGGAAATGAAACGGCTGAACAAATGGTTCAAAGCGTATACGATGATTTTACGGTCATCGCGGAAGAGCTGAAAAACGGCATGGATTTAGCTGATGAAGTCGGTGACGAAACAACAGGGGACATGCTTCTTGCGATCCATCAAAATATTGAAAAACATAACTGGATGCTAAAAGCTTACCTGGGGTAAAAGAACGGCCGGACGTCTAAAAACAGACGTCCGGCTTTTCTTTTTGTATCTGAAAAATAGGCGACAACCAGTCCATTTTTCTGAAAAATCCAATCCGGTCGGCTTGTTTTCCATAGAATATCGTAAGGCCGTTTCTGTGAAAGGATGTTGGGATAAATGGATAGAGACTTTGGCATCTTTTCGTTAATAGCAGTCAGCGTTTCAGCAGCGGGTTTTTTCTTCGGAGGTTTTCAGTATTCATTTCTGATTTTGCTCTCTCTTATGGCAATTGAATTTATCAGTACGACTTTGAAGGAAACAATTATTCACAAACTGTCGTTTAAGAAGATATTTGCCCGGCTTGTCAAAAAATTAGTCACGCTGGCTCTGATCTCTGTATGCCACTTTTTTGATCAGCTGCTGAATACACAGGGGTCCATTCGTGACTTGGCTATTATGTTTTATATTCTTTATGAATCTGTGCAAATTGTTGTAACAGCCAGTTCTCTCGGCATACCGGTTCCCCAGGTGCTTGTCGATCTTTTAGAAACGTTAAAAAATAAATTTAAACGCAAACCGTAACTTTTCCCTGTTCGCGGGTCATAATAAAGCCCAGAGCGTCAGTCGCACTTTTCGGCATTAGGTATCGCAAAAAACTGTACGAGCTAGTCTGTATGCAGAACCTGACGGCGTGCTGGGTTTCCCTTATTTTTTGATAAAAGGCTTCCGCAGAAACGTAACTGTGGTATGATGTATGGAAGATAGCTAGGAACGGATTTGAGGGATAAACATGTACGAGTTTAAAGATTATTATCAGAATACTGTTCAGCTTTCCTTTGACAATCAGCCTTTCTCGGACAGCCCGAAGCATGTCTGGGTGATTTGCCGTTTTGGCGGCAAATGGCTTTTAACAGAACATGAGGACAGAGGCTATGAGTTTCCAGGCGGGAAAGTAGAGCCGATGGAGTGCGCGGAAGAGGCTGCGCTTCGGGAAGTAAAGGAAGAGACGGGCGCGAGAGTCAAAAGCCTCAAGTATCTCGGACAGTATAAGGTTCTCGGTAAAGAAAAAGTGATTGTGAAAAATATATATTTTGCAGATATAGAAAAGCTTGAAGAGCAAGCTGATTACTTTGAAACGAAAGGCCCGGTTTTGTTTCACGAGCTTCCGGAGAACCTTTCCCGCAATAAAAAGTTCAGCTTTATTATGAAGGATTCCGTTCTTCCGATCAGTTTGAAAAAACTGAAAGAATCTGGATGGATCGAATAAAAAATCCGGCACATGTGCCGGATTTTTTATTATGTCCTGCCCTTCGTCCATTTCTTTTCCAGCAGCTCGACGCCCTGATACATCAGAGTGGCAAAGATGGCGATGATCAGCAGGCTTAAGAAGACGAGTGTAAAATTGAAGACTTGGAATCCGTAAATAATCATATATCCCAATCCAACCTTCGAAACGAGGAATTCCCCTACAATGACGCCAACCCATGATAAACCGACGTTTACTTTTAATGTTGAAATAATCGCGGGAGAGGATGCGGGCAGTATGGCTTCTTTAAAAATAACCCATTTTTTTGCGCCGAATGTTTTCATGACTTTCGTATAGTTTTCGTCGACCTCCTGAAAGGCGGTGTACACAACGATGGTGGTGATAATGACGCTGATGATGGCTCCCATCGCAATAATGCTGATTAAACTGGGACCGAGTGCGACAATCAGGATCGGGCCTAGGGCCACTTTCGGCATTGCATTCAAGATCACAAGATACGGATCTAAAATCCTGGCAAGCCGATTGGACCACCATAACAAAGCAGCGAGGCACGTGCCCATAAACGTTCCAAGCAAAAAGCCTAGCACCGTTTCGAATAAAGTGACGCCGATGTGTGACAGTAATGAACCGTCACCGAGTTTCTCCAGCAATAAACGCCATACAGCTGATGGAGAGCTGAAGATCAGCGGATCGATCCAGCCTTGCCTGCTGGAGATTTCCCAGCCTGAGAAAAAGAGAATAAATATGGCAAGCTGAAAGGAATGGACATTCCACTTTTCCTTTTTTTGTTTGAATTGATACTGCTCATGAAGCAGATCAATGGTTTCTTTGCTGTTTCTCAAGAGAATTCAGCTCCTTCCATATCGTTTGAAACAGCGTCTGGAAGGATGGCTCCTGGCGGGCGTCAAAAGGCATCATCGAGGCCAATTCCTTAGGAATGGTAAAAATCTGATGGATGGTGCCCGGCTGATTCGAAAATAAAAAGATCGTATCGCTCATCGCTATCGCTTCCCCTATATCATGAGTGACAAGCACTGCTGTTTTTTGATATTCCTTTAATGTGCGGAATACCAGGTTTTCCAATGACAGCTTTGTCTGAAAATCAAGCGCGGAAAATGGCTCATCCAGCAAAAGCAGACTTGGATCTGGCGCAAGAGTTCTTGCAAGCGCGGCCCGCTGGCGCATCCCGCCTGACAGCTCTTTCGGATATTTTTTCTCCACATCTATGAGGCCGAACTCCGGCAATAGGCCGAGTGCAGCGGCCTTGCTTTCTTCTGTCAGCGTGTCGGCGATTTTTAAACCGAGAAGCACATTTTCCTCGATAGATTTCCAGGGAAATAAGTAATCCTGCTGAAGCATATAGCCAATGTTATGTTCTTTTTGATTCGGCTCACGGCCTTCAATCAGAACTCTGCCTTCCGATGGCTCAATCAAACCGGCAATAATGGAAAGCAGTGTTGTTTTTCCGCAGCCGCTTGGGCCGAGAAATGAGATGAAATCACCTTTTTCGGCATCGAAATGAATATCCCGCACAGCCGTTGTTTTTTCTTTGATAGAAAAGTAAGTATGGGTTACATGGTCGACATGTAAGAAAGACATAGATGGCGCCTCCTATTTCTCCGAGGTGACTTTTTCAGCAATTTCTTTATTTACAAGCTGATTGTATGGAATGTGCTTCGGCAGTTCTCCCGCTTGATCCATAATGTCTTGGAGCAGCTCCCATTCTTTTTCGTTAAGCAGAGGATCTGGCGAATATGAATGCTGCTTTTTATAGCGTTCAATGGATGTTTCGATGACGTCTGGGTCGGTATCATCAAATTCATCTTTAATGGCATCTGTGATGTCCTTCGCAGAATGATTTTCAACCCACTGCTGCGCCTTGTAAATGGCTTTTGTAAACTTGACGGCTGTGTCTTCATTTTTCTTCAGGTAGCTTTGTTTCGCCATAAAGGTCGTGTAAGGAACGTCGCCTGATTCTTCTCCGAATGAAGCCACGATATGGCCGATGCCTTTTTTCTCAAAGAGAGAAGCCTGCGGTTCAAAGAGCTGTACATACTCACCGGTTCCAGAAGCAAACGCATTGGCAATATTGGCGAAATCTATGTTCTGGATGAGGTCTATATCTTTATGCGGGTCAATCTTATGTTTGTTCAGCACATACTCGCCGACCATTTGAGGCATGCCGCCTTTTCGCTGGCCGAGAAACGTTTTTCCGTTCAGCTGATCCCAGTTGAAGTGTTCAACATCTTCTCTCGCGACAAGGAACGTCCCGTCTGTCTGAGTCAGCTGGGCGAAGTTAATAACGGGGTCCTTAGCCCCTTGCGCCTCGACATAAATAGATGTTTCTGACCCGACAAGCGCGATGTCGGAGCCGTTTGAAAGAAGCGATGTCATCGTTTTGTCTCCGCCCCAGGTCGTATTCACATTGACATCAAGCCCTTCTTCCTTAAAAAATCCTTTAGACTCGGCAACATATAAAGGTGCGTAAAAAATAGAATGGGTCACTTCAGCCACTTTAACTTTGGTCAGCGTTTCTTCTTGCTTGCAAGCTGCCAGGGCGATCATCAGAAAGATACTGCCGACACAGGCGAAGCCCAGCCTTAACCATTTGTTCACATAGACAACCTCCTTATTTAGCATCAAGTTAATATCCTTTTTTGCTTTACATATCGTATGATGGGTATAAAAATGTGTGAATGCCTAATCAGGTTCTCCGGATGTAATTTTGGAGTAAGGAAAGCATATAGAAAAAAGGAGGCGGCTGTTTTGATTGTAGAGAAAAGAAGATTTCCGTCGCCAAGCCAGCATGTGCGTTTGTATACGGTCTGCTATCTGTCAAATGGGTTACGGGTAAAGGGGCTTCTGGCTGAGCCGGCGGAACCGGGACAATATGACGGATTTTTATATTTGCGCGGCGGGATTAAAAGCGTGGGCATGGTGCGGCCGGGCCGGATTATCCAGTTTGCATCCCAAGGGTTTGTGGTGTTTGCTCCTTTTTACAGAGGAAATCAAGGAGGAGAAGGCAATGAGGATTTTGCCGGAGAAGACAGGGAGGATGCATTTTCTGCTTTTCGCCTTCTTCAGCAGCACCCAAATGTCAAGAAGGACAGAATTCATATCTTCGGGTTTTCCCGCGGCGGGATTATGGGAATGCTCACGGCAATCGAAATGGGAAGGCATGCGGCTTCATTTGTTTCCTGGGGAGGCGTCAGTGATATGATCCTTACATACGAGGAGCGGCAGGATTTGCGGCGAATGATGAAAAGAGTCATCGGCGGAACACCGAAAAAGGTGCCTGAGGAATATCAGTGGCGAACACCGTTTGATCAAGTAAACAAAATTCAGGCTCCCATGCTGTTAATCCATGGAGAAAAAGACCAAAATGTTTCGATTCAGCATTCCTATTTATTTGAAGAAAGGCTAAAACAATTGCATAAGCCGGTTGAGACGTGGTATTACAGTACATTCACACATTATTTCCCGCCAAAAGAAAACCGGCGTATCGTTCGGCAGCTTACACAATGGATGAAAAACCGCTGACAATGAAATATGGTATGATAAAGAAAAAAGAGAACGAAAGGGGATCTCACTTTGGGAATGCCTGTTGAATTTAATACACTGATTGTGACAAAAGGAAAAGAAGTTCGCATAGATGAAAATATATTCACGTTAGAGAAGGACGGATACCGTGTATATCCGATGGAGATTCCGATGGATGTGCGCAAAACAAAGCTTGGCGAAAAGTCGGGCACAGCTGAAGTGCAGAAGCTTCAATGGGAAGACGGCCGGACGCTCATTACGTACAAGCTGACTTCTTTGCATTCTGTCAATTAAAACAAGCCAAGAGCTAATTGCTCTTGGCTTTTGCTTTTTAAACGAGAGGGCCGCCTGCCTGTGCAATGGCATCTGTATGTGCGAACTTTTTAAAATTCTCTTTGAATTCATTTGCAAGGTAGAATGCCTTTTCTCTGTATTCTTCCTTGTTGGCCCACGTGTTTTCAGGCTGAAGGATGTGATCAGGAACGCCAGGAACATGAGCCGGGATGTGCAGGCCAAAAATATCGTCAGTTATGATTTCTGCATCCTCTAATTTACCTTCAATCGCTGCTTTGACCATTGCTCTTGTGTAAGAAAGCTTCATTCGTTCGCCAGTGCCATAGCCGCCCCCGGTCCAGCCGGTATTGACCAAGAAAACGTCTGCGCCGTGTTCATCGATCTTTTTGCCGAGCATTTCAGCATAGACGTGAGCAGGAAGCGGCAGGAACGGTGAGCCGAAGCAAGTGGAGAACGTCGTTTCAGGTGACGTCACACCTCGTTCAGTTCCGGCAAGCTTGCTCGTGTAACCGCTCAAGAAATGGTACATCGCCTGTTCCTTCGTCAGTTTGCTGATCGGCGGCAGGACTCCGAAGGCATCAGCCGTCAAAAATACAATTGCAGACGGATGGCCTGCCATGCTTGGAGTCACGATGTTATCAATCATATGGATTGGGTAAGCTGCCCGCGTGTTTTCAGTATAGAAGGAATCATCATAATTGGCTTCACGTGTGTCTTCATCAACAACGACATTCTCGAGAACTGATCCGAAACGGATTGCGTTAAAGATCTGAGGTTCCTTCTCCTCGCTTAAGTGAATGCACTTAGCGTAGCATCCGCCTTCGATATTAAAGACGCCTGTATCAGACCAGCCATGTTCATCGTCACCGATCAGCTTGCGGTCAGCATCGGCTGAAAGAGTGGTCTTTCCTGTTCCTGACAGTCCGAAGAAAAGGGCGACATCGCCTTTTTCACCGACATTGGCGGAGCAGTGCATGGATAAAATATCTCTTTCAGGCAGCAGGAAATTCATAATGGAGAAAATGGACTTCTTCATTTCTCCGGCATACTCTGTTCCCCCGATTAAAATCGTCCGTTTTTCGAAAGAGACAATAATAAACGTTTCGGAATGAGTGCCGTCTGTTTTTGGGTCCGCTTTGAAATGCGGAGCAGAAAGAATGGTGAACGGCTGCTCAACTGTTTTCTTATCATTGCCTTCCGGACGGATGAACAGCTGCCGCGCAAATAAATTGTGCCATGCGAACTCATTTACGACAGTGATCGGCAGCCTGTATTTCTCGTCTGCTCCGGCAAATCCTTCGAAAACAAACAGCTCATCTCGCTGTTTCAGGTAGCTGACAACTTTCGTATAAAGCCGATCAAACGCTTCTTCTGAAATCGGCTGATTCACCGGGCCCCAATCGATCTTATTTTTCGTGCTTTCTTCCTCCACGATGAATTTATCTTTAGGTGAACGTCCTGTGTAAGCGCCTGTTGTCGCGCGAACAGCACCCGTGGATGTTAAAATGCCTTCGTTTCGGGAGAGTACTTTTTCTGTTAGCTGTGCTGCTGATAAATTATGACGCACATTTGGACTTGTTAATAAGGCTTGTAAATCAGCGGTCAAATCAACTGAGTTCATATGAAACCTTCCTTTATCGTTTTTTGTGTTTTGCTAATTGTGAATTAGTATAACATATATTTTCAAATAGTCTATACTATTTATCATTTTTTGTGTGTGCATTTCCATTGTTTTCCCTCAATATAGGTGCCTATTTCTTCTGAATCATATTGACATTGCAAACCCTTTTACGATAAGATATTTCATTGAGCGGATACTCTTATCCCGAGCTGGCGGAGGGACAGGCCCTATGAAGCCCAGCAACCGGTTTCTCTGTTATTTATTATGTTGAACTGAGTGAGACAACCAAGGTGCTAACCTGTTGCAAGGTTGTATGATTCCTTGAGCGATAAGAGTGAAAGGCACAAAGACCAAACCCTTTCCTCGATGGAAAAGGGTTTTTTATTTCATAAATATGCCAATTAACATTCTCTAATATAACGTTACATTGTATAAGAGGGAGCGAGTTCCGTATCATATATGCAAGGTCTATCGGGAGACCTTGTGCAGGAGGAAGCAAATCATGAGTAAAAATCGTCGTTTATTTACATCAGAATCTGTTACGGAGGGGCATCCAGATAAAATCTGTGACCAGATTTCTGACAGCATTTTAGATGAAATTTTAAAGAAAGACCCTAACGCGCGTGTTGCTTGTGAAACATCTGTGACAACTGGTTTGGTTCTTGTCAGCGGAGAGATCACAACATCTACGTATGTTGACATTCCAAAAACAGTGCGCCAAACCATTAAAGAAATCGGATACACACGTGCGAAATACGGATTTGATGCGGAAACTTGTGCGGTTTTAACATCAATTGATGAGCAGTCTGCTGATATCGCAATGGGTGTAGACCAAGCGCTTGAAGCCCGTGAAGGCACAATGAGCGAAGAAGAAATTGAAGCGATCGGTGCTGGTGACCAAGGTTTAATGTTCGGTTATGCGTGCAACGAAACGAAAGAGCTTATGCCTCTTCCAATTTCACTTGCTCATAAATTAGCCCGCCGCCTAAGTGAAGTCCGTAAAGAAGATATTCTTCCGTACCTTCGCCCTGACGGCAAAACACAGGTAACGGTTGAGTACGATGAAAATAACAAGCCTGTCCGCATTGACGCGATTGTTATTTCAACTCAGCATCACCCTGAAATTACACTTGAGCAAATTCAGCGTAACATTAAAGAACATGTCATCAATCCGGTTGTTCCTAAAGAGCTGATTGATGAAGAAACAAAATATTTCATCAACCCAACAGGACGTTTCGTAATCGGAGGCCCTCAAGGGGATGCGGGACTTACAGGACGCAAAATCATCGTTGATACGTACGGCGGCTATGCACGCCACGGCGGAGGCGCGTTCTCAGGAAAGGATGCGACGAAGGTAGACCGTTCTGCGGCTTATGCAGCAAGATACGTTGCGAAAAACATCGTTGCGGCTGAGCTTGCTGATTCTTGCGAAGTACAGCTTGCTTACGCGATTGGTGTTGCACAGCCTGTGTCAATCTCAATCAACACGTTCGGATCCGGAAAAGCTTCTGAGGAAAAACTGATTGAAGTTGTCCGCAATAACTTTGATTTACGACCTGCCGGCATTATCAAAATGCTTGATTTACGCCGTCCGATCTACAAACAAACTGCTGCGTACGGCCACTTTGGACGTCACGATGTTGACCTTCCATGGGAGCGTACAGACAAAGCGGAGCAGCTGCGTAAAGAAGCGTTAGGAGAATAATTTTATAGCCGCTTACTGGTTAAGCGGCTTTCCTTTTTTATCGTTGTATTCATGTTTATTTTTTTACATAACTGTGAAACCAAATACTATTCACAGCGTCTATAAATAGGGGTTCAATGATGACAATTTTAATTATGGAGGCAATACTATGTGTGGATTTGTCGGGGTTTTTAACAAGCATCCGTTAGCTCAAACCGCTGATCAAGAAGAACTAATCAAACAAATGAACCAAATGATCGTTCACCGCGGTCCTGACAGTGATGGATATTTCCATGATGAGCACGTCGGATTCGGATTCAGACGTCTCAGCATTATTGATGTAGAAAATGGCGGACAGCCTTTATCATATGAAGATGAAACATATTGGATTATCTTTAACGGGGAAATCTATAACTATATTGAACTGAGAGAAGAGCTTGAAGCAAAGGGGTACACATTCAACACGGATTCGGACACAGAGGTTCTTCTTGCGACTTACCGTCATTATAAAGAAGAAGCGGCGTCCAAATTGCGCGGTATGTTTGCCTTTCTGATTTGGAATAAAAACGATCATGTGCTTTATGGAGCAAGAGATCCATTCGGCATTAAACCGTTGTACTACACAACGATCAATGATCAGGTTTATTTTGCCTCAGAGAGAAAAAGTTTAATGGTTGCTCAGAATGATATTGAAATAGACAAAGAGGCATTGCAGCAGTACATGTCTTTCCAATTTGTTCCTGAACCAAACACGCTTGATGCCCATGTGAAAAAAGTAGAGCCGGGTTCACAGTTCACAATCCGCCCGGACGGCGATATCACATTCAAAACGTATTTCAAAGCGAACTTCAAGCCGGTTCAGACTGAAGAAGACAAGCTTGTGAAAGAAGTCAGAGACGCGATCTATGACTCTGTAAACGTTCATATGAGAAGTGACGTTCCTGTCGGTTCATTCCTGTCTGGCGGAATTGATTCTTCCTTTATTGTGTCTGTTGCGAAGGAATTTCATCCAAGCTTAAAAACATTCTCAGTCGGCTTTGAACAGCAGGGCTTCAGTGAAGTCGATGTAGCGAAAGAAACTGCAGCGGCGCTGGGCATTGAAAATATCAGCAAAGTCATTTCGCCTGAGGAATACATGAATGAGCTTCCGAAGATCGTATGGCATTTTGATGACCCGCTTGCTGATCCGGCAGCGATTCCGTTGTACTTTGTTGCAAAAGAAGCGAAAAAACATGTAACGGTTGCTTTATCAGGTGAAGGAGCGGATGAGCTCTTCGGTGGATATAACATTTACCGTGAACCGCTTTCGCTCAAACCATTTGAACGCATTCCGTCCGGCCTGAAAAAAATGCTTCTGCACGTTGCTGCCGTTATGCCTGAAGGGATGAGAGGAAAGAGCCTGCTTGAGCGCGGCTGTACTCCGCTTCAGGATCGTTATATCGGTAACGCGAAAATCTTTGAAGAGTCTGTCAAAAAGCAGCTGTTGAAGCATTATAATCCGAACCTTTCATATCGCGATGTGACGAAGACTTACTTTACAGAAAGCAGCTCGTACAGCGATATCAACAAAATGCAGTATGTCGATATCCACACTTGGATGCGCGGCGACATTTTGTTAAAAGCGGATAAAATGACGATGGCAAATTCTTTGGAACTGCGTGTGCCGTTCTTAGATAAAGTCGTATTTGACGTCGCTTCAAAAATTCCTGATGAACTGAAAACGAAAAACGGCACGACGAAGTATCTTCTTCGCAAAGCCGCTGAAGGAATTGTGCCTGAGCACGTATTAAACCGCAAAAAGCTTGGTTTCCCTGTACCGATCCGTCATTGGCTGAAAAACGAAATGAACGAATGGGTGCGAAATATTATTCAAGAAAGCCAAACGGATGCATATATCCATAAGGATTATGTCCTTCAGCTTCTTGAAGACCATTGTGCGGACAAGGCTGATAACAGCCGTAAAATCTGGACTGTACTGATCTTTATGATTTGGCACAGCATTAATATTGAAAAACGGTATATGCCTGAAGAGCTGAGCCATCAGCCTAAAGAAGTCATCTTTGTGTAACAGACAACAAGGCTTTCGATTAGTCGAAAGCCTTGTTATTATCCTTTTATTTCTCCATCATCATTGATTTACCCAATCCACACGCAATATTCAGAAAAATGATTTAATGATATTTTTTTCTAGGGGAGAAGAAAGCATGCAAAAACAAAAACAAGAGCTGCACCGCGGACTCGAAGAAAGGCATATTTCTTTAATGTCTTTAGGAGCTGCCATAGGAGTGGGGTTGTTCCTCGGCTCCGCATCAGCTATTCAGTTAGCAGGGCCAGGTATTTTGGTAGCATATGCCGCAAGCGGCCTGGTCATGTTTTTTATTATGAGAGCGCTTGGGGAAATGGCCATTCAAAAACCGGTTGCCGGTTCCTTCAGCAGGTATGCGCGTGATTATTTGGGACCGCTTGCAGGCTATTTAACAGGGTGGAACTACTGGTTTTTATGGGTTGTCACCTGTATGGCTGAAATTACTGCTGTCGGCATCTATATGGGGTTCTGGTTTCCTGATGTGCCAAACTGGATTTGGGCATTATCGGCGCTAATCATTATGACGGGTGTTAATTTCCTGGCTGTCAAAGCTTACGGCGAGCTGGAATTTTGGTTCGCATTGATTAAAATTGTCGCGATCCTATCTATGATTGCTGTCGGTTTATTGATGATTATTGCAGGAGTCGGCAATGGGGGCATTGCAACCGGAATCGGCAATTTATGGAATAACGGAGGATTTTTCCCTCATGGAATAAAAGGGGTTTTATTGTCGCTTCAAATGGTGATGTTCGCCTATTTAGGGATTGAAATGATCGGGGTGACGGCTGGCGAAGTGAAAAACCCGCAAAAATCATTAGCCAAAGCAATCGATACAGTATTTTGGCGGATTTTGATTTTTTATGTAGGCGCTTTATTTGTCATTATGTCTATTTATCCGTGGCAGGAAATTGGCTCCCAGGGAAGCCCATTTGTTCTCACGTTCCAAAAAGTGGGCATTCCATCGGCTGCAGGCATCATTAACTTTGTTGTGTTGACAGCCGCGCTGTCTTCATGCAACAGCGGTATTTTCAGCACAGGGCGGATGCTGTTTAACTTGGCGGAACAGAAAGAGGCGCCACAAGCATACGGTCAGCTGACGAAAGGCGGCATCCCGGGTAAAGCTGTTCTGGCTTCAGCGGGCGCTTTATTAGTCGGAGTGCTGTTAAACTACGTTGTCCCTGCGAAGGTATTTACTTGGGTTACAAGTATTGCGACGTTCGGAGCGATTTGGACGTGGGCAATCATTTTGCTTTCTCAAATCAAATACAGGAAAAGTTTGAAGCCCGAAGAAAAGAAACACTTAAAGTACAAAATGCCTTTCTTTCCGTTTACGTCTTATGTGTCATTGGCATTTCTGGCATTCGTCGTCATTCTTATGGCTTACAGCCCTGATACAAGAGTAGCCGTGATTATCGGGCCGATATGGTTTCTCATCTTGCTTGCCGTGTACTATGGAAAAGGTTTTCATAAAAAAAATGCGGCTAATGACAGTGAACGAAATATCAGCTGACAAAAGAGCTCCCAGTGGGCTCTTTTTGTGTGCTCATAGAAAATAGAGAACAGGAAAGAATAGGTATGTGTTTTTGCAGAGGCTGTTTACGTTTTGTGATAAGATAAAAGTCATACGTTTAATGCGACATGTGAACGTTTTATGGAAAAATTGAAACCCGAACCGTCATGACGTCCGGGTTAACAATGGTTATTGCTTTCAAATATAATTTGAAAAATGGTAAAGTAAGACGAAGCAGGTCTTATGTTTGTTGAAGTGATTTATAATATTGGCCCTTTTCTACATATTCTGACCGTATTCTTTGCATATCTTTTCGGTCTTCTTCCGTCAAAGGGCGGATGACTTTTGCAGGGCGGCCGAAGGCGAGATGGCCAGGCGGAATAATTTTTCCGGGCGGGACCAGACTGCCGGCACCAATAAAGGCGCCTTCGCCAATTTCGGCTCCGTCTAAAATGATTGAGCCCATGCCGATTAAGGCGTTCTTGCGGATGACAGCGCTGTGAAGTGTAACCTGATGGCCTATCGTGGCGTCATCTTCAATGAGCAGCGTCTTGTTCGGGCTTTGGTGGAGGCAGCTTAAATCTTGGATATTGACTCTGTTTCCGATTCTGGTCGGCGCAACATCTCCCCTTATGACAACAGAAAACCAAACGCTGGACTGTTCTCCGATCACGACATCACCGGTAATTGTTGCATTGTCAGCTATAAAGGCTGTTGGGTGGATATCTGGCATGTGTTTCTTATAAGGGTAGATCATAAGATTCATCCTTCTTTCTCTATTTAAATTTCGTATGAGGTGAAGAGCATGTGGACCTGGAAAGCAGACAGACCTGTTGCAGTGATTGTAATCATTCACGGGGCAAGTGAATATCACGGACGATATAAATGGCTGATTGAAATGTGGCGATCTTCGGGTTATCACGTTGTCATGGGCGATTTGCCTGGACAGGGAACAACGACAAGGGCGAGAGGGCATATTCGCTCTTTTCAAGAATACATTGATGAAGTAGATGCTTGGATAGATAAAGCGCGAACCTTTGATTTGCCGGTTTTTCTTTTAGGTCACAGCATGGGCGGTCTGGTCGCGATTGAATGGTTTAAACAACAAAGAAATCCCCGCATTACGGGAATTATTTTATCATCACCGTGTCTCGGACTGCAAATTAAAGTCAATAAAGCGCTTGACCTTGCATCAAGAGGCCTGAATGTTATCGCTCCGTCGCTTAAGGTTGATTCGGGATTATCAATTGATATGGCGACGCGCAATGAGGACGTCATCGAGGCTGACCAAAATGATTCGTTATACGTCAGGAAAGTTTCTGTCAGATGGTACAGAGAGCTTTTAAAGACAATTGAGTCAGCGATGGTGCCGACAGATGCTTTTTTGAAAGTGCCGCTTCTTGTGATGCAGGCCGGTGATGACAAGCTTGTTGATAAAACGATGGTCATCAAATGGTTTAATGGCGTTGCTTCTCATAATAAAGCGTACAGAGAGTGGGAAGGGCTTTACCATGAGATCTTTAATGAACCCGAAAGAGAAGATGTCTTTAAAGCAGCAAGAGCGTTTACTGATCAATATATTTGAACTAGTTGGGGGTGCATGTGTTGACAGTACCGGAACATCCTTTTGGATTGATGGCAAAGGTATATCGAGATATTTTTCCGCTCGTTCATCAAGAGCTGGACATATGGAAGCAAAAATCAGAATCGATTCATAACAGTGAGTTAAAAGCGCAGGCAACCGCAAGTATTCGAGACAAAACGTTTCACTGTGAAGGCGGCGGAATACTGGCTTTATTGTCAGGCAGCCAAAAACAGAAATGTGTCGAGTTTATCATCGCGTATCAAACGATTAGTGATTATTTGGACAATCTGTGTGACCGCAGCACCTCACTTGACCCGCAGGACTTTCGGATGCTCCATGCCTCAATGCAGGACGCACTGACAGTGGGGGCTGAACTGCAAAACTATTATCAATTCAGAGAAGAACAGGATGACAGCGGATATTTGCATGAACTGGTCAAAACGTGCCAGCGTGTTCTCGGCTCCATTGAGCACTATGACATGATTAAACCTTATCTGCTTGAACTGTGCGGCTATTATTGCGATTTGCAGGTGCATAAGCATGTCATTGAGCATGAACGTGTGCCGCGGCTTGAAAAGTGGTTTACTCAATATGAATCAGAGCTCCCTGAGATGGAGTGGTATGAATTTTCAGCCTGTGCAGGTTCAACGTTAGGCATTTTCTGTCTAGTTGCGTATTCGTTCCAGCCTGATTTCACAGAAAGCACCGCTAAAAAAATCCGCGACAGTTATTTTCCTTACATACAGGGCCTTCATATTCTGCTTGATTATTTGATTGATCAAGAGGAGGACTTGCTGGAAGGAGACTTGAATTTCTGCTCGTACTATCAGTCTCATGAAGAGATGATGAATCGGCTTGAACACTTTATCCATAAAGCCGACGAGCATTTACAAGGCATTCCGCATGAAAACTTCCATCGTTTAATCAATCGAGGCTTGCTTGGCGTTTATTTGTCGGATGATAAAGTGGCGGGCCAAAAGGAAATGGGCCGGCTCGCAAGGAAGCTGATCAAAGCCAGCGGAAAAACTTCCTTTTTCTTTTATATCAACGGCAGAGCCTACCGGAAATTTCAAAAAATGTCCTGGATGAAAAACTCAAAGAAAAAAGCTCAAATCATTTGCTGATCTGAGCTTTTTTTTCGATGGCGACAATAAATGGCGGGTCATTTTGCTGATTGATAAATCCGTATGTTAATACACGGGCTGTTTGCTGGTCCAAGTCCCGGCAAAACTCAAGCACATCATTTTTTTCCGCTTTGCCTTCCGGGTGGCCGTGATAGACGACGAGAACGATCAGGCCTTCGTCTTTCATGATGCTGAGAAGCTGTTCAATTGCTTTGATCGTAGAACTGCCGTTTGTTGTAATTGATTTGTCCCCGCCCGGCAAATAACCGAGGTTAAATACCGCGGCCGCCACTTTGCCATGTGTTTCAGGCGGAAGGGATTCAGCGATTTTGTCATGGCTTTTGTGAAATAATGTTGTTCGCGCTTGATAAGTCTCACCGAGCCGTTCCTGTGTATTGGCCACGGCTGATTCTTGAATGTCAAAAGCGTACACGTGGCCGTTTTGACCGACAAGCTCCGCTAAAAACTGTGTATCATGTCCGTTGCCCATCGTTGCATCTACAACGATATCTCCTTCTCCCGCGGCCATTTTCAGCAGTTCTTTGCTGTAAGGAAGAATTTTCTTCAATATCATAGTGCTGATTCCTCCTCAAGCCGCTGAAAGAACTTTCCTTGATAACTGCCTCGATTTTCCAGCTCTTTATTAATGGCGCCAAGCACTTCCCATTTGTTGACGCTCCACATTGGCCCGATCATCAACTCAATCGGTCCGTCGCCTGTAATGCGGTGGACAATCATTTCCGGCGGAATGATCTCAAGCTGATCGCAGACGAGCTGCACATAATCATCTTGAGAAAGGAATTCCAGCTTTCCCTTTTCATATTGCTTGACCATCGGCGTGCCTTTCAGTAGGTGAAGCAGATGGATTTTAATGCCTTGGACGTCCAAATCTGCGACGGCCTTTGCCGTTTCCATCATCATGTCCCGGTCTTCCAAAGGCAGTCCGTTGATAATATGTGAGCAGACACGTATGCCGTGTTTTCTTAATTTATTGACGCCTTCCACATAGCAGTTAAAATCATGTGCGCGGTTGATCAGAAGTGCAGTCCGTTCATGAACCGTTTGAAGCCCAAGCTCCACCCACAAATACGTGCGTTCGTTCAGCTCTGCCAAGTAGTCCACGACATCATCAGGCAGACAGTCCGGGCGTGTGGCGATCGAAATGCCGACCACATCATCTAAGGCGAGGACAGATTCGAATTTCTCACGAAGCACCTCAACCGGGGCGTGAGTGTTTGTGAAAGCCTGAAAATAAGCGATGTATTTGCCGTCCTTCCATTTTTCGTGCATGCGGTTTTTGATGTCATGGAATTGCGTAATTAAATCATCGGCCCGGTTCCCGGCGAAATCACCGGAGCCTGCTGCGCTGCAAAAAGTACAGCCTCCGTGGGCAACGGTGCCGTCTCGGTTTGGACAGTCAAAGCCGCCGTCAAGCGCCACTTTAAACACCTTATGGCCGAAATGATCTCTAAGATGATAATTCAATGTATGATAGCGTTTTTCCGTATTTGAATAAGGAAAAGGATTGTTCTGCATTACAATTCATGTGCCTCCTTGCGTACGATTGCATCCTAAAATTGTAGCACGCATTTCACAAGAGAACAAATGAATATCGACCATAAATTACTTTATTGAACAAAGTCAGATGAGGCTACAATAAGAATGATGGATGACTTCCATTACCAAGAGGAGGGGTTACTGTGGCAACAAGACAATCAGTAGATGAACATCTCCAGCAATGTATGCAGGCGTATGATTATGCTGAAGAACAGCTGAAAATCGCTTCTAAACAAGAGCATTATAATGATCAAGAATATAGTGATGCCCAAATGCAGCTTGAAGATGCGGTAAATGCCTTGAATAAGCTATGGCTGTCGTCAAATGATCAGCAGAGAGAACAGCTGTACAGAATGAGGCTTCAGCTTCAAGCTTTGCAAAATAATATGATCCTGCAGCACCCTCTTGATGTGTAGGAAACGGACCCTTTTCATAAGGGTCCGTTTTTTTTGTGAAAAAAGGATTGACTTTAAGTGCCAAAGTATTTATTGTATTAAGTGTACTAATTGAAGTAATACACTATAGACACTGATATAACACCATTTATATATTGAAATTAAGGGAGGCAGTTATGAAACATAAAAAACGAAACAAACGTAACGTGCCGATGCTGATTGCGGCATCTGTGATCGCTTGTTCTTTTTTTCTTGTTCTCGTGATGATCGGTTTTGAATGGCAAAAAAGTATCATTGACCATTTTTATCTGTAAAAGGTTCAGATCGTATAGAAAGTAGGGAAGTAAATGATTCAAATCGATCCAAGAAGCTCAACACCCATTTACGAACAAATTATTCAGCAAATGAAAGAGCTTTGTTTGAAAGGGATCATGAAGCCTGGTGATAAGCTTCCTTCTGTCAGAGAATTGGCGACGATCATTATTGCGAATCCGAACACTGTCAGCAAAGCGTACAAAGAGCTTGAGCGAGAGGGGATTATTGAGACGCTGCGGGGCAGAGGAACCTATATATCGGAGAATGCAAAAACGACACTGGTTGAAGGGAAGATGGCGATGATTAAAGAGCAACTCAAACAGCTCATCATCGATGCACACTATGCAGGGGTTGAGCTGGAAAAACTGCAAGAATGGATAAAGGAAATCAGCGCTGATGTGAAGGGAGGCAAAGAAAAATGATTGAACTGCGGCAGCTGTCAAAAACGATTGACGGCAATCAAGTGTTAAAAGATGTTTCATTAACAATCGAAAAAGGAGAAATCTTCGGATTGCTTGGACGCAATGGATCAGGAAAAACGACGATGCTCCGTTTAATCCAGCAAATCATTTTCGCAGACAGCGGGACAATTTTATTTGACGGCGTAGAAATCAAAAAGCATCCGAAGGTCAAACAAAATATCATCTACATGCCTGTTCAAAATCCGTTTTACGATAAGTATACATACAAGCAGTTAGTCGATATTTTGAGAAGAATATATCCGAAATTTGATGTCACGTACGCGAATGAGCTGATGAACAGGTACGAAATTCCGGAAACGAAAAAATATCGCGAACTGTCGACGGGCTTAAAAAAACAGCTATCGCTCGTTCTGTCGTTTGCGGCGAGACCGGCGCTGATTCTTCTGGATGAGCCGACGGACGGAATAGACGCGGTGACAAGGCATGATGTGCTGCAGCTGATGGTCGATGAAGTGGCGGAGCGTGATACGAGCATCCTGATCACTTCCCACCGGCTTGAGGACATAGAGCGGATGTGCAACCGAATTGGTTTTCTCGAAGATAACAGGCTGACAAATGTAATGGATCTTGATGAATTAAAAGAAGAATACATCAAAATTCAAATGGCGTTTGACACAGATGTCAATCTGGCGATCAGGGAGCAAAACATTCCGATGCTCGATCAGGCTGGTGTGTTCTATACGGTGCTGATTCCGAAAAGCGATGAGGAGAAAAAGAGCTTTTTGAGAGAGCTGAAGCCGAAAGTATGGAATGAGCTTCCTGTCAACTTAGAAGAAGTGTTCATTGCGAAGTTTGGAGGGAAGCGGAGATGGTAGACCGAGGTCTCCTCTATCGAGAGTGGAAGCAGAATCAAGTGGTGATTTTGCTGAGTATTGTGTTTTTGGTGTTTGCAAATCCTTTAATGGTTTATCACACATATTCGAGCAGCCAGGCATGTCTAGCGCATTATTCAGATCTGAAATTTTGTTCTTTCACCCTGAATTACCATATAAACAGCAATATTCAATACAATTGGGTAATGGGGATTATATTGGCAGTTTGCTTAATGGGGCTCGAACGTTCGAAAGGTTCGATTGATTTTTTGTTAAGTCTTCCATATACAAGAAGACAAATTTTCCAAACGAAATTTTGGTTAGGCGCTATTGTTATTGTTTTTTCACAATTGGTTGGGTTTTTATTGGCATGGTTACTTATTTTAATTTTAGAACCCGAACAGGTAAACTATTTTGAACATGGAAGCATTGGTATGATCATCACCAGCTTTATGTTTTATTCATTAGTAATGGCCGCTGGGACATTAGCTGGGAATGTTTTTGCTCAGTTGCTGACAGCTTTTGCAACTGCGATATTGCCATACTTAATTATCACGTTGCCGATTTATCATATAGGCATCCTTTCAGGGCTTCAAGCTTGGAATTATTTCTCTTATGAATTTGACCATAAACTGATGGACTTTACACCAATTTTTTATGTGGATTCAAGTTGGATGACGGAGAGTAAATATTTATTGCTTATTCCTGCAGTGATGAGTATTCTCTTTTATCTCATTGCATCTATCAGTTTTAAAAAGCATCATAATGAACGAAATGGACACTTCTTTTTATGGAGAGAATTGGATCGGCCTATACACATCCTTGTCATTGTGTTAGGTATCCTTAGTTTCGGTTTAATGGGGTATTCTACGGGCAAATCCATAGTTGGTTACATTATCGGAATGGTTATAGGAGGAGTCGTCGGATTTTTGATCAGTTATTTTTCCATCTATAAAAAAGTGAGACATTAGAAATGGCTTAGAGTTTGGAGGGGAATACAAATGCCGGATTTCGGGCTGTTTTATAAAGAGTGGAAGCAAAATAAAGCTCTGTTGGCCATAATTATTTTAGTATTAATGCTTAGCAATCCTTTTACCGTTTTAAATACGTACATCTCATATCAAGGCTGTGTCACTCATCAGGACGAGTGGGTCGGAACCTGCGTATTTTCGATTAACTATTTAAACGGCACATTTATCTCATTTTTTTGGATTTGGGGAGTCGTTTTGGCAGTCAGCCAGCTTGGGATTGAACGTAGCAAGAGCTTCTTTGATTTTACTTTAAGCCTTCCATATACACGAGGGCAGATATTTCATGCGAAGTTCCTTACCGGCGGAATGGTGATTGTGGTGCCGCAGCTCATCGGTTATGTTTTGTCTGTTTTGCTGATCATGCTTTTGAAGCCAGATCAGGCCGTTTATTTTCACAATTACAGCCTTGGGATGATCATTGTCAGCATGCTGGCTTATTCGCTTGTTATGGCGGGTGGAGCTCTGACAGGCAATATTTTTGCCCAGCTTTTGGTCTCATTTACCGTGGCCATTTCGCCATTTTTGCTCATCAGCCTGCCTGCGATCAACCTTGAGATCCTTTTTGGCGGATCAATAGATTTTATCCATGGTCCAGTACCCAAATGGGTGCAGTATTTCATTCCGATAATCTATGTAGACGCGAAATGGGTTGAGAATTCACCATATTATTTAGTGATTCCGGCTATCATGACTATCATCTTCTACATCATCGGCTATATTAGTTTTGTCAAACTATCTAATGAAAGAAACGGGTACTTCTTCTTATGGAAGCCGCTTGACCGTCCGGTGCAGATCATCGTTATTATCATAGGAATCATGGGTTTTGGGTACTTTGGATTTTCGGCCAGCGAGAGCTTTGCAGGCTATCTCATTGGCATGGCTGCCGGCGCGGTAATCGGTTTCTTGATTAGTTATTTTGCGATTTATAAAAAAACAAAACTTTTGTAAGGGAGAGAGAACATATGATAGATGTTCAGCATATCGACCATTCTTTCACGATCGGAAAAAAGGGCCGTGAGAATGAAGTTCCAGTATTGAAGGATGTTTCATTACGTGTGGCGAAAGGGGAAATCGCCTGCATTGTCGGGCGAAGCGGATCAGGGAAATCAACGCTTTTGAATTTGATTTCCGGCTACATATCGCCGACAAAAGGGCGGATTGTCATTAATGGCACTGATGTTACGGGGTTTAATGAAAAGGAATGGGCGCAATTTCGGCTTGACCATTTCGGGTTTATTTTCCAAAGCTTTCAGCTCATCCCGGGTTTAACGACGTATGAGAATGTTGAAATGCCGTTGGCGTTAAAAGGAATCAAGCCCTCTGAGCGGAAGCAAAAGGTGCAGGACATGCTGAAACGCGTCGGTCTGGAAAACCACGCCGCTCATTATCCGAATGAACTGTCAGGCGGCCAGCAGCAGCGTGTCAGTATTGCTCGAGCGTTGATTTTAAATCCTTCAATTATCTTAGCGGATGAGCCGACGGGAAGCCTTGATTCAGAAACGGAACATGAAGTGCTGGAATTGATTCAGCAGCTGAATCGCGAGCGCGGCATTACATTTGTGATCATTACTCACGATGATGAGGTCGCTTCTATCGGACATTCAAAATTTCAGCTCCATGATGGTGTGCTAAAAGGGGGAATTACCGTTGAGGTTTAAGGATCAGGTTCATTTTATCAGAAGAAATATGAAGAAAAACAGGCTTCGCGTCTTTATGACGATTCTTGCGACAACAATGGCGTGTGCGTTTTTGGTTGTGCTGTCGTCGGTTGGATTTGGGATTCAAAAGACGATTACAGATATGACAATGAGCCAGCAGATTGTAACGAAAGTCAGTGTAATGGGCAAGGAAGGAGACAAGCCGATTAAAAAAGCTGATTTAGAGAAGTACGATCACGTAAGGTCAGTTGTCGAAAGAACGCAAGTATATGAACCAAACAAAGCTACTTTAGGCAATCGCACAAATGAAAGCTCAAATCTCATTTTTACTAATATGAATGATGAATTAAAGGCCAATATGGAATTGGAAAAGGGAAGAGTCGCAAAGTCGGAAAATGAAATCGTAGTAGGATACGACTTCGCAAAGAGATTATTGACGAAAAAAGAATCGGAAGAATATAACAAAAAAATCGAAGAGGCAAAAGGCAATCCAGAAGATATAAAAGAACCAAAAGGCTATACGAAAGACATTCTGAACAAGACGATTGAACTAAGTGTATCGAAGACAGATCCTAAAACAGGGGATGTTTCAAAAACAAAAACATATGACTTTAAAATTGTCGGTATTACAAAAAAACCATCTCAAGACTGGATGGAGGACTCAAACATTTTCATCAGTGATCAATTCAAAAAGGATTTTTCGGAATTCTTAGATTTTAAAGGCGGGAACGTTGAAACGAACATTGGCGTTTTTGCTGATAAATTTGAGAACGTGGAACAGCTGACAAAGGATCTAACAGATGACGGATACTATGTCACATCAGTGACTACCGAACTTGAGGGAGCCAACACCTTCTTCATGGTCTTCAAAATCGGACTGATCTTTGTCGGATGTATCGCGGTTATCATTTCAGCGATCGGCATTTTTAACACGATGACGATGGCGGTGACAGAGAGAACGCAAGAGATCGGCATTATGAAAGCGATTGGGGCAAGTCCGTCTATCATTCGCCGAATGTTCCTGATGGAAAGCGCATATATCGGGATTTTAGGCTGTGTGATTGGAATTATCATTTCCTACGGCGTGAGCTACCTTGTCAACCTGGCCGTTCCGATGATTCTCGCGGCGACAAGCGGAAGCGATGCGGGCGATTTGAATTACACATTCTCCTACATCCCGGCGAGCCTTGTGATCATTGCCGTTGTGATTTGCGGAGGGGTCGCAGTCATTTCCGGAATGAATCCGGCTAGAAAAGCAACCAAAACCAACGTGCTGACAGCGTTGAGAAGAGAATTATAATGCAAACGAGCCGGCTGAGACAGCCGGCTTTCTCTATAGCACATGCTGGCATTTTGCTATACACTTGATAAAAAAGGAAAAAGTGCGGTGAGTCGATTGTTTAAACTTTTGCTGATTGAAGATGATGAATCGCTGTTTCAGGAGATCAAGGATCGTTTAACGGGATGGTCCTATGATGTATACGGCATTCAGGATTTCAGTCAGGTGCTGCAGGAATTTGCGGCAGTTAATCCTGATTGTGTCATTATTGATGTACAGCTGCCTAAATTTGACGGCTTTCATTGGTGCCGGCTGATCCGCTCCCGGTCAAATGTTCCGATTCTCTTTTTATCCTCCCGGGATCATCCTGCAGATATGGTGATGTCCATGCAGCTCGGGGCAGATGACTTTATTCAAAAGCCGTTTCATTTTGATGTGCTGATCGCGAAAATCCAAGCGATGTTCCGGCGTGTACACCATTATAATACGGAACCGAGCGCAATTAAAACATGGTGCGGCGCTGCTGTAGACGCGGAGCAGAATCTCGTCAGCAATGACAAAGGATCTGTTGAACTGACCAAAAATGAGATGTTCATTCTTAAACAATTAATAGAGCAAAAAAACAAGATCGTCAGCCGGGAAGAGCTGATCAGAAATTTGTGGAACGATGAGCGTTTTGTAAGTGATAACACGCTGACCGTCAATGTCAATCGCCTGCGGAAAAAACTGGACGCCCTCCAGCTTGGCGCATATATCGAGACAAAGGTGGGCCAGGGCTACATCGCGAAGGAAGAGGATCAGTTCTATGATTAAAGCATTCCTTACCGAAAGGCGAAGCTGGATTGCCGCGTTTTTGTTTCAGCAGGCTTTAACGCTGGTCGTAGCTTTTGTTGATCCTTTCATACCATTTGGAAATGTGCTTTATATGGTGTATTTGTGCATCTTGTTTTTTGTTATATTCCTTTGGTTCCGCTATCGGAAAGAAACCGCGTTTTATAAAAGCCTGAAAACATGGGAAAACAATCTCGATGTGACTGCCATAAATGAACCGGAAACGCCATTTGAAGCAATCGTTGATAGAAGCATTACCGGGCAAACGGAACACTTGAAGCAGACTGCAACACAGCATCGCTTAGCATTGGAAAATGAAAAAGATGAGCTGATGGCATGGATTCATGAGGTCAAAACCCCATTAACAGCAATGCATTTAATCATTGACAGAATGGAAGAAAAAGCTTTGAAATCCCAGCTGTCATATGAATGGCTGCGTATTCACCTGCTTCTTGACCAACAGCTTCATCAAAAACGCATTTCATTTATTGAAAACGATCTGTCTGTAGAATTTATTCAGCTTCAGCCTTTGATTTTCAAGGAAATCAAAGATTTACAATCGTGGTGTATCCAAAAAGGGGTCGGTTTTGACATACAGCTTGAGGCTGAAGAAGTGCTGAGTGATGCAAAATGGCTGGCGTTTATCATCAGGCAGCTGCTGACAAATGCGGTGAAATACAGCGAAGCCTCTGAAATTGAGATCAAAAGCTTTCAAAAAGGGGAACAGACGCAGCTCCAAGTGAAAGACTGTGGCAGGGGCATTGATCCAAAGGATGTACCGCGTATTTTTGATAAAGGGTTTACATCCACAACAGATCACCATAATCAAGCGTCCACTGGCATGGGGCTGTACTTGGTGAAAAAAGCAGCGGCGCCGTTATTGATTCATGTTGATGTTGAGTCGGAGTTCGGTGCGGGGACAGTTTTTACATTAACCTTTCCGAAACGGAATCAATTTGAACGGGTCATAAGCGTGTGACGAAAATGTCACATGCTTTTCTTTTTTGTTCGCCGTATCGAAGGAAAAGCCCGGCATTCCTTTTTATAATGAGATTATCCAATATAAAGGAGACTGCGTAAATGATGATTTTAGAAGCGAATAAAATTCGAAAAAGTTATGGAAACAAGCTGAATAAACAGGAAGTGCTGAAGGGCATTGATCTTCACATTGAAAAGGGCGAATTCGTCAGTATTATGGGTGCTTCCGGGTCAGGAAAAACCACTTTGCTTAATGTACTGTCCTCAATCGATCAGGTCAGTCACGGAACCATTCATATTAATGGAAATGACATGACGGCTATGAAGGAAAAGCAGCTGGCTGAATTCAGAAAACAGCATTTAGGCTTTATCTTTCAGGATTACAATTTGTTAGACACATTGACAGTGAAAGAAAATATCCTTCTGCCATTATCAATCACGAAACTGTCAAAAAAGGAAGCCAATCGTAAGTTTGAGGAAGTTGCAAAGGAACTGGGAATATATGAATTAAGGGATAAGTACCCGAATGAAATTTCCGGCGGCCAGAAGCAGAGAACATCCGCCGGAAGAGCGTTTATTCATGACCCGAGCATTATTTTCGCTGATGAACCGACCGGTGCGCTCGATTCGAAATCGGCCTCCGATTTATTAAACAAGCTGAGTCAGCTCAACCAAAAACGCCACGCCACGATTATTATGGTCACCCATGATCCTGTCGCGGCCAGCTACTGCGGCAGAGTCATTTTTATTAAGGACGGGCAAATGTATACACAGCTGAATAAAGGGGGCCAGGACAGGCAAACGTTTTTCCAGGATATTATGAAAACGCAAGGCGTGTTAGGCGGGGTGCAGCATGAACATTAATCAGCTCATCCTGCGAAATTTGAAAAAGAATCTCCGGAATTACTATTTGTATGTGTTTGCGCTCATCTTTAGTGTGGCGCTTTATTTCGCCTTTGTCACGCTGCAGTATGATCCAGCAATTAACGAAGTGAAGGGTTCAATCAAGGGAGCCGCGGCTATTAAAACCGCTTCGATTTTGCTTGTGGCTGTAGTGGCGATCTTCATTTTATATGCCAATACGATTTTTATTAAGAGACGGAGTAAAGAAATCGGGCTGTTTCAATTAATTGGAATGACAAAGCATAAAATTTTTCGCATCTTAAGCGCAGAAAATGTCATGCTGTATTTCGGTTCATTAGCGATCGGGGTCGCGGCCGGGTTTTCGATATCGAAGCTGGTCTTGATGATTCTGTTCAAAATTGTCGATGTCAAAGCGGATGCGAAGCTGCATTTTTCTGAGCAGGCCTTGGTCCAAACGGTCATTGTGTTCTGCGGCATTTACCTTTTGATCATGATCATGAATTATATGTTTATCAAAAAACAGAGTATTTTATCTTTGTTTAAAGTAACGTCCTCCACTGAAGACAAAGTGAAGAAAATATCATTTTTCCAAATGATAATCGGCGCTTTAGGCATCGTGCTGATTTTGACAGGATACTATGTGTCTTCTGAGCTGTTTGGCGGAAAATTCAAGACCATTAATGAACTGTTTGGTGCGATGAGCTTTATTCTAGGGAGCGTCATTATCGGGACGTTTTTGTTTTATAAAGGTTCGGTTACATTTATCTCGAACATCATTCGAAAAAGCAAGGGCGGCTACTTAAATATTTCTGAGGTCCTGTCACTGTCATCGATCATGTTCAGAATGAAATCGAACGCTTTGCTGCTGACGATTATTACAACCGTTTCAGCACTTGCGATCGGGCTGTTATCTCTTGCTTACATCTCGTATTACTCGTCAGAAAAGACCGCTGAACAAAATGTAGCGGCTGATTTTTCATTCATGAACGAGAAAGATGCCAAGTTATTTGAAAACAGTTTGAGTGAAAGCAACATCTCGTTTGTTACAAAAGTAACCCCTGTCCTGCAAGCAAATGTTGACATTGCAAATATCATGGATGGAACTCCGAAAGAGATGCAGGGTGATCCTAGCAACATGCAGCTTGCTGTTGTTAGCGACAAAGATGTAAAAGGAGTCGATGTGGCGTCTGGAGAAGCCGTTTTCTCAGGATACACCGACTTGCTGAAAAAAATAATGGTCTTCAAGGACTCTGGTGTTATTAAAGTGAAAAGCAAGCATGAGACGGAACCATTAAAATATAAAGGATTAAGAGAAGAGTTTCTTGTGTCCTACACGTTTACAAGCGGGGGCATGCCCGCTGTCATTGTGGATGACAGCCTGTTTCAACAGCTGGACAAGGATAAAGATCCCCGCATTCAGCTGGCGCAATCTAGATTTATCGGCATCAATGTGAAACATGAAGATCAAATGGAAAAAGCGAATGAACTTTTTCAACAGGTAAACAAGAAAAACGAGCATTTATCAAGACTGGATACAAGCATTGCGCAAAAATCACTGTTTGGTATCGTGATGTTCATCGTTGGCTTCCTAGGGTTAACGTTCCTGATCACATCAGGATGTATCCTTTATTTTAAACAAATGGGAGAAAGTGAAGATGAAAAACCGAGCTATACAATTTTAAGAAAACTCGGCTTTACGCAAGGCGACCTGATAAAGGGGATACGCATTAAACAAATGTACAACTTCGGCATTCCGCTGGTTGTCGGCCTCTTCCACAGTTACTTTGCCGTCCAATCCGGCTGGTTTTTATTTGGATCAGAGGTGTGGACGCCTATGATTATAGTGATGGTATTATATACTGCGCTCTATTCCATTTTTGGTTTTCTGTCAGTTCTTTATTATAAGAAGGTCATTAAATCGTCGTTGTGAAACAGAAAAAGCTCCAGACATTCTGGAGCTTTTTGTTTATCGTTTTGGCGCCCGGTAACCAGCGGCTTCAGCCTCTTCAACTGAGCAAAACATTTCCGCCGGATCGGTTGTCCGGTCATAGTATGTACTGCCTGGCGTGTGGTAGATGCCGTTTTTGCTTCCTTTGATATGACAGCCTTCTGCTTTGTCAGCTGTCTTGGTTTCATCACTTTTATTCGTATTGCTTGAAGAACCTCCAGCGTCTTCATGAGAACTGGCAGTTTGGCTATTTGCCTCTTTTAATTGCTTTTCAAGCTTTGTTTTATCTTGTCGGAGTGTTTCATTTTCAGCCTTTACCGTTTTTGTATCTTCTTTGAGCTGCTTTTGATTTTCTTGAAGCTCTTTCAACTCAGTTTTTAATGATTTCTGAGTCTTTTTTAGTTCGCGATTTTCTATTTCAAGCTTCTCAAGCTTGTCTTGATCTTCTGTATTGTCCTTTAATTTCTTTGCTTCAGAGCTGACAGATTTATATTCTTTCTCAAGTTCCTCATGCTCTTTTGTGAGACTTTTATATTCGGCGTTTAGTGCTGAATATTTTTTCTCAGCATTTGCTGCTGCAGCATCAGGTTCTGACAAGCCTGCCCCGGTGAAGAGCAGCACCAGGCCCCCTATCAAAAGCGGCCAAAAAAGTTTTTTAGAGAAACGTTTTTCTTTTTTTAAAACATATCTGGCGAGGTGATACAATCCGTAGCCAAGCGAAATGAGACATGCAAGAAAACCTAAGAATGCTAATACCATTTCCATATTATTACCCCTTTTTCTATTTATTTTACATTTTTTGAACCATATTTGTTAGATTTTTTCACGCTCATCAGTTGAAAAATGTGAGATAGACAGATAGAATGAATGTGCTATGATAACTGGATTCATACGGAGCCGTTTTAGGTTTCGTTTTTTTCATGAGCTTTTTTAGGGAAGAAAGGGGGATGAGTATGCCGCGTGCTCTTAAAATATTAGTTATTGGAATGTTTATCAATGTGACGGGTGCTTCTTTTTTATGGCCGCTGAATACGATTTATATCCATAACCATTTGGGAAAATCGTTAACAGTAGCCGGACTTGTCCTAATGCTGAATTCCGGCGCCAGTGTAGCTGGAAATTTATGCGGCGGTTTTTTGTTTGATAAAATTGGCGGCTTTAAATCGATTATGCTTGGGATTGCGATTACGTTAGCAAGCCTGATGGGCCTTGTCTTTTTTCATGATTGGCCAGCCTATATTGTGCTGCTGACGATTGTGGGCTTTGGCTCCGGTGTTGTTTTTCCGGCTAGCTACGCAATGGCAGGATCGGTATGGCCTGAAGGGGGAAGGAAGGCATTTAATGCGATATACGTCGCGCAAAACGCAGGTGTGGCTGTCGGTTCAGCGCTTGGCGGTGCCGTTGCATCTTTCTCGTTTTCATATGTATTTTTGGCGAATGCCGTATTGTATCTGGTCTTTTTCTTTATCGTATATTTCGGATTTCGAAATATTCAGACGGGAGATGCGTCCCAAACATCTGTGCTTGATTATGATGCTGTGAACAGCAAAGCAAAATTTGCCGCGCTCATCATTTTAAGCGGAGGCTATGTACTCGGATGGCTGGCTTATTCTCAGTGGTCCACCACAATTGCTTCGTACACACAAAGCATTGGAATCTCTCTTTCCTTATACAGTGTGCTCTGGACGGTTAACGGAATTCTCATTGTGCTTGGCCAGCCGCTTGTCGGTTTTGTGGTGAAAAAATGGGCCGAGTCGCTAAAAGCGCAAATGGTCATCGGCTTTATCATTTTTATTGTGTCTTTCAGCATGTTGCTGACAGCAAAGCAATTTCCAATGTTTCTGGCTGCGATGGTGATCCTGACGATCGGAGAAATGCTCGTTTGGCCTGCAGTGCCGACGATTGCCAATCAGCTTGCCCCTAAAGGGAAAGAAGGCTTTTATCAAGGCTTTGTCAACAGTGCGGCGACAGGCGGCAGAATGATTGGCCCTCTGTTCGGAGGAGTGCTTGTCGACCATTACGGCATTAAGGCTCTTGTTTTATCTCTGTTGGTATTGCTGCTGATCAGTATTGCCACAACGCTTTTATATGACAAACGGTTAAAATCAGCTAAAGAAACAAAAAAGCAGGCATCAATCTCTTCATAAATAAAAGATCCCGCCGGATGAGCGGGATCTTTTTACATAATCGGAAGCACTTTAACGGCATCCTTTACATTTGAATATGTTTTCAGCGACGAAAAATTGGCATCCAGTTTATTCATTTTCATGGCCAATTCAGGCTTAATGCCGGTAATAATTAACTCAGTTCCGGTCAATTTCAGCAAATGGCTCAGCTTAAAAATTTGGTCGGCCGTTTGTTCGTTCACTTGGGCCAATCCAGATAAATCAATGATCAAATAATCATCTTTGGATGTTGATAAGATATTCGTCAATGTGCAAACGATGGAATTAAATCGCTCCTCTGTCAGGTTTCCGACTAGCGGAAGAGCCGAAATGCCATTGCGAATCGGGACAATAGGAGTTGAAAGTGCAGTAATTTCTGTGAGGGAATCCTCGAGAAGTTTTTCATACTCTTTTTGCTCGGTGATATCTTTCTGAATTCCGACAAAATACGTTTTGTCCTCTATTTCCATTGGATCAATATTTAATTCATTCCAGAACATCGTTCCGTCTTTTTTATAGTTTTGGATCTGAACGGTGACTGGCTCTTTATTTTGTATAGCGGTTCTGATGTTGTCCACTTCTGCAGGACCTGTGTGTTTCCCCTGTAAGAAGCGGCAGTTCTTTCCTAAAATTTCCTCGGCCTCATAGCCGGTGATTTGAACAAAGCCTTGATTGACGTAGACAATAGGATTATCTTCAAGTGCGGGATCTGTAATTACCACACCGACTCGCGCGTGATCAAGCGCTTTTTTGATGATTTCCAGCTGTTCTGGTATCCCAAATGATTGAAAACTAGCCATATAAATCCCCCTTAGGCCGTCAGCTTGCTATGCGAAAGCCTGATATTCCCCTTTTTTAAAATGAATTCTACAGTAACCCTAGCACAACACATGTTCTGATTCAAGCAAGCGCAGTTTGTTGTTTGTCATTAGGGCTTGTCCTCGTATACACTAAAAATAAGAACAGAATTTGAACATATGAACGGAAAGGTTTTTTACATGCTAAATAGGTGACTAGGTCAATGTCACTGGGTGAAAAATGAATCCAATGCATCAAGCTTACCGATCATGTGTTCACATATAATGGAAGAAACAAGCTTTTTTCAGATTTGCCAGTATGTAGATATCGAAAATCATCGGAATCGTTTAAGGGGGCTGGATGGCCTGAAGTCGCTTTACGAAATAAGGGCTTTAGGAAGGTGATGATGAAGATGCTGCATCAGGTACTTATTGCTTGTGTAATTGGAGGAATCATGGGGATTCTCGGTCACGTTAAAAAGAGAGGCAGGCTGGAGAAGCCCAGAATGACGAAGCGGTTTATCTACCTTGGATTTTTGGAAGATTGGTTTATCGGAATGACAGCTTCCATTTTACTTGTACTATCCGCTGACCCCGATTCAGGAATTCAACTTGTCATCTTATCCATTATCTCAGGCTACGGCGGTGAAGCTGTGCTCAGAAGTTTTGACTTTGTGAGAGAAATGAACAGCGGCGGCGAACCGGCCGAGTCCAAACGTCAAACCAAAACTCCACCCGAATAATTGTCCTCAATCTTCGCCCGTTCAGGGTACATTCCCATTGTATACAAACCTGCTTGCACTTATGAACAGAATTCTATAAAATACAGTTAGATTACGGTTGCGATAAGAACAATGAAGAGGAGCAGTAAGAAACAGATATTGTTGCAGAGAGTTGACGGCTGGTGAAAGTCAATCAAGTTTGTTTCCGAACTCACCTCAGAGTTGCAGCGGTGAAAAGCCGCTGACGCATAACTGCGTTAAAAGTATCAAGTGAGTGCGGTGTATGCCGCGCTAACGAGGGTGGTACCGCGGGAAAACGAAAGTCTCTCGTCCCTTTTAGGGATGAGGGAGTTTTTTTTAGTTTGGGAATATTCTGAATATAATCCTCTCCTTCCCGTCAATACTTGAACCATACACGCCGTATTCAATCAGAAGGAGGTTTTTACTTTGAGTTTTCAGCACAAAGAGATAGAAAAGAAATGGCAAACATATTGGCTTGAAAACAAAACATTTGCCACTCTTGATAATAATGAAAAACAAAAATTTTATGCGCTGGACATGTTCCCTTATCCGTCTGGAGCTGGGTTGCACGTCGGCCATCCTGAAGGATACACTGCAACGGATATTCTGTCCCGCATGAAGCGCATGCAGGGCTATGATGTCCTTCATCCAATGGGCTGGGACGCATTCGGCCTGCCGGCTGAACAATACGCGCTTGACACAGGGAACGACCCCGCTGTGTTTACGAAGCAGAATATTGATAATTTCCGCCGCCAAATTCAAGCGCTTGGCTTCTCATATGATTGGGATCGTGAAATCAATACGACTGACCCTGAATATTACAAATGGACGCAATGGATTTTCTTAAAGCTTTATGAAAAAGGCCTTGCTTACGTTGACGAAGTGCCTGTAAACTGGTGCCCTGCACTCGGTACGGTTCTTGCCAACGAAGAAGTCATTGACGGCAAGAGCGAACGCGGCGGCCATCCGGTAGAGAGACGCCCAATGAAGCAGTGGATGCTGAAAATCACAGCCTATGCGGACAGGCTCCTTGAAGACTTGGAAGAGCTTGATTGGCCGGAAAGCATTAAAGATATGCAGCGCAACTGGATCGGCCGTTCGGAAGGCGCTCACGTTCATTTTGCTATAGATGGACATGATGAATCCTTTACGGTGTTTACAACAAGACCAGATACGCTGTTTGGCGCTACATACACTGTCCTTGCTCCGGAACACGCATTGGTGGAAAACATCACAACGGCTGAGCAAAAAGAAGCTGTTGAAGCTTATATCAAAGAAATTCAATCAAAGAGTGACCTTGAGCGTACGGATCTTGCAAAAACAAAGACAGGCGTATTCACAGGAGCGTATGCGATCAATCCTGTAAACGGAGAAAAACTGCCGATTTGGATTGCTGATTATGTGCTTGCATCATACGGAACAGGTGCTGTCATGGCTGTTCCTGGCCACGATGAGCGTGATTTTGAATTCGCCAAAACATTCGGCCTTCCGGTGAAGGAAGTCGTAAAAGGCGGAAACGTTGAGGAAGCAGCCTACACTGGCGACGGCGAGCATGTGAACTCTGATTTCCTGAACGGCCTTAACAAACAGGAAGCGATTGAGAAAGTGATCGCTTGGCTGGAAGAAACGAAAAACGGCGAGAAGAAAGTGACGTACCGCCTTCGTGACTGGCTCTTCAGCCGCCAGCGTTATTGGGGCGAGCCGATTCCGGTCATTCACTGGGAAGACGGAACGTCAACAGCTGTCCCGGAAGAGGAGCTGCCGCTGATTTTGCCGAAAACGGATGAAATCAAACCGAGCGGAACGGGCGAATCACCGCTTGCGATCATTAAAGAGTGGGTGGAAGTCACAGACCCTGAGACAGGGAAAAAAGGAAGAAGAGAAACGAATACAATGCCGCAATGGGCGGGAAGCTGCTGGTATTTCTTGCGCTATATTGATCCGCACAATCCGGATCAGCTGGCATCACCAGAAAAATTGGAAAAATGGCTTCCGGTCGATATGTATATCGGCGGTGCGGAACATGCCGTGCTTCACCTTCTGTATGCCCGTTTCTGGCATAAGTTCCTTTATGATATCGGCGTAGTGCCGACGAAAGAACCGTTCCAAAAGCTGTACAACCAAGGAATGATTCTCGGCGAAAACAACGAAAAAATGAGTAAATCTAAAGGGAACGTTGTCAATCCTGACGAAATCGTGGCCTCTCACGGTGCTGATACACTGAGATTGTACGAAATGTTCATGGGACCTCTTGATGCTTCAATCGCCTGGTCTGAATCAGGATTAGACGGTGCGCGCCGTTTCCTTGACCGTGTATGGCGCCTATTCGTTGAAGACAGCGGTGAGCTTAATGGCAAAATCGTTGAAGGCGCTGGTGAAACATTGGAGCGCGTGTATCATGAAACAGTCATGAAAGTCACAGACCATTATGAAGGCCTTCGTTTCAACACGGGTATTTCTCAGCTGATGGTCTTTATTAATGAAGCTTATAAAGCAACAGAACTGCCGAAAGAATATATGGAAGGCTTCGTGAAGCTTCTTTCTCCTGTCGCGCCACACTTAGCGGAAGAGCTTTGGGAGAAGCTTGGCCATTCCGGCACAATTGCCTACGAAGCTTGGCCTGTATATGATGAAACAAAACTTGTGGATGATGAAGTTGAAATCGTTGTTCAGCTGAACGGAAAAGTAAAAGCGAAATTACAGGTTCCTGCCGATGCAACGAGAGAACAGCTGGAACAGCTTGCTCAAGCTGATGAAAAGGTCAAAGAGCAGCTTGAAGGCAAAACGATTCGGAAAATCATCGCGGTGCCTGGCAAGCTTGTCAATATTGTGGCAAACTAAGCCTAGAAAAAATCCCCTTTGCCAAAAGGGGATTTTTTTCATCAGTCTCAGAATAGCAATCGTTCAGCTGACTTTGATATACTGAACATGATCACTGTGAATAGGAGTGTTTTCTTTGGAAATAAAAGAAATCAGCACAGCCGCTTTGAAAGAAAAAATTGAGGCGGACGAAGAATTATATTTAATTGATGTCAGAGAAGATGAAGAGGTAGCGGAAGGCATGATTCCGCAAGCCGTTCATATTCGCATGGGGGATATTCCTGAAAAAATGGACACCCTTGATAAAGACAAAGAATACGTATTTATCTGCCGCTCAGGAATGCGCAGCATGAACGTCTGCAAGTACCTGGATGAGCAAGGCTTTAAAACAGTCAATGTTGAAGGCGGCATGATGGCCTGGGAAGGCGAAACAAAACCAAAAAACTAGGGGAGAGCGATCCCCTAGTTTTTATTTGTATTCCGGAAGCCAATCGCCATGTGCTGCAAATAAATCGTCACACATGGAAATGATGTCCTTCATGGAAAGCTCCGCACTTGTATGCGGATCAAGCATTGCAGCTTGGTAAACCGCTTCTTTTTTCCGTGTGACAGCCGCTTCGATTGTCATCAGCTGTGTATTAATATTCGTCCGGTTTAAGGCTGCAAGCTGCTCAGGCAGTTCTCCGGCGAAGCACGGTGTAATTTTTTTTCTGTCGGCGACGCATGTCACTTCCACAACCGCTTTTGAAGGAAGGTTGGTGATCAGTCCTGTGTTTAAGACGTTTCCTCCGAAGGTGAATGGCTCGTTTGTTTCCATTGCTTCTATAATTCTAGAACCATATTCCTTGGAGCGTTCGTGCGTAAGGTTTTTATTGTTGACAATGTCATCCCGCATTTTCTCCCAATTTTCAATCTGCTTGACGCACCTTCTCGGATATTCGTCGAGCGGGATTTGCAGCTCGCTGAGCAGTTCAGGGTAATTCCGTTTAATAAAGTACGGGTGATACTCTGCGTTGTGTTCGGATGATTCCGTGACATAATAGCCAAACTTATCCATTAATTCAAATCGCACCATATCATGATGCTTTGTTTTTTGTTTTTCTTTCGCTCTCCTTTTGATTTCTGGATACAAATCCGCGCCGTCTTTTTTGACTTCCAAAAGCCAAGCCATATGATTGATGCCCGCAATGCGTTCCTCAATTCCGTCATGCTCCATTCCGAGAGCTTTACATAAATCCTTTGTGCATACTTGAACACTGTGGCAGAGCCCGATTGTTTTGATATTGGTATAGCGGAGCATGGCGCCTGTAAGAGAAGCCATAGGATTTGTATAGTTTAAAAACCACGCATCCGGGCACATTTCTTCCATATCTTTAGCGATATCAAATAAGACCGGGATGGTTCTGAGTGATCTGAAGATCCCGCCGATGCCGACTGTATCGGCGATCGTCTGGCGCAGCCCATACCGTTTAGGAATCTCGAAATCAATGACTGTGCTTGGTTTGTAACCTCCAACCTGAATCGCATTGATGACATAGCCTGCGTTTTGCAAGGCAAGTTTTCTGTCATCATAGCTGTTGATCGCCACACTCGGGTTATAGCGGTCTCTTAGATTTTCGAGCATGAGCTGGGATTCCTGCAGGCGTTTGGGATCAATGTCGTAAAGCGCGAACTCAAATCCGTTCAGTGCCTCTGTTAACAGGCAGTCTCCCAACACATTTTTGGCGAAAATCGTGCTTCCTGCGCCGATAAATGTAATCTTTTTCATAATGCTTCCTCCTTTAGTGTTAACCCTTTACCGCTCCGGAAGACAGGCCGGCAATAAAGTATTTTTGCAGCGCCAAAAACAGAACAACCATTGGCAGCATTGCCATAAGCGCCGCTGCGGCAACTAAATGCAGGTTGTTGGCGTTTTCTCCGAAAAAACCTGCCATGGCTACTGTTAATGTCTGAACCTTTTGATCTTGTAAAAAGAAAATGGCAAATTGATAGTCGTTCCATATAAAAACACAAGAAATAATACAGATGGTTGCAGTGATCGGCTTCAGCAGAGGAAACACAATCGTAAAAAAGATTTTCAGCATCCCTGCGCCGTCAATTCTTGCGGCTTCTTCAAGCTCTTTTGGAATGGTCGATCGGATAAAGCCCGAATACAAGAATACGGTTAACGGCATGTAAGCCGCTGTATTGATCAAAATGGCGATGGCGTGTGTATTGACCATTCCGGCGTCCACGACCATTCGGTACAAAGGGACCATGGATGTTAACGGAGGGATGATCATAATGGAAATCAGCAAGGCAAAAACGGCTTTATTCAGTTTTGTTTCCCGCCGGGCAAGCGGGTAGGCGGCAAGTGAGCCGAATATAATTAATAACAAGGCAGAAAAACCTGTGATGATCATGGTGTTCATAAAAGAGTTTCCTAGCGAAGCACGCTCCCACGCCTCTGAAAAATTGTGAAAGGAGATGTCGGCTGGAAATATCCATTTCGAACTGTAGTCTCCTTTTGCTTTCAATGAAGTAGTCAGCAGAATATAAAAGGGAATAAAATGCGCACAGGCTACAATGGCGGCAAGAAGCGTAATGATCCGCGTGTTTTTTGAACGGGCGGCTCTCATGACATTTCCGCCTCCTTTCTTTTAAAGTACGCAAGCGCGCAAAAGCTGATGATCAAAATGACAAATGCCATAAATATGCCTTGTGTTGCAGCATAGCCGGCATCCTGTCGCTTGAAATACAAATCATACATAAACGTGGACATGGATTGTGATGCATTTCCGGGACCGCCCGCGGTGAGCGCAATGATGACGTCAAACAGCTTTAAGCCTCCGATAATGTTAATGACCATATTAATGGTAATGGAGGGCATTAACAGCGGCAGCGTGATGGTGAAAAACTGCTGGCCTTTTTTCGCGCCATCCATTTGTGCTGCTTCATAGTAATCTTTCGGAATGCTTTGCAGCCCGGCTAAGTAGACAACCATAGCGATCCCGACATATTGATAGGTGTTAATCATGACAATAATCCATGGATTGAGCGATGGGCTGGCGAGCGCATTAATAGGGCTGATGCCGAAGACACCGAGCAAATCGTTGAGCGCGCCTCCGTCATAGGAGAAGAAAAAGTACCAAATGTAACCCATAATGAGCGGGCTGATCATCACCGGCAAATAGACAATTGTTCTTGTTAGCGCTTTCGTTTTAATGCTTTGATTCAAGAGGAGAGCGTACAGAAGCCCGACCACATTTTGAAAAAAAGTGCTGCCAAGCCCATAAAGCAGGGTGTTTTTTAAGATGTGCCACGTGTCAGGGTCAGAAAACAGCCTTTCATATTGCGCGAATCCTACCCATTGGTAGACTTGTGAAAAGCCGTTCCAGTTTGTAAAGGTAATTAATGTGCCTTTCACAAACGGGTAAATCATAAAGACCAGAACGGAAAGCAAAGCAGGAATGTACATCCACCAAAGTGAGGACTGCTTTTTTGGCTTAACCTGTTTCACATGAACGTCCCTTGCGATCTCACTCATTGTTTTCAGCCCCCTGTGTTTCCGATTGCTCCCGGAGTCGTTTATATTCTCTTCCCAGCTTCTTCGAAATGTCTTGAGGCGCCAAAATGTCAGCCGTAAGCTCCTGTCCGACCGTGCCCAGGACATCCCACATTCCGTTTGGCAAGTATAAACGGTCGAAGTAAGGCTCAACTTTGACATTTTGATAATGCTCATAATCATTTGCGTAGAAAATATCAGCCTTCACATTGGTCAGCCCTGAAGGAAGCGATGTGGCCTCAGCCATTTGTTTGGCATTGGCCGAGCGGGCCATAAATGCGATAAATTCTTTTGCCTCTTCTAAGTGAGGCGAATCTTTCCATGCTGCAAGCGTGTAGCGTTCACCGCCAATCCATATTGGGTCATCACCGGGATGTATGGCAGGTGTCGGGATAATGCCGACCTTGACGTTCGGATTGATCTGGGCAACGTCTTGGCCGAGTGTGCCGCCTTGCATTGTAAAGGCGATTTTGTTTTGGGCCATTAATTCAATAAGCTGTGATTTTTTTGCCGTGACGGCGTCGATATTCATCAATTTTTCCTTCTGCATTTGTTTGAGGGTTTCTGATAAATAAGTGAATTTACTCCATTGAAAAGTGCCGTTGATGAGCTGTTTTTTTTCATTATGGGCAGGATCTGTGATGAGAAGAGGTGTAGCGAATTGGTCGTAATATTGAGCGAATGAGCTTTTGTCATAGCCGGCAAACCAGAAGGGCACAATCTTTCCCTTGCTCTTTTCTTTAATCGTTCTCAGCGCTTTGATAAAGTCATCCATGGTTTCCGGCGGGGCAATGCCATAACGGTCTAAAATATTACGGTTATACGCCAGGCCGTCTTTTGCCTGATTGATCGGATAGGCATACACCTTTCCGCTTTTATTTTTGAGGATGCTGTTTAAATTGGGATCGAGATCTTGAGTCCATTCCATCTTCCGGAGATCCGCTGTATATTCTCCGTACCTGATTTTCCCCCAGCCATGTGTATCGAATAAATCAGGCAAATCATTGGCCGCCATTCTGACACGCATCATATTTTCATAGTCATTGCCTGGGAAATGAAGGCTGACATGAATGTCACTGTGTTCCTTTTCGAATGCTGCCGCCAGTTTTCTGAACGTATCTCTTTCACTGTCGGTTGACATTGTGGAATAAATGGTTAACGTCTTTTTTGCGGTATCTTCTGAGCTTTTCTCTGCTGAGCATCCGGGCAGAATAAGCAGAATAAGAGAGAGAAATAAAACAAAAGTGTGTTTCATCTTTTCCTCCTTATCATCGTGATGAATATTTGCTTATGTCACCTCCTTAGCTGTACATCCGCAGCTTTGTCTTACGATTAATGTTGTGGGCAGGGTGACATGGTGGGGAAGGGTTCGTCCCTTAAGACGGTCAAGCAGCAGTTTTACGCCTGTCCGGCCCATTTCCTCTGTGTATACCTTCACCGTCGTTAAAGGCGTGCTGGCAAATTCAGCTTCCTCAATCCCGTTAAAGCTTACGATTGCAGTATCCCGCGGCACTTGCAGCCCGGCTTCCTGGAGCGCTTTTAATGCACCGATCGCCATGGAATCGCTGGCAATAAAGAATGCTTCAGGCAGATGGCCTTGAGCGATTGCTTTTTTCATCAGGCGATAGCCCTCACGCATGCTGTATTCTCCAATCAGCACATGCTCAGGCTGGGGGGCGGCTGACTCCAAAAAAGCGGTGAGGCGTTTGTCTTCAATGGTTCTGCGAATGCTTTGGCCGTCCTTCAGCGTATGCTCTTTTTCCTGTCCGCCAATGTAGCCTAACCGTTTGTAGCCTAAGTCGAAAAGATGATCAATCGCCTGGCGTGAAGCCGATTCAAAATCGATGCTAATCGAATCGTATGCTTGCGGATCAGGAGAATGATTGATGAATACGGCATGCTCCAGCTTTCCGCTAATATGCTTAACCGCTTCATCATGAACACGGCCGATGACAATGACACCATTCAATTCCCGAAAGATATGTTCCTGAAAGGAGCCGAGATGAATCGAGTTTGTAATAAAAATTTCCTGTTCAAAGCATTCCTTTTCAATGCCTTTGCGAATGGAAGAAAAATAAGGGTCCTGCCTTTCCTGATCAGGGGACAGACAGCTCAGCACGCCGATCAGCGGCTGGGCCCGCGGTTTTTGCCCGCGGGCTTTCCGGCGTTTGGCAACGGTTTGATAACCAAGCTCTTCAGCGATATTGATGACTCTTTGTCTCGTTTCGCCCGCAACAGAAAGCGACTCATCTTCATTTAAAATTCTGGAAACAGTTGCACTGGAAACATTAGCTTTCAAAGCGATATCTTTAATACGAACCATGGAAATCCCTCTCATCTATTTAGTAAAATATTAACTCACCTGTTTTTGATAAATTGATACTATCATATAAAAGTAAGCGGTTACAATGATTATTTTCGGAATATTTCGTTATGTTTACTAAATATTTAGTAAAAGATGTGATTTGTTTTGGAAAAATAAAGGGGAACCCGGATCTGTCTCGTAAATGTGAAGTAAGCGAATAAGGAAGGGTGATGGGATGAGAGCTGATAGAAGAAAGCAACTGTTTCGATTGCTTGGTGATTTGCCTGACCGGAGGCCAATAAGTGTTGAGACATTACGTATTGAAGAAAGAGGAGAAAATATCGTTGAAACGCTCCTGCTCGATTTAAATGGACTTGAAAAGGTGCCCGCTTATTTTGTGAAGCCGAGGATAACAGAAGGAGCTTGCCCAGCCGTATTGTTTCAGCATACGCATGGGGGCCGGTATGACAGGGGGAAAAGTGAACTGATAGAGGGAGCGGATTATTTGAAACCGCCTTCTTTTTCTGATGAGCTTACTTCTCTCGGATACGGCGTGCTTGCGATTGATCATTGGGGATTTGGAGATCGGCGGGGAAAAGCGGAAAGCGAGATTTTTAAAGAAATGCTTCTGACCGGAAAAGTGATGTGGGGGATGATGATTTATGACAGTTTAAGAGCGTTAGATTATATGCAGTCACGCTCTGATATTCAGTCTGACAGGATCGGTACCATCGGCATGTCTATGGGAGGGTTGATGGCGTGGTGGACAGCGGCGCTCGATGACCGGATTAAGGTGTGTGTTGATTTGTGCAGCCAGGTAGATCATCACGTGCTGATCAAAACACAGAATCTTGACAGGCACGGCTTTTATTATTACGTCCCATCTCTTGCAAAGCATTTTTCCGCATCGGAGATCCAAAGCCTGATCGCGCCGCGCCCGCACCTTAGTCTTGTTGGAATACACGATCGGTTAACGCCGGCCGAGGGCGTGGACAAAATCGAAAAAGAACTGGCAGATGTCTATGCTGGACAGGGAGCTTCTGATTGCTACCGGGTGGTCCGTTCTGCTTCAGGACATTTCGAAACATCAGTCATGAGGCATAAAGCAGTCCGTTTTTTGCAAACATGGCTGTGACTGTTACAGGAAACAGGCGGAAAGGCGCAGAATTGAAGCGAGGGAAGTGGAACCAATGGAATGACTAGACATAATGGATTGGGCTTTCTGGCGGCATCTCAATCCATTCAGCTGGTATATTCGTCCCCTTTTTTTATTAGTATTGGTTTATGCTGCGTATAAGCGCAGCTGGAAAGGTGTCCTCGTCACTTTTGTATTGATGATGAGCAGTATGGTCTGGTTTCCGGAACCTAAGAAGATTGATCTGCAAATGAAAAAAGTGCTGGAATTCGAGCAAATGCTTTTAAGCAGTCCGGTCTCGGCTGTTTTAACAATTGCTTTCATGCTGGTTTTTCCCGGTTTTATTTTGGCTGCTTTCTGGAAGCGGTCACTTGTATTTGGTTTAATCCTATTGAATGTGACACTTGTTGGGAAGGTGGCCCTGTCCTTATTATTCACAGGTGAGAATGGTTGGGCACCGTTAGGCAATACGATTTTTGGGCTGATGATGGTCAATGGAATCGGCCTGTTCATCAAGTATCGAAATCAAAAAAAACGCAGAGGAATAGACATCTAAGGCTAGGACCGTTTTACTGTAAAACGGTCTTTTTTGCTCGTTTCAGGGACAGGCCCTACAATTCCTATATTGACAGAATCGTATGTGAATAATAATATTCTAATTGTTAACTTTAATTTATAAATGGTTAACATTTAGAATAGGATGTGATATACGTTCTTCAGTTATCAGTGAAAGGGCGAGGAAACATGCAAGAAGAAACATTTTATAGTGTCAGAATGAGAGCTTCTGTGAATGGATCTCATGAAGACGGCGGAAAGCATATATCCGGCGGAGAACGGCTTATTCCTTTCCATGAGATGAAGCGTACAGTCAATGCCTTATTGGAAAAAGGGTTATCCCATTCAAGAGGAAAACCTGATTTTATGCAAATTCAATTTGAAGAGGTTCATGAACCGATAAAAACCATTCAGCCATTGCCTGTCCATACGAATGAAGTGAGCTCCCCGGAAGAAGGACAAAAGCTTGCGCGGTTGTTATTGGAAAAAGCAGGCGTTTCACGAGACGTGATTGACAAAGCATATGAACAAATCCCTGAATGGTCGGATGTCAGGGGAGCGGTGCTGTTTGATATTCACACAGGCAGGCGAATGGATCAAACAAAAGAAAAAGGCGTGCGGGTCTCCAGGATGGACTGGCCGGACGTTAATTTTGAAAAATGGGCGCTTTACAGTCACGTGCCGGCACATTCAAGAATAAAAGAGGCCCTTGCGCTTGCTTCAAAGGTAAGCTGGCACCCGGCAGCCATTGCAGAATTATGCTGGTCAGATGATCCAGATTACATAACAGGCTATGTTGCGGGTAAAAAACTGGGCTATCAGCGTATTACAGCAATGAAAGAATATGGGACTGAAGCGGGCTGCCGAGTCTTCTTTATTGATGGCTCCAAAGATGTAACCACGTACATACATGATCTGGAGAAGCAGCCTATTTTAATAGAGTGGGAGGAAAATTATGACTCATGATTTGATAGAAAAAAGTAAAAAACATCTCTGGCTGCCATTTACCCAAATGAAAGATTATGATGAAAACCCCTTAATTATCGAAAGCGGCAAGGGAATCAAAGTCAAAGACATAAACGGCAAGGAATACTATGACGGTTTTTCTTCAGTTTGGCTAAATGTCCACGGGCATCGTAAAAAGGAATTAGATGACGCCATAAAAAAGCAGCTCGGAAAAATCGCGCACTCCACGTTATTAGGCATGACCAACGTTCCTGCAACCCAGCTTGCTGAAACATTAATCAACATCAGCCCAAAAAAGCTTACGCGGGTCTTTTATTCAGACAGCGGTGCAGAAGCGATGGAAATAGCCTTAAAAATGGCGTTTCAGTATTGGAAGAACATCGGGAAGCCCCAAAAACAAAAATTTATCGCCATGAAAAACGGGTATCACGGTGATACGATTGGCGCCGTCAGTGTCGGTTCAATTGAACTGTTCCACCACGTATACGGCCCGTTGATGTTTGAGAGTTACAAGGCTCCGATTCCTTATGTGTATCGCTCTGAAAGCGGTGATCCTGATGAGTGCCGTGATCAGTGCCTGAAAGAGCTCGAACAGCTGCTTAAGGAACATCACGAGGAAATTGCCGCGCTTTCCATTGAATCAATGGTACAAGGGGCTTCCGGTATGATCGTGATGCCGGAAGGATATTTGGCAGGGGTGCGAGAGCTGTGTACAACATACGATGTCTTAATGATTGTTGATGAAGTTGCTACAGGCTTTGGCCGTACAGGAAAAATGTTTGCGTGCGAGCACGAGAATGTCCAGCCTGATCTGATGGCTGCAGGTAAAGGCATTACAGGAGGCTATTTGCCAATTGCCGTTACATTTGCCACGGAAGACATCTATAAGGCATTTTATGATGATTATGAAAACCTAAAAACCTTTTTCCATGGCCATTCCTATACAGGCAATCAGCTTGGATGTGCAGTTGCGCTTGAAAATCTGGCATTATTTGAATCTGAAAACATTGTGGAACAAGTAGCGAAAAAAAGTGAAAAGCTCCATTTCCTTCTTCAAGATCTGCTTGCTCTTCCTCACGTGGGGGATATTCGGCAGCTTGGCTTTATGTGCGGTGCAGAGCTTGTTCAGTCGAAGGATACCAAAGAGCCTTATCCGGCTGATCGGCGGGTTGGATACAAAGTTTCCTTAAAAATGCGAGAGCTGGGAATGCTGACAAGGCCGCTTGGGGACGTGATTGCATTTCTGCCTCCTCTCGCCAGTACAGCTGAGGAGCTCGAGGAAATGGTTGCCATTATGAAACAAGCGATCCATGAGGTTACGAGCCTTGAAGATTGATTCATGGCTGAACGAACGGTTAGACAGAATGAAGGAAGCCGGCGTACATCGTAACCTGCGGTCAATGGATGGAGCTCCGGTTCCGGAGAGGAACATTGATGGCAAGAATCAAACGGTCTGGTCCTCAAACAATTATTTAGGACTTGCAAGCGATAGACGTTTGATCGATGCAGCCCAAACAGCATTGCAGCAATTTGGGACAGGAAGCAGCGGCTCACGTTTAACGACAGGCAATTCGATCTGGCATGAAAAGCTAGAAAAGAAGATTGCCTGCTTTAAACGGACAGAAGCGGCGCTATTGTTTTCGAGCGGTTATTTGGCCAATGTCGGTGTCCTTTCATCTTTGCCAGAAAAGGAAGATGTCATTTTAAGTGACCAGCTCAATCATGCAAGTCTGATCGATGGCTGCCGACTTTCTAAGGCTGATACAGTTGTTTATCGGCATATTGATATGAATGATCTTGAAAACAAGCTGAATGAAACGCAGCGTTATCAGCGCCGTTTTATCGTAACAGACGGAGTATTCAGCATGGATGGCACGATTGCTCCTCTTGACCAGATCATCTCGCTTGCGAAACGCTATCATGCCTTCGTGGTCGTTGATGATGCCCACGCAACAGGAGTTTTGGGTGATTCAGGGCGAGGAACGAGTGAATATTTTGGTGTTTGTCCCGACATTGTGATCGGCACCTTAAGCAAGGCTGTTGGCGCGGAAGGAGGTTTTGCGGCAGGATCAGCGGTCTCCATCGACTTTTTGCTGAACCATGCCAGAACATTTATCTTTCAAACCGCTATTCCGCCAGCCAGCTGTGCGGCTGCACACGAGGCTTTCAACATGATTGAAGCCAGCAGGGAAAAACGGCAGCTTTTATTTTCTTATATCAGCATGATCAGAACCAGTCTGAAGAATATGGGTTATGCCGTGAAAGGAGATCACACGCCGATTATTCCCGTGGTCATCGGCGATGCCCATAAAACGGTCATATTTTCTGAAAAGCTGCAGGGCAAGGGAATTTATGCTCCTGCCATTCGGCCGCCGACCGTTGCGCCAGGTGAAAGCCGGATTCGAATCACAATCACGTCGGATCACAGTACGGGTGATATTGATCATTTGCTGCAAACATTTCATTCAATCGGAAAGGAGCTGCACATCATTTGAGGGGTTTTTTTGTGACAGGAACAGATACAGAAGTGGGGAAAACGGTTATATCCAGCGGAATCGCCGCATTATTGCGAGAACATAACAAAGATGTTGGGGTGTATAAACCATTTCTAAGCGGTATATCGCGCCATCATCCAGATAGTGATACAAGTCTGCTGAAAGACATGTCGCAGACCGTCCTCTCTCATGAAGACATTACGCCTTTTGCCTTCAAAGCGCCCCTTGCACCATACGTTGCAGGGAAACTCGAGGGAAAGACTGTCACCATGGAAGAGGTTTTAAGCCATTGGGAGCGGATTAAAGAAAAACATGAATGCTTCATCGTAGAAGGTGCGGGCGGTATTTCTGTGCCCTTGGGAGAGGATTATTTGGTCAGTCATGTCATAAAAGCGTTACAGCTTCCCATGATTATTGTGGCGCGTCCAAACCTTGGAACCATTAATCATACCTTTTTAACTGTCAAATATGCAGAAAGCATGGGACTTCCAATCGCCGGAATTATCATCAATGGAATCAGTGATTCTCCCGATCAAGATGAAAAAACCAATCCTGAGATGATTGAACGCTTATGCGGTGTGCCGGTTTTAGGGATTACGCCAAAGCTTGCCAACGTGACGAAAGAAACGGTTCTACATATGGTAAAAGACCATATCAATCTATCATTACTGATGAATCAAGTGGGGGTATGAGAATGAATCAATGGATGGAACTCGCAGACCGGGTGCTGGCTGGAGCAGAAGTGACAGACGAAGAGGCGCTTTCAATATTAAATTGTCCGGATGAAGATATTTTGCTATTAATGCACGGGGCTTTTCACATCAGAAAACACTTTTACGGAAAAAAAGTAAAGCTCAATATGATTATGAATGCGAAATCAGGGCTCTGCCCGGAGAACTGCGGCTATTGTTCACAGTCTGCCATTTCGAAAGCGCCAATTGAGTCTTACCGGATGGTGAATAAGGAAACGCTGCTTGAAGGCGCAAAGCGGGCGCACGATCTGAATATCGGCACATATTGTATCGTGGCAAGCGGCAGAGGGCCGTCCAACAGAGAAGTAGATCAGGTCGTAGATGCGGTACAGGAAATTAAAGAGGCGTATGGATTGAAGGTTTGTGCGTGCCTCGGACTGTTAAAGCCAGAGCAGGCGAAGCGGCTCAAAGATGCAGGAGTAGACCGTTATAATCATAATTTGAATACTTCGCAGAGAAACCATTCAAACATCACGACCTCACATACATACGATGACAGAGTCAATACGGTTGAAATCGCCAAAGAATCGGGACTGTCTCCGTGTTCAGGCGCCATTATCGGAATGAAGGAGACAAAACAGGATGTCATTGACATCGCCAAAAGCTTAAAGGCTCTTGACGCGGATTCCATTCCGGTGAATTTTTTGCATGCGATTGATGGCACGCCATTAGAAGGCGTCAACGAATTAAACCCGCTGTATTGTTTAAAAGTGCTGGCGCTGTTCCGTTTTATCAATCCATCAAAAGAAATTCGCATTTCCGGAGGGAGAGAGGTCAACCTCCGCTCATTGCAGCCATTAGGGCTTTACGCCGCAAACTCCATTTTTGTCGGAGACTACTTAACAACTGCCGGGCAAGAGGAGACGGAGGATCATAAAATGCTGAGTGATTTAGGCTTTGAAGTTGAATCAGTCGAAGAAATGAAGGCCAGTTTAAGCGCGAAAAGCTGAAGAATCAATAAAAGCAATCGGTGATGTCGATTGCTTTTATTTTTGAACAGAAAGGAGAAGATCACATGACAATTGCATCTTTACATGCATCCTCTGAGTTTTTGAAAAATCCATATCCTTTTTACGACACATTGCGAGCTGTTCATCCCATATATAAAGGGAGTTTCTTTAAATATCCGGGCTGGTATGTCACGGGATATGAAGAAACGGCAGCTATTTTGAAAGATGCGAGATTCAAAGTCCGCACACCGCTGCCTGAAAGATCAACCAAATATCAGGACCTTACACATGTGCAAAATCAAATGATGCTGTTTCAGAATCAGCCTGATCATAGACGATTGCGGACGCTTGCCAGCGGAGCGTTTACGCCGCGAACAACAGAGTGTTATCGGCCGTACATCATTGAAGCTGTTCACCAGTTGCTCGATCAGGTGCAAGGTGAAAAAAAGATGGAGGTCATTTCGGACTTTGCTTTTCCGTTAGCAAGCTTCGTCATCGCTAACATTATAGGTGTGCCGGAGGAAGATCGGGAGCAATTAAAGGAATGGGCTGCGAGTCTCATTCAAACGATTGATTTTACCCGGTCAAGAAAGGGATTAACAGAGGGCAATCATATTGCTGTACAGGCTATGGCATATTTCAGAGAGCTGATTCAAAAGCGAAAACACCACCCTCAACAGGATATGATCAGCATGCTCTTGAAGGGGGAAGAAAAGGATAAGCTGACGGAAGAGGAAGCAGCATCTACGTGCATATTGCTGGCGATCGCCGGACATGAGACAACGGTCAATCTCATCAGCAATTCAGTCCTTTGTCTGCTGCAGCACCCAGAACAGCTTTTGAAACTGAGAGAAAATCCAGATCTTATTGGTACAGCAGTCGAGGAATCTCTGCGATATGAAAGCCCCACGCAAATGACAGCCAGAGTTGCGGCAGAGGATATTGACATCAGCGGGGTGACAATCCGTCAAGGAGAACAAGTCTATCTTTTGTTAGGGGCGGCTAATCGAGATCCAAGCATATTCACACACCCGGATGTCTTCGATATTACGAGAAGCCCTAATCCGTATCTGTCATTCGGGCATGGCCATCATGTTTGCTTAGGGTCCTCGCTGGCACGGTTAGAAGCGCAAATTGCGATTAACACCCTTCTGCAGCGAATGCCCAGCCTGAAGCTCGCAGATTCTGAATGGCGATATCGGCCGCTTTTTGGATTTCGGGCGCTTGAAGAGCTGCGGGTGATTTTTGAATAAACCAAAGCATGTGAGTGCCAAAAAAAGTGTCAGCCCCGCCGAAAATGGGCAATCTATAAAAAAGGGGAGTGAACACAGTGAAAAAAGTGCTGATTGCCGGCGGAAATGGTGTGATAGGGAGACTGCTTGCTGAAGGGCTTATTTCAGATTATGAAGTGACAGTGCTTGATAAAGACCATTTCGATGGCACAGCCTCTTTCATTCAGGCTGACGCCGCAAATTACGAGGACCTCTTGAAGAAGATTCCGAAAGATACCGATGTGATCTTAAATTTACTGGCTGTCAAAATCAAATACGATGTCATGGACATCGCTGAGTTTGAAAAAATGACGGATGTTTTCTATAGGGCAAGCTATTATCTGTGCCGCGCGGCAGCAGAGCTCGGCATTCAAAAGCTCGTGTTCGCCAGCAGCAATCATGTCACAGATGTATACGAAAAGGACGGGCGTTCTCTGTTAGGACGGGAAATCACAACAAGCGATTATCCGCTGTCAAAAAACTTGTACGGTGTATTAAAGCTGACCTCTGAACAGATCGGCCATTTGTTTTATTTGGAAAATAAGCTTTCAGTGATCAACCTTCGAATCGGAACAGTCGTCACAGATGAAATGGATACGCTGCATGAAAAAGAACGGACGAAAAAGACACTGCTTTCTCATCCCGATCTGCTGTCGATTTTCAAAGCCGCTATTGAAACCAATATCCGGTACGGCACTTATTACGCCGTCTCTGATAATCCGGGCCGGCCATGGTCCATTGAATCTGCTGTCAATGAACTTGGTTTTTCGCCACAAATCAATACGGCAGAACTTCTGAGCGAGGAGGAGAACGGAGCATAATCATTTTCTAAGATTATGCTCTTTTTCTTTTGTCATTGGCTTTCATGCGCGGGATTCCCCGCCCGGCCTGGGGCTCTGTTCAAATGATTATAGACATGGCAATTACTGATTTGCTACATTTTAGACACGATATCGTCACATGCTGCAGCTTGTTTAGGAAAGAATGATAACGCTTACAAAAGAGAGGTGGGAGCTATCGCACATTCACTGAAAAGTCGCTTGTTTGATATGTTGATTTACGGGTTTTTGCTGATGTTCGCTTTAATATGCGTACTTCCGTTCATTCATGTCATCGCAGCTTCCTTCGCCACAGTAGAAGAAGTTGTGTCGAAAACATTTATTTTAATACCGACCACTTTTTCGCTAGATGCTTATCGCTACATTTTTTCAACAGATATTATTTATAAGAGTTTGCTTGTTTCTGTGTTTGTGACAGTGATAGGCACTGCAGTCAGCATGTTTTTATCTTCACTGATGGCTTACGGGTTATCCCGCCGTGAATTAATCGGACGGCAGCCGCTCATGTTTCTCGTTGTATTTACAATGCTGTTCAGCGGCGGCATGATTCCGACTTTTCTTGTGGTCAAATCCCTTGGATTGCTCGATTCTTACTGGGCGCTCATTTTGCCGACAGCCATTAATGCTTTTAACCTGATCATTCTGAAAAACTTCTTTCAAAATATCCCGGCAAGCCTGGAAGAGTCCGCGAAAATCGATGGGTGCAATGACCTGGGCATTTTCTTTAAAATCGTGCTGCCGCTGTCTTTGCCTGCGATCGCAACGATTTCATTGTTTTATGCGGTCACGTATTGGAACACGTATATGACAGCGATTTTGTACTTAAATGATTCAGCAAAATGGCCGATTCAGGTGCTTCTGCGCCAAATCGTCATTGTATCAAGCGGCATGCAGGGGGATATGTCAGAGATGGGCTCGGGCAGCCCGCCGCCTGAGCAAACGATTAAAATGGCGGTCATAGTGGTGGCGACCATCCCGGTTCTGCTTGTCTATCCGTTTATACAAAAGCATTTTGCAAAAGGAGCTTTACTGGGATCTGTTAAAGGATAAAAAATATGAAACGGAGGGGTACGATGGGAAACAAATGGAGGGTGCTTTTTATGGTGCTTGTACTGGCACTCGGCGGAGTGCTGGCAGGCTGTAAAGGGGCTGACCAGTCTGCGGCTGAAGGCAAGGCTGACTCGGATTCAAAGGTAAAGCTGTCTTGGATGGCGATTTTGTATCACCAGCAGCCGCCGAAAGACAGGGCGATTAAAGAAATTGAAAAGCTGACAAATACAGAACTCGACATCACCTGGGTTCCAGACGCGGTGAAAGAAGACAGGCTGAATGCGGCGCTTGCAGCCGGCAATCTTCCGCAAATCGTGACCATCCAGGATATTAAAAATTCGTCAGTCATGAATGCCTTCCGGTCAGGAATGTTCTGGGAAATCGGCGATTATATCAAGGATTATCCTAACTTAAACAAAATGAACAAACTCATTAATAAAAACGTAACCATCGATGGCAAGCTCTACGGGATATACAGAGAGCGTCCGCTTTCAAGACAGGGGATCGTCATTCGGAAGGACTGGCTGGACAATTTGAATTTGAAAACGCCGGAAACGCTAGATGAGCTTTATGAAGTGGCCAAAGCATTTACGGAGGATGACCCGGACAAGGATGGGAAAGATGATACGTTCGGGCTGGCAGACCGTAATGACTTGATTTACGGCGCGTTTAAAACGATTGGCTCGTATGAAGGCATGCCGACAGATTGGAAGGAATCAGGCGGCAAATTCACCCCTGATTTCATGACACAGGAATATAAAGACACGATGAATTATATGAAAAAGTTGCGTGATAAGGGGTATATGAATAAGGATTTTCCCGTCACAAGCAAAACCCAGCAGCAGGAGCTTTTTTCTCAAGGAAAAGCCGGCATTTATATTGGCAATATGGTAGATGCCGTCAATCTGCGCGACCATGCTTCTGATAAATCGATGAAGCTTGAGATCATCAACCGCATAAAAGGCCCAGATGGGAAAGAGCGGGTATGGGCATCAGGAGGCCATAACGGCGTGTTTGCTTTCCCGAAAACGAGTGTGAAAACGGAAGCTGAGCTTAAACGGATCTTGGCATTTTTTGACCGAATTGCCGAAGAAGACGTCTATAGCCTGATGACTTATGGCATCGACGGCGTGCACTACAACAAAGGAGAGGACAAAACGTTCACACGCAAAGAAACCCAGGTAAAAGACTGGCAGACTGATATTCAGCCGCTGTCCGCCTTAATAGCCATTGATAAAGCCTACTTAAAAAACACGGGAGACCCGCTTCGGACGGCGTATGAGGAGCTGACTGAGGACAATGAAAAGATCATCGTCTCTAATCCTGCTGAAAGCCTGTATTCCGCGGCGGAGTCGGAACGGGGGGATGAACTGAAGAAAATCATTGATGACGCGACCTATAAATATATGATTGGCGACATCACAGAAAGCCAGTTTGATAAAGAAGTGGAAAAATGGGAGTCAAGCGGAGGAAAACAAATTATTCAGGAATACGAAGAAGCGTTTAAACAATCAAAATAACATTGGAAAAACCCAAAACCGCTTGCGTGTTTTGGGTTTTTTACATGCTTCTTTTTTGCTGGCGATAGTTTCCCGGTGTAATCCCCTCCAGCTTTTTAAATGACCTGATAAAATTTTGCGAGTTTTTATATTTTAGTTTTTCCGCAATGTCCTTGACCGCCATGTCGGTTTCGGCAAGCCAGCTTTTCGCCATATGATGTCGGTAGCTTGAGACATACTCGCTGAATGAAATACCCATTTCTTTTTTGAAAATGCTGCTTAAATAGTTTGGGTTGTAATGGAGCCTGCGTGCGATTTCATCCAGTGTCAACTCAGATTCAAACTCATGGTGGATGATATGAATGATGTTGTCGGAAATATTTTTGTACTGGGCATCCGCGCGGGCGTTCACTTTGTCTGTCATCGGATCAATAAACTCATTTTTGAGCCAGTTTTCGGTATCCTCGAACGTTTTCAGCTCGAAAATCTGGTCATACAGCATTTTGTTTTCTTCAAGCTCAAACAATTCGATCCCGAGCACATGCATCAGCTCAATCACATGGTTCAAAAAGCGCGCGATGGCGATCTGAAATTGGTACGGGTTAGTGTTCTGGGTGAAAATGGCTTGCAAAATCGCGTGCAGGCATTTGTCCGCTTTCTCCTTGTCTCCTGCTTTGACGGCATCGAACAGCTCATGCTGAAGCTGCTTGGGAAAATGGGTTTTGAAGGTTTTTTTCTGGTCCAGGTCTTCATAAAAGATAATCGATTTGTTTTCTGCTTTAAGCCGGTATTTCAACGCCTCCGAACCTTCAGCGTAGGCTGTTTTCGCCTTAATCAGCGCATCAAACGGCTGGCTGATGCCGATGCTGACAGACAGCTGCAGCTCAGCTTCCGCTTTTTCCTGAATCATCCTTGCAGTCTCATTCAGCTCGGCCATGAATTCCTCCTTTGTCCCGCTTTGATTGATCAAAATCGTTGCCTGCTGTTTGTCCACCACGGCGGGGGCAAGATGTTTGTCCGTCGGGATGCTGCGCTCAATCAGGCTGTTGACGGCAAACAAAAGCAGATCCATATCTTTTTTCTCGTAAGGTGTATGAGTCAGTGTGTCAATTTGGAGCACAAGCAGGGCAAGGTGCCGCCAATTTTGCTTTAAGCCGAGGCTTTCAAAGCGGTTATTAACCTCCTCATCCGTCAGTTTTCCGAGCATAAGCCTGACCATAAAATATTGCTGCAGGTGGGTGGCTTGCTGCTTCATCGTTTCTTCAAGGTCATCATTTCTGTCCTTCAGCTGCTTAAAGCTCTGTTCAATTAACTCAAATTCATTTTGAGGCGGCTGTTTTTCTTGTATGGCACCATGCCTTGCGAATGATTCGTAAAGCACCCTGATCGGCTTGTAAAAATGGCGGGAACCCAGCCAAGAAAACAATAATGAAAGCGTTAACAAAATAAGGCATACTGTAAAAGTGATCCAGCCGATTGACTTGGCTTCTTTTTTTAGCTCAGGCAGGGAAACGAGAGAAAAATAAGTCCACGTGTTATAATCGGATTTTTGATAGGTGACTTTATAATGAATCCGGTCAATAACTGTTTCAAACTGACCGCTATTAGCGGTTTGCGCCAGCATTTTTTGGACAAAACCGTCGTTATGAAGAGATTCTCCGACGTCAGACATATTGTTATGCAGGATGATGCGGCCTTTTTCATCCATGATAAACAGGTTGTTGGCGTTAGAATAGTCAGGCATATTTTTGACAAGCGAACAGCTCGGGATGCTTGCGGCGGCTAATCCTTTTGTATTTGTGCTGTTCAAAGGCAGCTGCTTAATTAAATTGATATTGTAACGGCAGTTTTCTGATGTGCCTTCTTTTGTGGAAATCAAATGATTGTTTTCCTCAAGTGTCCAATATGAGCGGCTCGCTTTGTGTTTCGTGTATGCTGAGGCTGCTTCATGAAGAGTGTCTGTGTTTAAGCGGTACAAACCGGAATTGTTCATGTACCATTTTTTCGTATAACTGACTAACGTCATGTTGGACAGGTCGGTATCAAAGCTTTGCAGATAATTGAGCTCTTGGTTCACTTGGTTATAGATTTGAAATTGGTCAGAGTGCAAAGACTCGGACAGAGTGCGAAGGAGAGGCGGCGAACTCACATAGTGGGTCAAAGAGTGATCAACGGTTTTCAAGATATGCTCGATGCTTTGCTGGGTCTGCTGGAGTGTGTCGAATTTTTCCTCCGAAACGTTGGAAATAGCCGTTTTCTGAGAGTGCTCGTACGAAAACAATCCGACCAAAATAACCGGAATGGTGCTGAGCAGGCAGAAAAACGTGATCAGCTTGTAGTAAAACTTGTATTGGCTTCTTTTCATAAAACCCCCCATTTCCTAAATCCACTTCACTTTAATACAATTAATCCAAAGATTGATAGATATTGTCAATAATCATTTTCTAATATCGGTGTCTTTTTTTCAGGTGGAACCGCTGAACCATTGACTATAAAGGGATAAAACAGGATGTGATCATATGATTGTAGACGGACTTTTGCCTGCTGAGCTACAGTGAATGCAAGAACCTGTGAAAGGAGGCTTGAAAAAAATGAAAACAGCAGAAGCGCAAGCGCCGGCTGTTGATGCAGTCATTTTTAAAAAAGAAAAAAGAAAGCGCTTACTAAGCAAACTGATCCAGCAAAAATATTTGTACTTGATGATTTTGCCTGGGTGTATTTATTTTTTGCTTTTTAAGTATGTCCCGATGTGGGGGATTGTGATTGCATTTCAGGATTATCAGCCATTCCTCGGCATTTTGGGCAGTGAGTGGGTCGGGCTGAAGCATTTTATCAGGCTGTTTACTGAGCCTACATTTTTTCTCTTGTTAAAAAACACGCTCGTGTTATTTGCGTTGAACCTGGCCATATTTTTTCCGGTGCCGATTTTGCTGGCGCTTCTATTGAACGAAGTGCGGATTGCTCTCTTTAAAAAATTTGTTCAGACGCTGATTTATATCCCGCATTTTATGTCTTGGGTCATTGTGGTATCGCTGTCGTTTGTGCTTTTAACGGTAGACGGAGGCTTGATTAATGAACTGATTGTGTTTTTTGGCGGTGAAAAAATCAATTTTCTGCTGAACGAAGAATGGTTCAGGCCCCTGTATATTCTTCAGGTTATCTGGAGGGAAGCTGGATGGTCGACGATCATTTATCTGGCGGCCATTACAGCGGTTGACCCTCAGCTGTATGAAGCGGCGAAAATGGACGGAGCGGGACGGCTGCGGCAAATGTGGCATATTACGCTGCCCGCCATTAAAAGTGTTATCGTCGTTTTGCTGATTTTGAAAATCGGAGACACGCTGGAGCTTGGCTTCGAGCATGTGTATTTGCTTTTAAATGCAACAAATAGGGAAGTAGCGGAAATTTTTGATACGTACGTTTATACTGCCGGGCTGAAACAGGGCCAATTCAGCTACAGTACAGCAGTCGGCGTATTTAAAGCGGCAGTCGGGCTGATTTTGGTCATGCTTGCGAATCGTTTGGCGAAGAAATTTGGCGAGGAAGGAATTTATTAGGAAAGGGATGGGATCAATGGATCAATCAATCGCTGTAAAATCGCCTCTTACGTACGCGGAGGCATTGGCAAATACGATTATGAACACGTACACAGTCGAGGAGCTGCCGCCTGCAAACCGCTGGCATTACCATCAAGGCGTTTTCTTATGCGGTGTATTGCGGTTATGGAAAGCAACCGGGGAAAAGCGGTATTTTGAGTATGCGAAGGCTTATGCAGATCTCTTAATCGATGATTATGGCAATCTATTATTTAGGAGAGATGAGCTGGACGCTATTCAAGCGGGTCTCATTCTTTTTCCATTATACGAGCAGACGAAGGATGAGCGGTATGTCAAAGCGGCAAAAAGGCTCCGCGGCTTATATGGAACATTGAACCGGACGTCTGAGGATGGTTTTTGGCACAAAGACGGTTATCCTTACCAAATGTGGCTTGACGGCTTATACATGGGGGGGCCGTTCGCACTGAAATACGCGAATCTGAAGCAAGAGCCGGAGCTGTTTGATCAGGTCGTGCTGCAGGAGTTATTGATGAGAAAGCATACGAAGGATTCAAAAACCGGACTCTTTTATCACGCCTGGGATGAAGCGAAAAAAATGCCATGGGCCAATGAAGAGACAGGCTGTTCACCGGAATTTTGGGCACGTTCCATCGGCTGGTACGTCATGTCACTTGCTGACATGATTGAAGAGCTGCCGAAGAAGCATCCAAACCGTCATGTGTGGAAAAACACGTTGCAGGACATGATGGAAAGCATCTGCCGCTATCAAGACAAGGAGACAGGGCTATGGTATCAGATCGTTGATAAGGGAGACAGGTCTGATAACTGGCTGGAAAGCTCAGGGTCCTGCCTGTACATGTACGCACTTGCGAAAGGAATCAATAAAGGCTATCTAGACAGAGCTTACGAAACAACACTACTAAAAGCGTATCAAGGCTTGATTCAGTATAAAACCGAAACAACAGAAGACGGAGCGTTTCTCGTCAAAGACATATGTGTCGGAACATCAGCCGGCTTCTATGACTATTATGTCAGCCGCGAAAGAAGCACAAACGATCTGCACGGAGCCGGCGCGTTTATTTTGGCCATGACAGAACTGGAGCCTCTAGTTAGGTCAGCGGGGAAATGACAAAAAGGATACGTACGGCTTTGTGGGTAATCGTCATAGTGCTCTTTTTGGCATCATGCTCAAGCAGGCCGGACGGAATGCATGTCATTCTCTTTTCTGATATGAAGGCTGGCGTACAGGAAAACATAAAAATGGCCGCTGGGCAGAATGCCGGGAAGGTCGATATCTTTCCAGCTTTTCAGGAAAAACTGCTGACGGAAATTACCGCCCATGAGGGAGATGTTTTCATCGTGCCTGAAGACATGTTTCAAGCTTACGATGATCCGGAAAATTTTCAGCCGTTAAACGGATTGTCTCCTGAAAAAACATCTCCTTATACAACGGTTAATAAAAAAACAGGAGAGAAAACAATCTATGCCGTTCAGATCGAAAAAGGGGAAAAACAGCTGAACGGCTATTCTTTTCGATTGAATCGCGATATGGCGGCGTTTATCCCTGTGTATGCTGAAAAAACAGAGGAAGCGCTGCAGCTGATTTCCCAACTAACTGACCCCCGATAGAGGTGAGAATATTGAAGAACATCGTCTTTTGCGGAGTGAGCAGCAGAGCTCTCAGTATGTTTATCAAGCCGCTGGTGGAGCGGTTTTCAACTCATTATGAGATTACCGGATTGCTGGATGCCGATCCAAAACGTTTTGCCGTTTGCAAGAAGAAATTTCCCGAGCTGGCCCACGTGCCCGAGTTTAACGAAGATGCTTTTGACGAGATGATGCGCGTGTCAAAGCCTGATATCGTCATTGTAGCAGGCAGGGACGATACGCATGTCACATATATTGTAAAAAGCCTTCAGTGGAATACAGATGTGATTACTGAAAAACCAATGGTGACGACAGTGCAGGATGCGAATCGGGTGCTTGAAGCGGAGGCCAAAAGCGAAGGAAAAGTCACCGTCGCGTTTAACTATCGCTACAGCCCGTTTCATCGGAAAATAAAAGAAATGATTCTGGAAGGAAAAATAGGCAGGGTCACTTCCGTTGATTTAAATTGGTATATTGATACGTATCATGGCGCCAGTTATTTTAAACGCTGGAACAGGTCGCGACCGCTTTCCGGAGGTCTTTCAGTCCATAAATCAACGCATCATTTCGATCTTGTCAATTGGTGGCTCGGGCAAAATCCGGAGGAGGTATTTGCTTACGGCGCCTTGAATTACTATGGGCCAGACAGTGAGTGGAACCCCTTGCCGGAAGAAGACGGGCGTTTTTGCGGGACGTGCCGGGTCAAAGAAAAATGCCATTACTATTCTAGGTGGCATCCCCGTTCCTCCAAAGTTTCTGTAAAGGATGATCATCTCCAAGCAGGAGACCAGTCCAGCTTATATACTGCATACAGGCCTGACGCGTGTATTTTTGACGAAGAAATTGACATCGAGGATACGTACGTGGCGACAGTCAAATATGATGGCGGTGCACTATTAAGCTATTCGATTTTATTTTCGGTCCCGTATGAAGGCTACCGGCTGACGATCAACGGCACAAAAGGGCGGATCGAATCAAATGAATTTCACGAACCTTCCAGAATTCCGTTTGCTTTTCCTGAGCAGAAAATCGAATACTATCCGCTTTTTGAATCAAAGCAGACGATACAAGTGGTCAAAAATGAGGGAGGGCATGGCGGAGGCGATCCGCTTTTGCTTGAGGATCTTTTTTTAGGGAAAGACCCGCTTCGCCGCTATGATATTTTAGCCGGGGCTGAAGCCGGAGCCTACTCCATCGCGGTTGGTGAGGGAATGTGGCGCTCGGTTGCCGAAAAGAGGCCAATTGGGATTAAAGAGCTTTTTCAGATGCAGAATGTATAGTGCAAAAAGGGGGGGACGCCATGGAACATGATCGTTCACTGGGGCGGATGCTGCGCTTTTGCGAATGGATCATGAGATTCGCGTATACAAACTTGCTGTGGCTGTTGTTTGTATTGCTCGGTCTCGGTGTGTTTGGCATCATGCCCGCGACCGCGGCTTTATTCGCTGTCATGCGGAAGTGGGTTCAAGGGCAGGACAACGTTTCGGTGCTAAAAACGTTTTGGCGGGAATACAAGGCTGAGTTTTTTCGTTCAAATCTGATTGGCGCTGTATTGGCGATCATCGGATTGATCATTTATATCGATTTGGCCTTTATTTATCCGAGCCATTTCCTTCTGCATGTTCTGCGCTTCGCCATTATGATATTTGGCTTTTTGTTCGTATCCATGCTTTTTTATGTGTTTCCGCTGCTTGTCCATTTTGACTGGAAAAAACGTCTGTATGTGAAGTTTTCGCTCTTGCTCAGTGTAGCGTATTTGCAATATACGCTTGCGATGCTTGCGCTGACTGTGGCTCTCTTTTTCTTGCTTGCGTACCTGCCCGGCATTGTCCCTTTTTTCAGCGTCAGCCTGATCAGCTACTGCCATATGCGAATGGCTTATGCCGTACTGTTGAAAGTGGAGAACCAAGACGGTGTGCCGCATAAGAAACACCATACAAAGGAAGCTTTTTATCCGGAGATGAGGTGATCATCATTTCTCTATCATAACGCTGTTCCAAATGGAATAGATTGATAGAGAAAGGAGAGCGGATAAGATGCTGAAGGTGGCAGTATTTGATGAAGAACATGAAAAAGACTTACAGACGGAAATCAATTCATTTTTAAAAGGGATATCGGAGGAGCAGCTGATTGATATCAAATATACGGTTTCGGCGGCATGCGACCCAGACGGTGAGCAGCTTTACTGTTTTTCCGCCCTTATTCTATACCGCAAATAAAAAAAGATCTTCCCGCGTGTGCGGAAAGATCTTTTTTGTTAATATGCCTTTTTCACTCTTGGACTTCTCGGTTTGTCGATTTTCTCCGCTCTTTTGATCTCTCTTCGTTCTTTTGAGAGCGATTTATAGAGAGCGGCAATCATCAGCAGGATGACGATAGAAAACGGCAGCGCTGCCAGAATGGCTGTGTTTTGCAAAGCGGAAAGACCGCCGGAATACAAGAGGACAGCAGCCATGGCAGATTGAATGATGCCCCAGCTGAATTTTACTGAATTGGCTGGGTTCAATGAGCCGTAGGTCGTCTGCATGCCGAGCACAAATGTTGCAGAGTCAGCAGACGTAATAAAGAATACAGCGATCAGGATCAGTGACAAAATAGATGTCACCATTGCCAGCGGATAATGGTCAAGTGTTCCAAACAGCATTGTTTCCGTTGACAGCTTCGCTACATTGAATGTGCCGTTCTGCTGAAGATCCATAGCTGATACGCCAAAGATAGAGAACCATAGGAACGCGAGAATACATGGTGTTACCAAGACGCCGATCAAAAATTCACGGATCGTCCGTCCTCTGGATACCCGGGCGATGAAAATGCCGACAAATGGAGACCAGGAAATCCACCATGCCCAATAGAAAATCGTCCAGCCGTTAATCCATTCGCGTTTTTCAGGATCGTACGGTGTCAGTCTGAAGCTCATTTGCACGATGTTTTGAATATACTGTCCGATAGAATCTGTAAATGAGTTCATAATCAGTACGGTAGGCCCGACAAACAGCACAAACAGCATTAACAGTCCAGCTAATACCATATTGGTGTTGCTCAAATACTTAATGCCTTTTCCGAGTCCGCTCCACGCAGAAATCAAGAAAAGCACAGTAACAATGGCAATCAAAATAAATTGAACGAGAAAGTTATTTGGGATGCCAAATAAGTAACTCAATCCGCCGTTAATTTGAGTCGCCCCGATACCAAGGCTTGTGGCTACTCCGACGACTGTGGCAAAAACAGCAATACAGTCAATTAATTTGCCGATCGGACCGTTAACTTTATCGCCTAGAATCGGTGACAGCGTGCTGCTGATTAATCCTGGAGCGCCTTTTCGGAATTGGAAATAGGCAATGCATAATGCCACGACGGCATAAATGGCCCAAGCGTGCAGACCCCAGTGGAAAAACGTATAGCGGAGTGCATCTCTAAAGGCTTGGGGGGTTTCTGTTTCACCTGATGGAGAGCTAATTGCGTAATGGCTGATCGGTTCAGCCGCACCGTAGAATACCAAGCCGATTCCCATGCCTGCGCTGAACAGCATGGCGAACCATGATAATAACCCGAATTCCGGTTTCTCATCGGGTCTTCCGAGTTTAATTTTGCCGATCGGGCTGAAAATCAAAAAGAGACAGAACCCGACAAACAATGAGACAACTAAAAGATAATACCAACCAAACGTATTGGTGATAAATGCTTGTGCGGATTGGGATACGTTTTGCAGGCTGTCTGGAGAAACAACGCCCCATAATACAGCAGCAGCTGTGATCACAATCACAATCCAAAATACACTAGATATATTTTTCAAATATTCTCACCCTCTAAATTTTTTGTGTACGCCTATATCTGCTCGCAGGCTTAGTATGGTCGTACGCTGGCAGATCATTCCTCTCTTAAAATTACCCCGCAATCAGGTGAAACAAAACAAGTCTCACCCTACCATGAATGCGGAGAATTTTCAAATGTTCAGCGTTTTGTAAAAATTTGAAAAGGCTGGTCAGGAGCGGGAAAAGCGACCGGCATTGAGCCCCGCAAGCCTTCCTGTTACTAGGGCGGAGGTGATATTGTATCCTCCTGTGTAGCCGTGGATATCCAGAATTTCTCCGCAAAAGTAAAGCCCCTCCATTTTTTTAGAGGCCATCTTTTTCGGGTCGATTTCTTTTACAGATACCCCGCCTCCCGTGACAAATGCCTTATCAAGCGACAGTGTGCCATTTGCGAGAACAGTAAACTGCTTGCAGTCCTTTACAAATTGTCTGAAAGGGTCCCTTGGCAGCTCAGAAAACGATACGTTCGGAGAGATGCCGTTTTTTTCGAGCAGAAATAGGAGGTAGCGCTCCTGCATCCAGGGTTTCAGCACGTTTTTAATGGCTTTTTTCGGTGCTTCCTTCAATTCTTTAAACATCTTTTGGAAAAGCGTTTCTTCATTGATATCCGGATATAAGTCAATTCTGATCGGAACTTGGGGCTGTTTTTTCAGCTCTTTCACGACAAATTGGCTGCATCTGAGAATGGCAGGGCCTGAGAGGCCGAAATGGGTAAACAGCATGTCCATTTTATGTGTGATGATTGGTTTGCCTTTTTTATTTAACACACTGACGGCTACATCTCTTAGTGATAAGCCCTGAAGTGTTTTTTGCTTAATGAACGGTTCGCCAGAAGTAACGGGTACCTCTGTCGGAAACAGCTCTGTTATGGTATGGCCTGCGGCTTCAGCCCATTCATAGCCGTCTCCCGTGCTTCCGGTATGAGGCACACTTTTGCCGCCGACAGCGATAATGACAGCCTGGCTATGGATCATTTCGCCATTATTCGTCACAATCCCTGCCGCCTGTCCATCTTTATATATAACAGATTTAATTTTCTCGTTCGTTCTGATTGTTACACGGAGCTGCTTCAGCCTGTTTAACAGCGCGTCAACAACACTTTGGGCTTTGTCGGTCACAGGAAACATTCTGCCGTGATCCTCTTCCTTTAATTGAATGCCAAGGTTTTCAAAAAACTTGATAATATCTTCATTATTAAATTCAGAAAACGCGCTGTATAAAAAACGCCCGTTGCCTGGGATGTGCTTAATAATTTCTTCCACAGGAAGGCGGTTTGTCACATTGCAGCGGCCGCCCCCGGAAATCGCGAGTTTCCGCCCTAATTTATTTCCTTTATCTATCAGCAAAACGCCAGCGCCCTGCTCCCCTGCTGCAATCGCAGCCATCAAGCCTGAAGGGCCTCCGCCGATTACGATTACGTCATATTGTTTCATCTTTATCATCAACTTTCTTTTCGTTTCGTATGCGGACACCCCGTCCGCAGTACTATTATAGCGAAAGAAAGCCGCTCCTTAAACGTCTTTTACCGCGAATACGAATGTTCACAGGATTGCTTTTGTATTTATTACCGTCTAAATGCCCAGTTGTGGTAAAATAGAAAAGTTGAATCTTCGTAGAAAATGGTGATGAAGAAACATGTCAAGCAAACTGTTAAGAGGCACGTTTGTGTTAACGCTCGGTACATATATATCGCGAATTCTGGGAATGGTCTATTTAATTCCTTTCAGCATCATGGTCGGGGCGACAGGCGGTGCATTATTTCAATACGGATACAACCAATACACTTTATTTTTGAATATTGCTACGATGGGCTTTCCGGCGGCTGTTTCTAAATTTGTGTCCAAATATAATTCCAAAGGGGATTATGAGACAAGCAGAAAAATGCTCAAGGCGGGCATGTCGGTTATGCTCGTTACAGGAATGATAGCCTTTTTCATTCTGTATCTATCCGCTCCGATGTTTGCGGAAATATCGCTGGGAGGCAAGGATAATAACGGCCTGACAATTGATCATGTTGTTTATGTCATTCGCATGGTCAGCTTAGCGCTTTTGGTCGTACCGATTATGAGTCTTGTTCGCGGATTCTTCCAAGGGCACCAAATGATGGGTCCGACAGCTGTATCCCAAGTCGTTGAACAGATTGTCCGCATCATCTTTCTATTGAGTGCGACATACCTGATTTTGAAGGTTTTCAACGGCGGTCTTGTCATCGCTGTCGGCTATGCGACCTTCGCAGCGCTGATCGGTGCCTTCGGAGGGCTGGTCGTGCTGTATATTTATTGGAACAAACGGAAGGGCAGCCTGCTGGCGATGATGCCGAATACGGGTCCGACAGCAAACTTAAGCTACAAGAAAATGTTTTTCGAGCTGTTTAGCTATGCCGCTCCGTACGTTTTTGTCGGACTAGCCATCCCTTTGTATAACTATATTGATACAAATACGTTTAACAAAGCGATGATTGAAGCCGGCCATCAAGCCATCAGCCAGGACATGCTGGCAATTCTAACCCTGTATGTGCAGAAGCTCGTGATGATCCCGGTTTCCCTTGCAACTGCTTTCGGACTGACATTAATTCCAACGATTACTGAATCGTTTACAAGCGCAAACTATAAGCTGTTAAATCAGCAGATTAACCAAACGATGCAGACGATCCTGTTTTTAATTATTCCGGCTGTTGTCGGAATCTCTCTATTGTCAGGACCGACGTATACGTTCTTTTACGGGTCAGAGAGCCTTCATCCTGAACTGGGAGCAAACATTCTGCTTTGGTATTCCCCAGTCGCGATTTTGTTCTCTTTGTTTACGGTCAATGCAGCCATTCTACAGGGCATCAATAAACAAAAATTTGCGGTTGTCAGCCTTGTGATCGGTGTCGTGATCAAGCTTGTGCTGAATGTTCCGCTAATCAAGCTGATGCAGGCTGACGGTGCGATTTTAGCGACGGCTCTTGGATATATCGCTTCACTTTTATATGGATTTATCATGATTAAGCGCCATGCAGGCTATTCGTATAAGATACTGGTTAAACGAACTGTTTTGATGCTGGTCTTATCAGCTATTATGGGTATTGCCGTGAAAATCGTACAGTGGGTTTTAAGCTTCTTTATTTCCTATCAGGATGGCCAGCTGCAAGCTGCGATTGTTGTGGTGATTGCGGCCGCTGTTGGCGGTGCTGTTTACCTGTATTGCGGCTACCGGTTAGGATTTTTGCAGAAAATTTTAGGCCGCCGTTTGCCGGGTTTCTTAAAGAAAGGCAGACATGCGGGCTAATGAACAATATATGATGAAACAGAGGGCTCGCATGCTGCGGGCTTTCTTTTATAAAGGAGAGATGAGAAATGAGACTTGATAAGCTGCTTGCCAACAGCGGGTATGGTTCCAGAAAAGAAGTCAAAGCCGTTGTGAAGGCGGGAGCCGTTATGATCGACGGCAAACCGGCCAAAGATGTAAAGGCGCACGTTGATCCTGATACACAGGAGGTTACCGTATACGGGGAACCGGTTGATTACCGTGAGTTCATTTATCTTATGATGAATAAACCGCAAGGCGTGCTGTCGGCGACCGAGGACAGCCGGCAGCAAACGGTGATCGATCTGCTGACGCCGGAGGAGATGAGATTTGAGCCATTTCCCGCCGGCAGGCTTGATAAAGATACAGAGGGCTTTTTGCTGCTCACAAACGATGGCCAGCTCGCACATCGGCTCCTTTCTCCTAAAAAGCATGTCCCAAAAACGTATGAAGTCCATTTGAAATCACAGATTTCACCGGAAAACATTTCCGATTTAGAAACGGGTGTCTACATAGAAGGCGGCTATAAAACAAAGCCGGCAAAAGCGGAAATCAAAACAAACGACAATGGCAATACTGTGATATACCTGACAATTACCGAAGGAAAATACCATCAAGTCAAGCAGATGGCAAAGGCTGTCGGCAATGAAGTGGTTTATCTGAAGCGGCTTTCGATGGGGCGCGTTTCCCTGGATCCCGCTCTGGCACCCGGAGAATACCGGGAGCTTACGGAGGAAGAACTTCATTGGCTCAATGAACCGCAAGCATGAAAAAACCCCGCATACGAATGCGGGGTTTTATTTATAAGCGCACAAAAACAAGGCTCGGAAGTTTCTTCGCCCTGTATCTATCAGGCCGCTCACAGGCGGCCCTATGTAATTTTTCAATTTATGAGGTAATCTTTACTTTCTTTCTCGTTGTCTCCCACTTGCCACGGCTTGGACTATGAACAAGATCATTATATGCCAACACATTTAAGTCTCTTTGAATCGTTCTAGGTGTAATGCCGAATTCGTCAACCAGTTCCTGCGTTGTCACAAGACCTTTTTCTTGGATAAACATGTAAACTGATTTGATTCGAGTTAGCATACGGTTTGTTGAAGGTTTCAAAAAACCACTCCCTATCATAAGATCGGATGGACTTGACTAACCACAACTCACGACTATCAACTGCGTACGAAATAGCAACAAAGGCAGACATCTGTAATTGTTAAAATAATTCGCCCTCATTATACACGATATTGCAGCAATGAATCTAGGGATAACTCCTATTAATTTTTTCCAATTCTCGTTGGGCAGCCATCCTTGTTGGATTACTATGTATTTCGGCTCAATATTATTATGCTTAAAGAAACTTTTTTTATTCTGTTTCGTAGTAAATTTTGGAGGTGGGTGAGTTTGACAAATTTACTTGAAGCTTCAATAGAACACGCGGGGTATACAAGCCGTAAAAAAGTGCTCACCGATATTTTTCTGGAAGTCGGAAAAGGGGAGCTGGTCGGGCTGATCGGAGCTAACGGTGCCGGAAAAAGCACCGCAATGAAGGCGATACTCGGCCTCTCAGAAGATTTTAAAGGGCAAATTGCCTGGAACGGCTGTTCATTTGCATATATTCCGGAGCATCCGTCCTTCTACGAAGAACTGACGCTGTGGGAGCATTTGGATCTGATCAGCACACTCCACGGCATTGAAGAGAGTGAATTTGCACAACGGGCCCAAAACCTGCTGCAGACATTTTCGCTTGATCATGTCAGGCATGAGCTGCCTGTCACCTTTTCAAAAGGCATGCAGCAAAAACTGATGCTTATTCAGGCTTTTCTCTCTAAGCCTGATATCTATGTGATTGATGAACCGTTTATCGGGCTTGATCCGATATCGACGAAACGTTTTGTGGACATGCTTAAAGCTGAAAAAGAACGGGGAGCCGGCATTCTCATGTGTACACACGTGCTCGATACCGCGGAAAAGATCTGTGACCGGTTTTACATGATTGAAAAAGGTTCTTTATTTCTCCAAGGCACGTTAAAAGATATTCAGGACAAGACCGGATTAGAGGGGCAGTCATTGCTTGACTGTTTTTATAAGGCAGTTCAAGGTGATCGGCCATGAACGGGCGTACGCTCTTTGTTCGGAGGCTGTTTGACTATTACAGGTATCAGTTTAAGGTATTACATGCCGTTATTGACTGGACAGTCGCTCTCTATATCGTTTTGCCGGCTTTTGCTTTTGTCGTCTATCAGTATATTGATTTGATGAACGGAAGAGGCCTTCTTTATGAGTGGTCTGAAGTGGCGGAATGGAGATGGCTGTATGCTGTGTGTGTGCTGATCATGTTTACAGGCTCGATTCGCACATTTTTAATGGAAGCGGACAAAGTGTTTTTGCTGCAAAAGAAAGAAATAATCTATCAGTTAAAACGGTATGCGCTTTTGTATTCTTTTTTGGTCACGCTGGCCAAATGGCTGCTGCTCTTTTTCATTGTCTTTCCTTTAATCAGTCATTCTGTTCACATCACATTCGCAGGAAGCGCGCTTCTAATATGTTACTTATTTGGCCTTCATATGTTCTTTTTATCCTCAAAGCAAGACAGGATCAGAAAGCCGCGCTCCATTTCGAGATGGATTGGCGATATCTCTGCAAGAGCTATTCTTTTTGCTGGTTCTGCTATCTTGATTGTTTTGACTGAGTGGCATTTGCTTGCACTTTTTGGCATTTTATTTTTGCTTTTCTCAGCCGTCCGCAGTTTGAAAAAGACAGCCACGTTTACGGCTTTTGAAGCTGAGGTGACTGAAGAGAAAAAAAGAAGGCTTGCCCTTGCAGGACTTGTGATGATGATGAGCCAGGAGGCGGGAATGCCGAAAGTAAAAGACAGGATGAGAAGAAAACCGTTATTATACCGCAATTCAAAAAGGATATTTAAAAGGCGAACGATCTGCACTGGCTATAAGGAATTGTTTTTCAAAGTCATGCTGAGGAATGGCGAGTATATGAGGGAAATGTACATGCTTTTGTCGGCCTTTACGATTTTGATTTTTGTCTCCCCGATTTGGCTGAAGGTGATCGCGCTTCTGGTTTATACAGGTGTTTGCCGTTATATCCTGACGCTTATTTTTGACAAGGTCATGGATGCCCCTTTTTTAATTGGCACCGATATGGAAAGTGATGAATATTACCGGGCCAGAAAAAGCTGTATCAACACTCTGCACTATGCGTTTGCCGCTTGCTGTTTTTTTGCGGCCGCCGTCTCTTTATTATTCACATAAAAAACCCAAACGACTGAGCGTTTGGTTTTTCTTTATTTTTTATAAAATAAACAACTGGATGAAAAACAGTATGGCGAAAACGATAACGAGCGGATGAATCTCTCTCCATTTTCCCCGTGCCGCTTTTACAATCGGATACGAAATAAAGCCAAGGGCGATTCCTGTAGAAATGCTTGATGTCAAAGGCATAGCCAAAATGACGAGAAACGCTGGGAATGCTTCGTCCATCTCTTTCCAGTTCATATTGGAAACTGAGCCCATCATCAGACTGCCTACAATAATCAAAGCAGGCGAGGTGATGGCAGCTATGCCGGACAAGGCGCTGACAAGCGGACTGAAAAACATTGATGCCGCAAACATCACCGCCACAGTCAAAGCTGTAAGCCCCGTTCTTCCCCCGGCTGCGACGCCTGCGGAAGATTCGATAAATGCCGTCGTCGGGCTTGTGCCGAACACAGCTCCTACTGTCGTCGCGGTTGAATCAGCAAGCAGCGCTTTTCGCACGTTCGGCAGCTTATTGTTTTTCATGAGCCCTGCTTGCTCTGCTACTCCGATCATTGTGCCTGTCGTATCAAAAATGGTGACCAATAGAAAAGAAAAGACGACAGCGTACAGGCCGTGATGAATGACGTCGCTAAAAGCGGTAAATGGATTTGAGATCATCAATCCTTCCGGCAAATGAGGAAACGACATAAATCCCTTTGAAAAATGAAGCTGTCCGGTAAAAAAGGCGATCAAAGCGGTAGCTGCCATTCCGATAAATAAAGCGCCGCTTACATTCAGCACCATCAGGACCACGCTGATCAAAAGGCCGACGAGTGTTAAAATGACACCCGGTGAATGCAGATTGCCGAGAGTAACCAGGTTTGATTCATCAGCTGCCACAATTCCCGCTTGACGCAAACCGATAAAAGCAATAAACAGCCCGATCCCTGTTGTGATCCCGTATTTTAAATTGTTTGGAATCGCTTCTATAAGTTGTTTTCTTAAAGGCGTTAACGATAAAATAATGAAGAGAACCCCTGCTGTAAATACTGCGCTGAAAGCTGTTGCGTATGTGATGCCGCCATCGCTTGCGCTTACGACATGAAAGGCTAAATATGCGTTCAAGCCCATGCCGGGCGCAATAGCAATCGGATAATTTGCTGCCAGGGCCATCCACAGCGTTCCGACAATGGAGGCAATGATCGTTGCGGTGAAAACCTGGTCGAAAGGAACCCCGGCGTTAGCCAAAATGACCGGATTAACCACGACGATATAGACCATTGTGAAAAAGGTCGTCAGCCCTGCTATGATTTCTTGCTTTATGGATGTTTGCTGCTCTTTTAGATGAAACATAGTATCCTCCAATTACGAACGTTTTAACAAAACACCATTAATATTATTCGTTTTATTTGGTTTTTGCAAGTCATTTCTTGCGGAAAGGGGATCATTATGAACTGGGAAGTTGAAGTGATCAGAAGAAAAGAGGATTTAATTCGTGATACGCAGGAATTTTTGAGAATCAACAGTGTCATGGACGAAACAACCGCCGGACCCGGCAAACCGTTTGGAGAAGGGGTAAACGCCAGCCTGACTTCACTGCTGGAGCTTGGAGAAAAAGAAGGCTTTACAACAAAAAATCTTGATGGCTTCGCAGGTCATATTGAATGGGGCGAGGGCGATGACATTGTCGGCGTACTTTGCCATGTTGACGTCGTGCCGCCGGGAGACGGGTGGACGAGTGATCCGTTTTCAGCTGAAATCCGTAATGGGCGGATTTATGCAAGAGGCGCCATTGATGACAAAGGCCCGACAATGGCAGCATTCTATGCGCTGAAAATCGTAAAAGACATGAATTTGCCGCTGTCCAAGCGAGTCAGAATGATTATCGGAACAGATGAAGAAAGCGATTGGAGATGCGTAGAGCATTACTTCAAGCATGAAGAAATGCCAACACTTGGCTTTGCGCCTGACGCCGATTTTCCGATTATTAACGCGGAAAAAGGGATTATCGATGCTTCTTTACTTATCCCGCATGTCTCAAATCAAGCCGAGCCAAAGGCAGTGCTTGTCTCGTTTCAGTCAGGCCTCCGTTTGAACATGGTGCCTGACGCTGCTGAAGCCGTCATTGAAGGGCCGAAAAAAGAAGAGATTCTGTCTTCATTTAAAGACATGCTCCGCACGACGGATCAAAAAGGAGAAGCTGAAATAGAGAACGGACAGCTCATTTTGCGTATGTACGGACTTTCCTGCCATGCGATGGAACCGAACAATGGGATCAATGCCGGCATTTTATTGTGCGAATTTCTGCAGCAGACTGAGCTTGACGATGCAGGACTGCGGTTTGTGCAAGTGGTGACAGACAAATTCTCAGGTGATACAAGAGGAAAGAAACTGAACATCGACTGTGAGGATGAAATCAGCGGTGAGCTGACATTAAACGTCGGAACACTGCGCTATAAGGAAGGGCAAGGAGGCGAGCTCGGGATCAATATCCGCTATCCTGTGACAGCAGAAAGCAAAGCAATCCGGGATGCATTCGAAAGCGCAACTGAATTTGAGCTGGGCGAATTCAAAGACAGCAAGCCGCATCACGTGTCAGCAGATCATCCGCTAGTCAAAACCCTGCAAAAGGTTTATGAAGGCCAGCTGGGTAAAAAAGCTGACTTAATCTCAATCGGCGGAGGGACGTATGCCAGATCGCTAAAAGCCGGTGTCGCCTTCGGCCCGCTGTTCCCCGGACGCCCTGACAGCGCACATCAAAAGGATGAATATATTGAAATTGATGACCTTCTTAGATCGACAGCATTATATGCGCAGGCCATTTACGAGCTTGCAAAATAAAAGGACCGGCTTCTGCTGAAGCCAGTCCTTTTTTTAAATAAATGACCATAAATCAGTTGATAAGTACCGTTCTCCTGTATCGGCTGTCATGCAGACGACAACTTTGTCAGGAGAGAGGCGTTTCGCTGTTTCGATTGCCGCGAAGCAGGCTGCTCCTGATGAAGGGCCGACAAGAATTCCTTCTTCAGCAGCAAGCCGTCTTGTCGTTGTATATGCGTCTTCATCAGAGATTTTGATAATTTCATCATAAACGTCTTCATTTAAAATCGGCGGTATAAAGCCTGGGCTCGTTCCTACAAGTTTATGCGCGCCGGGTTTTCCGCCGGATAATACAGGCGAACCCGCTGGCTCAACAACATGAACCGTGATATCTGGAAAAAGCTCTTTGAGCGCCTCACCTGTTCCGGTAATGGTTCCGCCCGTTCCCGATGAGGCTACAAAAGCGCCGAGCGGTTTTCCGATTTCCTCTATTGCCCGGGCAATTTCAGGCGCCGTTGTTTTCCGGTGCGCATCAGGATTGGCAGTGTTATCGAACTGCATTGGAATATAGCTGTTCGGAATTTGTTCGGCAAGCTCCTTCGCTTTTTTAATGCTGCCCGGCATTCTTTCCTCTCCGGGAGTTAATACAACCTCTGCGCCGTAAGCTTTAAGCAGGTTGATCCGTTCCTTCGTCATCGTATCAGGCATCACTAAGATTGCTTTATATCCGCGTGCTGCCGCATTCATAGCGAGCCCGATTCCGGTATTTCCGCTTGTCGGCTCTATAATAACTGATCCCGGCTTGAGCAAACCGTTTTGTTCAGCTTCTATGATCATTTGATAAGCTGCTCTGTCTTTCACACTGCCGCTCGGATTGAAAAATTCAAGCTTTAAATAGATTTGTGCCGCATTTTCCGGCTGAAGCCGGTTCAATCTCACTAGCGGTGTATCTCCTATCAGATCAGCTGTGTTTTCAACGATTTTCAACATTGTCATTCCTTTCTGAATAAAACAAGTGTCATATAATATCCTAACATAATAAACGTTTGTGCGAGAGTGTTTTCATACACTGTTCCTCTATCCGCACAGCCTCTTTATTGATAAAATAATAGCTGTTAAAGAAGGGAGTGTCAGACGGATGCCAGATATACGGCCTCATTATTTCATCGGCGTTCCCATACCTGAGGGAATTGCAAATCCGATTTACCAGGCTGCGAAAAACGAGCCGCTATTGACGTTTCAAAAATGGGTGCACCCGCTTGACTATCATATCACGTTAATTTTCCTCGGAGCGGCGGATGAGACACAAATAAAGAAGCTTGAAGGTTCGCTAGCCGAGATTGCTTCAGAAATCGATCCATTTTCAATTGAGTTTGGCAAGATAGATGTATTCGGCGACCGCAAAAGGCCGCGCGTTTTACACCTGGAGCCAAAGAAAAACAAAACGCTAGAAAGACTGAGGGAACATACAAAGCAGGCTGTGCTTCAGGCTGGTTTTCAAGTGGAAAAAAGACCGTATCATCCTCATATGACGCTGGCGAGAAAATGGACAGGCGAAGAAGGATTTCCGGCTCATGTTCCGTTTGAAAACGGCGAGGTTTCGATGATGGCTGATCGGTTTTCGCTCTTTCAAATACACTTGAACCAATCACCAAAATACGAGGAAATATTCAAATTTCATTTATCTTAATTCATTGCGGAGTGGAGAAACAAACATGGCACAAATCATCAAAATTCATGATTATATATCGAGATATGAGCTTGATCCGTACCATTATATCAACCAGTTTGTACGGCTGAAAAAAGAGCGCTGGCTTTCACTGGTAGAAGCGGCGGAACGCCAGCAAGAAGAAAGGCAAGCCAGCGCTGAAGAACCGGTGCAAAAACGAAAAAAATTTTCATTGAAAAGAAGAAAAGAAGAGATAAAAGCCGATATACAAGAAGAGAGACACCAATGGTTTGAGGATGAAGAAGATATTCATGTAAGGCTCCCGAAGAGCAGGATGGCGCTTGCTTCTTTTTATAAAAGACATTTATATGATTTTCAGCTCAAATGGGCAAGCTCTACTCTTTCAGAAATATCTCAACTCTCAAACCAGGTGAAGCAGGACCGCATTTTGCGTTATCTGACCCAACAGCTGCCCGATTCTTATTTCATTATGTATAAGCCTGTGCTGAGAATTCAGCAGGCGGCGGTTGAATTAAGCATTGTGATTATTTCTCCTCTGGAAATTTATTGCGTTTCTATTTTAGAGGCCGAGGAAGACAGTGTCTACATAGGGTCTAAAAATCGTTTTTGGGACAAGAAAACAGCCTCTCAGACTGCATCAGTGTTAAATCCGGGGCTGAGCCTGTTTCGCACGGACTCTGTTGTGTCAAAGATCGTAAAGGAAAAACAGGCCGAGATTCCGGTTCGAAAATTGCTTCTGAGCAGAACGTCGTACATCGATTACCCTGAGCCGCCATACGGCTTAGAAATTGCGGATAAGCGGAGCGCGGAAGAATGGATTGAGCGGCAGAAGAAAAACACTGCTCCGATCAAACACCATCAGGTAAAGGCTGCGAAGGCTCTATTGTCTTACTGCATGTCTGACTCCTATCGCAGACAAGAGTGGCTGGAGTAAAAGAGAACGATTTGAGCGGTTTTCTCATAACATAAGCAGGTGAGAAAGATGAGCCATTGGTTTTTTATTATTAATCCGACAGCAGGACATCGAAACGGCCTGCGTGTTTGGAAGTCCATTCAAAAGGAATTAATCAAACGAAAGGTTGAGCACCGTTCGTTTTTAACTGAACATCCGGGACACGCCGAGGTGCTCGCCAGACAGATTTCAACGATACAGGAATATAAGCTGAAGCGCCTGATCGTCATTGGCGGAGACGGAACCATGCATGAAGTTGTCAACGGCCTGAAGGATGTAGACGATATTGAACTGAGCTTTGTGCCAGCGGGCGCGTATAATGATTTCTCACGGGGATTTTCTATTAAAAAAATCGACCTGATACAGGAAATTAAGAAGGTAAAGCGTCCGCTAACAAGAACCTTTCATTTAGGGAGCGTCAATTTCCTTCAGGATAAATCACAAATTCTTTATTTTATGAATCATATCGGGATTGGTTTTGACGCATATGTCAATAAAAAGGCGATGGAATTTCCGTTGAGACGGGTTTTTCTTTTTCTCCGCCTTCGATTTCTGGTGTATCCGCTTTCTCATTTGCACGCCTCAGCAACCTTTAAGCCGTTTACGTTAGCTTGTACAACGGAAGGCGAGACGCATGAATTTCATGATGTCTGGTTTGCGGTTGTATCCAACCATCCGTTTTACGGGGGAGGCATGAAGGCGGCGCCGCTAGCAAATCCCCGCGAGAAGACATTTGACATCGTAATCGTTGAAAACCAGCCGTTTTTGAAAAAATATTGGCTTTTATGTCTGATGGCATTTGGAAAACATACAAAGATGGATGGCGTTACGATGTTTAAAGCAAAAGACATTACGTTTTACACGAAGGACAAAATCCCGTTTCATGCTGACGGAGAAGTCATGGGCACTACCCCGTTTCGTCTGGCATCTAGTCCTGCACCCCTCAGGATCAAAACATAAACGTGTTTGGAGGAGAGCTTCCGATGGTCAGCATCCGCCGCAGCTTCGAAGCGTATGTCGATGACATGAATATCATTACCGTCCTGATTCCTGCTGAACAAAAAGAAATCATGACACCGCCGTTTCGGCTTGAGACAGAAACAACAGATTTTCCTCTGGCTGTCAGGGAGGAATACTCCCTTGAAGCGAAATACAAGTACATCTGCGTATCCGACCATCCTGTGACATTTGGAAAAATCCATTTCGTCAGTGCATCCAGCGGCCACAAAACCGATCTCCAAATCGGCGCGGTCATCCGGACGGCTGCATTTGATGACGAATTTTATTATGACGGAGAGCTCGGCGCCGTTTATACTGCGGATCATACCGTATTTAAAGTATGGGCGCCTGCTGCAACCTCAGCTGCTGTCAAGCTTTCACACCCCAATAAAGGCGGGCGCACATTCCAAATGACTCGCTTGGAAAAGGGCGTCTATGCTGTTACGGTCATGGGTGACCTCCACGGGTACGAGTATGTGTTCTGCATCTGCAACAATTCAGAGTGGGCGGAAACCGTTGACCCGTATGCAAAGGCCGTGACAGTAAATGGAGAGAGGGGTGTCGTCTTGCGCCCGGATCAAATGAAATGGACTGCTCCGCTTAAGCCATTCTCAAACCCTGTGGATGCCGTCATCTATGAGACGCACCTTCGCGACTTCTCCATCCATGAAAACAGCGGCATGATCAACAAGGGAAAATACTTAGCATTAACGGAAACTGATACACAAACCGCAAATGGCAGTTCTTCTGGACTGGCGTATATAAAAGAGCTCGGTGTTACACACGTCGAGCTACTGCCGGTGAACGATTTTGCCGGAGTTGATGAAGAGAAGCCGCTTGATGCTTATAATTGGGGATATAACCCGCTTCATTTTTTTGCCCCGGAGGGAAGCTATGCCTCAAACCCTCATGATCCTCAAACGAGAAAAACAGAGCTGAAACAAATGATCAATACCCTGCATCAGCACGGTCTACGAGTCATTCTGGATGTTGTTTTTAACCATGTGTATCATCGCGAGAATTCACCCTTTGAAAAAACAGTGCCCGGTTATTTTTTCCGGCATGACGAATTTGGGATGCCGTCAAACGGCACTGGCGTTGGCAATGATATTGCATCAGAAAGAAGGATGGCGAGAAAGTTCATTGCGGATTGCGTGGTCTATTGGCTTGAAGAATACAATGCCGACGGCTTCCGTTTTGATCTGCTCGGCATTTTAGATATTGACACCGTGCTTTATATGAAAGAGAAAGCAATTAAGGCAAAGCCCGGAATCCTGCTTTTTGGAGAAGGATGGGATCTGGCTACACCGCTGCCGCATGAACAGAAAGCTACTTTGGCGAACGCACCAAGAATGCCCGGTATCGGTTTTTTTAATGATGTGTTTCGTGACGCTGTAAAAGGGAACACCTTTCACCTCATGGCAGCAGGGTTTGCGCTCGGCAGCGGTGAATCAGCGCAAGCTGTTATGCACGGGATTGCCGGCTCTTCCGGATGGAAGGCATTGGCACCGATTGTTCCGGAACCAAGCCAGTCCATCAATTATGTTGAATCACATGACAATCACACCTTTTGGGATAAAATGAGCTTCGCGCTTCCTCAAGAAAATGACAGCCGAAAGAGAAGCAGGCAAAGGCTTGCCGCCGCGATTATTTTGCTAGCCCAAGGGGTGCCGTTTATTCATAGCGGCCAGGAATTTTTCCGGACGAAGCAGGGAGTGGAAAACAGCTATCAATCCAGTGACAGCATCAACGAGCTGGACTGGGATCGGCGTGAAACGTTCAAAGAAGATGTTGACTATATCCGCAGGCTGATCTCGCTGAGAAAAGCGCATCCCGCATTCCGTCTCAGGTCCGCTGCAGACATCCGGCGCCATCTTGAATGTTTGACGCTAAAAGAACACTTTATCGCATACAGGCTTTATGATCTTGACAAGGTTGACGAATGGAAAGATATCATTGTTATCCATCATGCGAGTCCGGACTTTGTCGAGTGGAGGCTGCCAAACGATAAACCATATCGGCTTTTATGTGATCCATCAGGATTTCAGCAAGACCCAGCAGAAATTAAGAAAACGGTTGCAGTAAACGGCATCGGAACAGTTATCTTATATTTAGCATCAGATCTTAAGAGTTTTGCTTGACGAAGTTTGTGCTATAGCGCTAAAATTTAAAGGACGGCTATTGATTAGCATATGAGACTCTCAATAGCTGTCTTTTTTATTTTCATACGATTCGTACGAAAAAGGCGCTCGCTGGATAGACTAGAGACGATTCGCCTTTATTCTAAAATATTTTAAGAAATGATGGGTTGAACATTGATATGAACTGGTTGGGACAATTACTAGGTAGCGATTGGGAGATCTTCCCCGCCGGAGGAGCTACAGGAGATGCATATTATGCGAAACATAACGGGCAGCAGCTTTTTTTAAAACGTAATAGCTCACCTTTTTTAGCTGTTTTATCCGCCGAAGGCATTGTTCCGAAGCTGGTTTGGACAAAACGGATGGAAAATGGGGACGTCATTACGGCCCAGCACTGGATGACCGGCAGAGAGCTGAAGCCTAAAGACATGAGCGGACGGCCCGTTGCTGAATTGCTTCGTAAAATACACACATCAAAAGCCTTGCTGGACATGTTGAAGAGACTTGGAAAAGAACCGCTGAACCCGGGGGCTCTTTTGTCTCAGCTGAAGCAGGCTGTATTTGCTGTGCAGCAATCTTCGCCGCTGATTCAAGAAGGGATCAAGTATTTGGAAGAACACCTGCATGAAGTGCATTTCGGTGAGAAAGTCGTTTGCCATTGTGATGTCAATCATAATAACTGGCTATTGTCTGAAGACAACCAGCTGTATTTAATTGACTGGGACGGCGCCATGATCGCTGATCCGGCGATGGACCTCGGACCTTTGCTGTACCACTATGTCGAAAAGCCAGCTTGGGAGAGCTGGCTGAGCATGTACGGCATAGAGTTGACAGAAAGCCTTCGGTTGCGAATGGCTTGGTATGTGTTATCTGAAACAATCACTTTCATTGCCTGGCATAAAGCAAAAGGCAATGACAAGGAATTTCATGATGCAATGGAAGAACTGCATATCCTCATGAAACGAATTGTTGACTAATCAGGAATACGAATCCATTTGCTCTACCCATTGAGACAGGCTGTTCTGATGCTCTTGTATGTGTGAGTCGATGGATTTGGACGATATTCCTGATTGGCTGTAACGGTAAACATCCTCAAGCACGTTTTTAAAATTTGAATCAAGCTCGGTGTTTGCCATCAGTGATTTAATCACACGCTCAAGCTGCTCGTACTCTGCGACTGTTCCGCAGCAGTCCAATTGATGGTCAGTCAAGATATCCTTCAATAAATGAACTTGATGCTCATAATGTAAACCCATAACGGTACACATCCCTTCAGTATCATACGGGTTAAATTGTTCAAAACAGAGCGTTTTTATACATGTGAATGGAGTGTTCCAGCAGACGGGACCCTCTTTTTTTATGCACTCGGCCTTAAGAGAGATGCACTGGAAAAACGAGCTTGCGGGTCTTTTTAATTCATGGTATGTTGTTAGTCGAAATAATAGATAGAGGTGTCAATCATATGAGAATGCGCCACAAGCCTTGGGCTGATGACTTTTTGGCTGAAAACGCAGATATTGCCATCAGCAACCCTGCTGATTATAAAGGGAAATGGAACACAGTGTTTGGCAACGACAATCCGATCCATATCGAAGTTGGTACAGGAAAAGGTCAATTTATTTCTGGGATGGCCAAACAAAATCCCGACATCAATTATATTGGTATTGAGTTATTTAAAAGCGTCATTGTGACAGCCGTCCAAAAAGTAAAAGACAGCGAAGCGCAGAATGTAAGGCTTCTGAATATAGATGCGGACACGCTGACGGATGTGTTTGAGCCGGGTGAAGTGAAACGGGTCTACTTGAATTTTTCTGATCCTTGGCCGAAGAAACGGCATGAAAAACGCCGCCTGACATACTCCCACTTTCTCAAAAAATATGAAGAAGTAATGGGAAAAGGCGGAGCGATTCATTTTAAAACCGACAACCGCGGTTTGTTTGAGTACTCTTTGAAGAGTTTCTCTGAGTACGGCCTGCTGCTGACATACGTCAGTCTCGATTTGCATAACAGCAACCTGGAAGGCAATATTATGACAGAATATGAAGAAAAATTCTCTGCACTCGGCCAGCCGATCTATCGGGCTGAGGTTGAATGGAGAACGTAAAGACAGACTCTGGCAGGAGTCTGTTTTTTTTATGGCCCGTTTGCTACCATGAGGACAGGGGGGGATGAAAATGGAAACAATGAAAATTGGAAACATCACGTTGACCTGGCTTGACGGAGGCGTGACGCATATGGATGGAGGGGCGATGTTCGGCGTCGTTCCAAAGCCGCTTTGGTCTAAAAAATACCCAGTCAATGAAAAAAACCAGATTGAACTAAGGACAGACCCCATTTTGATTCAAAAGGATGGGCTTAATATCATCGTTGACGCCGGAATTGGATCAGGCAAGCTGACTGATAAACAAAAACGAAACTATGGCGTGACACAAGAGTCGAATGTGAAACCATCATTAGCTGCACTCGGGTTAAACGTTGCCGATATAGATGTGATCGCGATGACACACCTTCATTTTGATCATGCATGCGGTTTAACGGAATATGAAGGTGAACGGCTCGTCTCTGTCTTTCCGAATGCGGTGATTTATACATCAGCTGTCGAATGGGATGAAATGCGCCATCCAAATATCCGGTCGAAAAATACGTATTGGAAGGAAAATTGGGAGGCTGTAGCCGGCCAAGTCAAAACCTTTGAGGATTCTTTAACCATCACAGAGGGGATTACCATGCATCACACCGGAGGCCATAGCGACGGACACAGTGTCCTGATATGCGAGGATGCGGGTGAAACTGCTGTACATTTGGCTGATCTGATGCCGACGCATGCCCACCGCAATCCGCTTTGGGTTCTGGCTTACGATGATTACCCGATGACCTCTATCCCGCAAAAGCAGAAATGGCAGGCGTTCGCAGCAGAAAAAGACGCTTGGTTTATCTTTTATCATGATGCCGAGTATCGCGCCCTTCAATGGGAGGAGGACGGAAGCATCAAAGAGTCAGTCAAGCGAATGAAGCAATAGCATATTTTTATGTTTACCCTGCATGTTTTCCGGCTAATAATGCAAACCTAGTACTAATTATGCTCAGAAAGGAAGAGGCAGGGTGAAACAATTCAAAGTAACAAACGAAGGAGACATTCAAACAACATTAAGAGGCCTTGAAGTGCTTTCTGTTCCTTTTTTGAACAAAGGTGTCGCTTTTACTGAGGAAGAAAGAAAAGAACTTGGTTTAAAAGGCTTTCTGCCGCCTAAGGTATTAACAATTGATGATCAGGCGAAAAGAGCGTATGAGCAATATTCCGCACAGCCAGACGATTTAAGCAAAAATGTTTATTTAACGGCGCTGCACGATCGGAATGAAACGCTGTTTTACCGCCTGTTAAATGACCATTTAGGGGAAATGCTTCCGATTGTCTACACACCGACAGTTGGAACGGCCATCCAGAGATACAGCCATGAATATAGAAAACCACGAGGGCTCTATCTGTCAATCGATGACCCGGACGGTATGAAAGAAGCCTTTAAACAGTATAAAGATCAAAGCGATACGATCGATTTAATAGTTGCAACTGATGCGGAAGGAATTTTAGGAATCGGTGACTGGGGCGTCGGAGGAATCGCGATTTCTATCGGCAAGCTGGCGGTTTATACGGCGGCTGCGGGCATTGATCCGAGCAGAGTGCTTGCTGTTGTTTTAGATGCGGGGACAAATCAGGAGAGCCTCCTGAACGATCCGCTTTATGTCGGCAACCAGCATTCCAGAGTGCGCGGGGAACGCTATGACCAATTTATTGACGACTACGTTGCGCTGGCGAGAGAGACATTTCCGAATGCATTGCTGCATTGGGAGGATTTCGGAGCGAAAAACGCGCGAAGCATTTTGAAACGCTATAAAGATAAAGTTTGTACGTTTAATGATGATATCCAAGGGACAGGCGCTGTTTCTTTGGCGGCAGTCTTATCCTGTGCAAAAGCGTCTAAAGTTCCGCTGAGGGATCACAGAGTTGTTATATTCGGAGCAGGAACGGCTGGAATCGGAATTGCCGAACAGCTGCGGGAAGCATTGGTGCGTGAGGGGCTGAGTGAGGAAGAATCATATCAGCGCTTCTGGTGCATAGACAGAAACGGACTGTTGACAGATGATATGGATCAGCTTCTTGATTTCCAAAAGCCGTATGCCCGTTCGGCTGATGAAGTGAAGGATTATCAGCGGAATGGAGATGGCGGAGGCATTGATCTCCTTGAAGTGGTCCGTCAGGCGAAACCGACAATCCTGATCGGGACGTCAACGGTTTCGGGTGCTTTTACTGAAGAAATTGTCAAAGAAATGGCGTCACATGTGAAACGGCCGGCGATTTTGCCAATGTCAAATCCGACAACTCTTTCTGAAGCAAAACCGGAGGATTTAATCGAATGGACAGAAGGCCGTGCGCTGATCACGACAGGAAGCCCGTTCCCGCCAGTGGAGTATAATGGCGTAACGTATCATATCGGCCAAGCGAACAACGCGCTTGTCTTCCCAGGGCTTGGTCTTGGAACGATTGTCACCAAATCAAAATTAATTACAGACAGCATGTTTGAAGCATGCGCCCGGGCGATCGCAAGTATGGTCAATGTCGGGGTGCCTGGCGCGCCGATGCTTCCGAAAGTAGAGGATTTGCGGACTGTATCGGCAACCGTTGCGGTTGAAGTTGCAAAAACCGCAATGAAGGAAGGCGTCGCGACAGAAGAGCCTGAAGACATTATACAGGCTGTGCAGGATGCGATGTGGTATCCGGTATACAAACCGATTCGCGCGATATAATAAAAAGAGCCGCTGCGTAGGCAGCGGCTTCTATTTTATGCTTGTCCGGTGTTAAGAAGCGATTGTATCAATGACATCTACAATTTCCCCCGTTTTCGCATCCACCATGACTTCATACTGTTCTAATTCTCCGAAAGCTGATCGTGTAATGCCGGTTTTGTATACCTGTACCGTTTCTCCATTAATATTGTAAGGCTCCGGCTGGGTGTAAATCCATGATCCGTCAATCGGGCCCCGCTGCTTAAAAGCGGATTTTACAATTCGAAGCGCTTTTTCTGAAGAAATATAAGGCTTCATCACATATTGTTTCACAACGACAGCCGTACAAATTCCAAGTCCTGCTCCTAAAAGAAGATGACGCAATTTCAAAATAAAGCACCTCCTGGTTGATCGTACTTTTCATTATACAGAAACAGCCAAAACCTGTTAAGCAATACGCGGCTGATTGAGCAGATTCGGTCAGGGTGCTTGGAAAACTTGATTGTTTCTAATAAAATAAAAGGACTACATAGAAATGAGGGGAAAACATGAATCAAGAAACGAAAGCGCTTTTCCAAACACTGACGCAGCTTCCCGGCGCGCCGGGCAACGAGCATCAGGTTCGTGCTTTTATGAAGCAGGAGCTAGCCAAATATGCCGATGACATCGTTCAGGACAGACTGGGAAGTGTTTTCGGAGTCAGACAAGGCGCAGAGGGTGCACCGAGAATTATGGTAGCCGGGCACTTGGACGAAGTCGGCTTCATGGTGACATCCATCACAGACAACGGGCTGCTCAGATTCCAGACGCTCGGAGGCTGGTGGAGTCAGGTTTTGCTTGCGCAGCGGGTTGAAGTTCAAACAGATAACGGGCCGGTTCCGGGTGTGATTTCAAGCATACCGCCGCATTTATTGACAGATGCACAGCGAAACCGCCCGATGGATATCAAAAACATGATGATCGATATTGGAGCGGACGATAAGGAAGACGCCATCAAAATCGGCATAAAACCGGGACAGCAGATCGTGCCTGTCTGTCCGTTTACGACGATGGCGAATGAAAAGAAAATTTTATCAAAAGCATGGGATAACAGATATGGATGCGGTTTGAGCATTGAACTTTTGAAGGAATTACACGGCAAAGAGCTTCCAAACACGCTCTATGCGGGTGCAACGGTTCAGGAAGAAGTTGGGCTAAGGGGGGCACAGACGGCTTCTCACATGATTAAACCGGACTTATTTTTCGCCCTTGATGCCAGTCCGGCAAACGATATGAGCGGAGACAAAAATGAATTTGGCCAGCTTGGAAAAGGCTTTTTGCTCCGTATTCTTGACAGAACGACAGTCATGCATCGCGGAATGAGGGAATTTGTTCTTGATATGGCTGAAACGCATGATATTCCATATCAATATTTTGTATCCGGCGGGGGAACAGATGCAGGCAAGGTTCATATTTCGAACAGCGGCGTTCCGTCAGCGGTTATCGGAATTTGTTCCCGCTACATTCATACAAACGCTTCTATCATTCATATTGATGATTATGCTGCTGCTAAGGAAATGCTCATCAAACTTGTAACAGCCTGCGATAGACAGACGGTAGATGCAATTAAGAAGAATATGTAGAATTTATAAAAGCTTGTTGAACGAGCAGTGAGCCCGGTTCGACAAGCTTTTTTCTTATTCTGTTTCAAATAGATAGGAAAGGGCCTTGATGGCTTGGTTGACGGTTTCCACTGTTATATTCGCTTTATTGGAAAGCTCTTTTAATGGATGGTGGAGTGATTCCGGCCGGATGATAATCAGAGGTTTTCCTTTTGCGATCGCATATGATGCATCCATTGCCGTGTTCCACTGTTTGTATTTTTCGCCAAACAGGGCGATCACAAAGTCTGCTTTATTCATCAGGACGGCGGTTCTGAAGTTGTTGATGTCAGAGGCTTTGTCATCCTTCAAAACGGCATTTGGCTGTACGCCCATAATGTCTTCACCAATATTGTCTGAGCGGTCATGATTCTCCATCGGGCCGACAAACGTAATCGGCAGCTTCAGCGATTTTGTTTTCTCTTTGATTTCCTCGCGCCAATTGCTGTGGATTTCTCCTGCTAAATAGACGATAAACTCCATACTAAAATCCCTCCTTATGTATGTCCAGCTGTAAATTTTACCCTCATGTACACGATGTTAAACGAAACGAGCTTGATAATGCAAATAAAATATGATAATGATAATGGGAAAGCCAATCTTACATATTCATTCGTTGCATATAAGTGGTTTTGCCTCAAGCAGTTTGGTATGATCCAAATGGACGAGTATCGATAAACAAACATGTAAGAACATAAACAACTGGAGGGATATGAAATGAAAAAAATTGAATCAACTCAAGAGCTGGAAAAAGCGGTACAGGATGACTGGGCTGTATTTATGTTTTCTGCCGACTGGTGCCCGGATTGCCGTTTTGTAGAGCCTTTCCTGCCTGAACTGGAAGCGGATTTTCCTGAATTCACCTACTATTACGTAGACCGTGACAAATTCATTGATACATGTGCAGAATGGGAAATTTACGGAATCCCAAGCTTTGTTGTTTTTAATGAAGGAAAAGAAGTAAATCGTTTTGTAAGCAAAGACCGCAAAACAAAAGAAGAAATCGAACAGTTTTTAACAGATTCTCTCGCTAAAGCGTAAAGGAGGACATCGGTTTGAAAATGACCTCAAGGAAGCTGTCAGATATACTGAAACAGCGCCTTCAGCACGAGAATCGCTCCTTTCTGTTTGACAGAGAAAAAGACACTCTCCGTGTTGAGGATCAAACGACAAAAAAAGGGATTACGCTCGATTTGCCGCCGATTATTGCGAAATGGGAACTGAAAAAAGACGAAGCCATTGATGAGATCGTGTACTATGTTTCCGAAGCAATGACGGCAATGGAAGGGAAGGCTCAGGAAATGACCGGGAAAGAAACTCGCATTTATCCGGTCATCCGCTCGACTTCCTTCCCGGACAAGTCCAGCGAAGATATCCCGCTCATTTATGATGATCATACCGCAGAGACAAGAATTTATTACGCGCTCGATCTCGGGAAAACATACCGTTTAATTGACCAGCGCATGCTTGAGAAAGAAAACTGGACAAAAGAGCGGATCAGAGAGACGGCCGCATTTAATCTCCGTTCTCTGCCGACGGTTGTCAAAGAGGATACGGTTGCCGGCAATTACTTCTATTTCTTCAGGGCAAACGATGGATACGACGCCAGCCGGATTCTGAACGAGGCGATTTTAAATGAGTACAAGCAGTGTGCAGAAGGGGAGCTGGCGATCTCTGTTCCGCATCAGGACGTTCTGATTCTTGCTGACATCCGGAATGAATCAGGGTATGATATTCTAGGACAAATGTCGATGAGCTTCTTTGCAGGCGGCACCGTTCCGATTACCGCTCTTTCATTTTTGTACAATGAAGGAAAGCTGGAACCGGTGTTTATCCTGGCGAAAAGCCGTCCGAAAAAGGATTAGAAAGGATTTTTACTTATGAACGCTTTTTATAATAAAGAAGGTGTGGGAGACACGCTCCTGATCTCTCTTCAAGATGTGACACGTGAACAATTAGGCTATGAAAAACACGGCGACGTCGTCAAAATTTTCAATAACGAAACAAAAGAAACAACGGGCTTCAACATTTTCAATGCGTCTACATACTTAACCATTGATGAAAACGGCCCTGTTGTGCTCTCAGAAACATTCGTGCAAGATGTGAATGAGATTTTAAACAGAAACGGCGTTGAAGAAACATTAGTCGTTGATTTATCTCCGAAGTTTGTTGTGGGTTATGTAGAATCAAAAGAAAAACATCCGAATGCCGATAAATTAAGCGTATGTAAAGTCAATGTAGGAGAAGAAACGCTTCAGATCGTCTGCGGCGCGCCTAACGTTGACCAAGGACAAAACGTTGTCGTTGCCAAAGTCGGCGCTGTGATGCCTAGCGGACTTGTCATTAAGGATGCAGAGCTTCGCGGCGTTCCGTCAAGCGGAATGATCTGCTCAGCGAAAGAGCTTGATTTGCCTGACGCCCCTGCTGAAAAAGGGATCCTTGTGTTAGAAGGAGATTATGAGGCGGGAGAGGCATTTCAGTTTTAGACTCCCATAAATCCGCCCAAAAAAACGAATCATGTAAAAAGCCGCTAAGCCCCTGTTTAGCGGCTTTGTTTCTGCTGATAGCTTAATCTTTTCTGGGCCGACCAGCAGTGGTATACTAAAAACCGTCCCAGAAAACTATAAGGGAGTTAGAGATAAATTATGAGTTGGCTTCATAAATTTTTTGATTTGTTTTTAGGCGAGAGCGAAGAGGATGCTGAACGGGAGACAAAACCCGCTCAAATTCCGCAGCAACAAGAGGTGCATCATCCTGAAGGACAATTAAAAAGATTGGAAGATCCTAAAATATATTATGAATATCCAAAAGGCAAGTTCCGTTTTCCAGTCGTGCCTGATGGATACAAAAATCATGACCTGAGAAGGCGCCGCGAACCATCGGACGAACCGAAATCTGCGCCTCGTCCAAGCGCTGCACCTTACAGAGAGCGTCCCAGAAATGAAGAAGAGCAGCATACATATCAAGCATCAGAGCCGGCGAAGAAACCGTTTAAACCGACAAATATCCCTTCGCCAATCTATGGATTCAATCAAAAACCATCCGTTAAAAAGGATGTGCCGAAAAAGCCTTCTGAAACATTGAACGAACCGGATAAACCGGTAAAAGAGAAGGTAACATTGCTGTCAGAAGAGATCGAACGTGAACGCGGCTATCCTGCTTCAGACACACAGGCGCACTCCAAAAAAGAAAATCCTTTCTTTCCGGATATCCAATTTGAAAAACAGCCCTCTGGCGTTTTAAACAGAAAGGATACAGAGCGTGATGGGGCACCAGGTAATGAAGTGCCATTTGAATCGGGCGTTCAACAGCCGCAAAAAGAGGAGTCTTTCTTCCCAGCTGAACATGCCGAAGGGCAAGCAATGCCTGAGATACTCACAGATACGGCGAATGAAGGCCTTTCAGGCAGTGAAGTAAGCCGCGAAGACACCATGCCTGCAACGGCTGAGGAAAAACAAAGGGAAGAGCAGTCAGAGAAATTTGACGAGCCTGTTTTCTCCGCTGAACTTGATGAACAGCCAACAGCTCCTGAACCTCTGGCAGAGGCAGCATCTGAGGAGGAAAAATCAGAAGAGCCGTCAGACAGCACAGTATACAATCATCACGAAAACGCGGCAGAAGGTGCTGAGTCTCCGTTCGTTCAAGAAGAACAAATGGAATTTCATCAGGAAGAGCCTTCATTATTTACTGATCACCAGCATTCATTTGGAGCTCTGGATCAAGCAGAAACCGAGGCGGAAGAATTAGAAGAGCCATCAGACAGCATAATAAATAATCAGTATGACATCCCGGCAGAATCTAAGGAAACGAAGATAGATGTTCAGCCAGACAGCCATACAGAGCTTGAGGAAACTGATCGGATGGACCAAGGTTCCAAACCGTTTTCTGCAACCCATGAAAACCGGCAGGAAATCCGGGCAGACAAACCTCACGAAGCTTCAAAAGAGCCGAAACCAAGGCCTGGTGTGCAAGAGAACAGGTCCGAACAAAACGCACCTTCTCAAAAAGGGCCATCCGTTCCTTTTAATGTCATGATGCTGAAAAGAGATACGCATAAACAGCAAAAAGCAGAGGAACGCCGCGGCAGCTATGTATTTCCGAATGTTGCACTGCTAGATGTCCCGCCAGCGCAGGTCCAAGATGATACTGCGTGGATCGAAGAACAGCGTCAGCTTCTTGATTTGACCTTGAAAAATTTCAATGTCCGCGCCAATGTCGTCCATGTAACCCAGGGTCCGTCTGTCACGAGATTCGAAGTGCATCCTGAACCAGGTGTAAAGGTGAATAAAATCACCAACTTGTCTGATGATATTAAACTCAGTCTCTCAGCAAGAGATATTCGGATTGAAGCGCCGATTCCGGGGAAAAACACGATCGGGATTGAAGTGCCGAACCGCACGAGCAAGGTGGTTGATTTGCGCCAAATGATTCGCAGCTCAGCTTTCAGGACAAGCAAGTCACCGCTTACGGCTGCGCTGGGATTAGATATTTCGGGAAATCCTGTCGTTATCGACTTGAAGAAAATGCCGCATGGCTTGATTGCCGGCGCCACAGGCTCGGGAAAAAGCGTATGCATCAATACAATATTAGTCAGCCTGCTTTATAAAGCTGATCCGAGTGAGGTAAAGGTGCTGCTGATTGATCCAAAAATGGTCGAGCTGGCTCCTTACAATAAAATTCCTCACCTCGTCAGCCCTGTCATTACTGATGCTAAAGCGGCTACAGCTGCTTTGAAATGGGTCGTTGAGGAAATGGAGCGCCGCTATGAGCTGTTCGCCCATTCAGGTGTACGTGACATAGACCGCTTTAATCAATTAACCGGGGAACACCAAATGGGTGAAAAGCTGCCATATTTAGTTGTCATTATTGATGAGCTTGCAGATCTAATGATGGTGGCGCCAAACGATGTGGAAGAAAGCATAGCGCGGATCGCCCAAAAAGCAAGAGCATGCGGTATCCATCTTCTCGTCGCAACTCAGCGTCCGTCAGTAGATGTCATTACAGGCCTGATTAAGGCGAATATCCCGACGAGAATCGCCTTTTCTGTTTCTAGCCAGGTTGATTCCCGAACGATTATTGACATCGCCGGTGCAGAAAAGCTTCTCGGAAAAGGGGATATGCTCTTTTTGGAAAACGGCTCGGGAAAACCGGTCCGTCTGCAAGGTAACTTTGTGTCGGATCGTGAAATCGACCGCGTTGTTTCTCACGTCAGAAACCAAATGCCGCCAACCTATTTATTTGAACAAGAAGAGCTCGTAAGACAAGGATCAGCCCTGAAAGAAGAGGATGAACTGTTTTACGAAGCGTGTGAGTTTGTCGTAGAGCAAAACAGTGCAAGCACTTCAAGCCTGCAGAGAAGATTCAGAATCGGTTACAACCGGGCGGCAAGGCTGATCGATATGATGGAAGCGGAAGGCATGATCTCAGAGGCAAAAGGAAGCAAACCCCGTGAGGTGCTGATCACCGCAAGTGATTTAATAAACGAATAATATGGGTTCATTTTCACACCAAACATGGTATGATAGTGTTTAGAGCATTTAACAGCTATGCCACTTTACAGCAGCTGCGCATAGACAAATCTTGATATCTAGGTTTAATCGGAAAGAAATAACCGGATACTGAACATAACAAAACATATAAAATACGCCGCTAAGGGAGGCTTTTCACCCGCCGCGGTCGCAAATTGAAATGAGCGTCATATACTGGGGAACAGATAGACGTTTGTTGGAGGTACAATTATGACTGTTTATCATTTTGTTGGAATAAAAGGGACAGGTATGAGTCCGCTTGCCCAAATACTTCATGATAATGGATATACTGTCCAAGGATCGGATATCGAAAAATTTATTTTTACGCAAACAGCGCTTGAAAAAAGAAATATTACGATTCTTCCTTTTAGCGCGGAAAATATTAAGCCCGGCATGACAGTTATCGCCGGAAATGCATTCCCAGACACGCATCCAGAAATAGAAAAAGCGATGTCTGACGGAATTCCGGTGATACGTTATCATAAGTTTTTAGGCGACTACATGAAAAAGTTCACAAGTGTTGCCGTTACAGGTGCACATGGCAAAACGTCGACTACGGGTTTGCTGGCTCACGTGATCCAAAATGCAAAACCGACGTCTTTCTTAATTGGAGACGGAACAGGCCAGGGAAATGAAAACAGCGAATACTTTGTGTTTGAAGCGTGTGAATACCGCCGCCATTTCTTAAGCTATCAGCCAGACTACGCGATCATGACGAATATTGATTTTGATCACCCTGATTACTTCTCAAGCATTGACGATGTATTTGACGCTTTTCAAGAGATGGCTCTTCAAGTCAACAAAGGCATTATCGCCTGCGGAGACGATGAGCATCTGCCGAAAATCCATGCGAACGTCCCGGTTGTGTATTACGGCACAGGGGAAGAAAATGATTTTCAAGCCAGAAACATCGTAAAAAGCACGGAAGGGACAACTTTCGATGTCTTTGTCCGCAATACGTTCTATGATACGTTTTATATTCCTGCGTACGGCCACCACAATGTATTAAACTCATTGGCGGTCATTGCGTTATGCCATTATGAAGAAATTGATTCCAGCATCATTAAGCATGCTCTCAAATCCTTTGGGGGCGTCAAACGCAGATTCAATGAGAAGCAGCTAGGGGATCAAGTGCTGATTGATGACTATGCTCATCACCCGACAGAAATAAAAGTGACAATTGAGGCGGCAAGACAGAAATATCCTGATCGTGAAATTGTTGCGGTATTTCAGCCTCATACATTTACGCGAACGCAGCAATTCCTTGACGAATTTGCAGAAAGTCTGAGCGGCGCTGACTGTGTGTATTTATGCGATATTTTCGGCTCAGCCCGTGAAAATGCTGGAAAGCTGACGATCGGCGATCTGCAGGGAAAAATTCATAATGCCAAGCTGATTGAAGAAGATGACACTTCTGTTTTAAAAGCTCATGATAAAGCCGTTCTCATCTTCATGGGGGCAGGAGATATCCAAAAGTATATGAGAGCCTACGAAAACGTCATGGCATAATAAAAAGCAGTGATCTCACTGCTTTTTATTTATCTGACGAGAAAGCTTATTAAAGGATTTTCTTACATAACGGAGAATAGTATGTATACAGCCCAGTACACATGTTTATGATTGAAGAAAACGGGTAAACAGCAGTATATCCTGCAGCAAGGAGGTTTGAGATGATTATTATTCTTTATTTGAGCGTTGCACTCATCGCAATTGCATTTCTCGTATTAGTGATCTACTTGTCTAAAACATTGAAGTCACTGCAGCTGACACTAAAACACGTCGCATCCACTCTTGAAGGGCTGGAGGGACAAATGAAGGGCATCACAACTGAAACAGCCGAGCTTTTACATAAGACTAACCGCCTGGCTGAAGATATTCAGGAAAAATCAGAAAAGCTGAACACGGTCGTTCATGCTGTTCAAGGGGTGGGAACTTCTGTACAGCAGTTCAATACATCCATGAAACAGGCGGCAGGGTCTGTATCGGCATCAGTTAGAGAAAATCAAGACAAGATCAATCAAGTTGTCACATGGAGCCAAGCAGCAATGGAAATTTGGGAGAAATGGAAGCAAAAGAAAAAATCAGCTCTGTAAGAGAAAAAAATACCTAGAGGAGGAATAATGATGAGCAAAGATGGAATTAATAGTAAAGATTTTTTAATCGGAACTTTAATCGGGGGAATCATCGGTGCCACTACAGCTCTTTTTCTAGCGCCTAAATCAGGCAAAGAACTTCGCGACGATCTCGGCAGCCAAGCGGTTGCATTACGGGACAAAACAGATAAAATGACGGCTGATGCGAAGGAAAAAGGCACGCAATATGTCAGCATCGCAAAAGACAAAACTTCCAACATCACACAGCTTGTAGCGGATCAGTCTGGGCAGATCATGAACAAGGTAAAGGATTTAAGAGACCGTTCCAAATCTGACAAAACGGATTCATCAACAATGCAAGATATGAAGGAAGAAGCGATGCAGGCAGCCGGCGAAACAAAAGATCAAGTCCTCCAGGCGAAAGAAGATGTAAAAGACGAACTGAAAGATGCACAAAAACAGGCTGAGCATATGAATCGCTGAGCAGGGAAGGAAGAGCTTGAATCATGGCTAAACAGCTTATTCAATCTGAAGAAGAATTTAAACGGATTGCAGAACAGGAAGGCGCTTTTGTCTTCTTTAAACACAGCACCACATGCCCGATCAGCCAGGCAGCATTTCATGAGTTTGATGCCTTTGCAAATCAGCATGAGGATGTGCCGGCTTACTATCTTCAAGTACAAGAAGCCCGGCCGCTGTCAAATTTCATCGCAGAAACATATGGGGTAAAGCATGAAAGCCCTCAAGTATTCATCATTCAGAACGGTGAAGTGAAATGGCATACCTCACATTCACAAATTACAGAGGCCGCCATTGAGCAGCATTTGTCATAGAAAAAAGCGTCCAGATATTATCTGGCGCTTTTTTTTTTGTAAAAAACCCTTGAACATTGCCCTCACATCATGTAGGATAGCTTCATAGATTACTTTATCACTTAAAAGCGTTTGGGTAATAAAGTAGAGTTTTTATAAAATTTTTTGTATTTCAGTATTTCCATTTGGAATTACTTATAGTAAGATGCATGATAACTACAAAATAAAAAATGAATGTGCAGGGAAAGGATGAAAAAAATGAGCAACACAGAGTTAGAGCTTTTAAGGCAGAAAGCAGACGAATTAAACCTACAAATTTTAAAATTAATCAACGAACGCGGAAATGTTGTAAAAGAGATCGGTAAAGCGAAGGAAGCACAGGGTGTCAACCGATTTGACCCTGTCAGAGAACGCACTATGTTAAACAATATCATTGAAAACAATGACGGTCCGTTCGAAAATTCAACCATCCAGCACATTTTTAAAGAGATATTCAAAGCCGGTTTAGAGCTTCAAGAAGAAGATCACAGCAAAGCACTGCTTGTCTCCCGCAAGAAAAAACCTGAAGATACAATTGTTGATATCAAAGGCGAAAAAATCGGAGACGGCCAGCAAAGATTCATTGTCGGCCCATGTGCGGTAGAGAGCTATGAGCAAGTAGCTGAAGTGGCTGCAGCTGCGAAAAAACAAGGCATTAAAATTTTGCGCGGTGGAGCCTTTAAGCCTCGTACGAGCCCATACGATTTCCAAGGGCTTGGCGTAGAAGGCCTTCAAATTTTAAAACGTGTAGCGGATGAATATGATCTGGCGGTTATCAGTGAAATCGTAACGCCGGCTCATATCGAAGAAGCGCTTGACTACATTGATGTCATTCAAATCGGAGCGCGCAACATGCAAAACTTCGAATTGCTGAAAGCTGCCGGTGCAGTGAAAAAACCAGTGCTTCTGAAGCGCGGCCTTGCAGCAACGATCTCTGAATTCATCAATGCTGCTGAATACATCATGTCACAAGGAAATGACCAAATTATCCTTTGTGAGCGAGGAATCAGAACATACGAAACAGCAACGAGAAACACGCTTGATATTTCAGCTGTGCCGATTTTGAAACAAGAAACGCATTTGCCGGTCTTTGTTGATGTTACGCATTCAACAGGCCGCCGTGACCTCTTGCTTCCGACAGCTAAAGCTGCTTTAGCGATCGGTGCAGACGGTGTCATGGCTGAGGTTCACCCTGATCCGTCAGTCGCGCTTTCTGATTCTGCTCAGCAAATGGCGATTCCTGAATTCGAAAAATGGCTGAATGAACTGAAGCCAATGGTGAAAGTCAACGCTTAATTGAACAATCCAAAAGGCCGCGCCTGCGGCCTTTTTTTATGCTTTCTCGTTTATTTAGTTATAAAAACCAAGTATACGTTTTCATCATCTATAAAAACGTGTATAATTTCATGAGAAGTAATTAAATTTGATGAATAATGAAAAATAATGTACACTACTGACTTACGCTTACAAATCATAAACGACATAAATTCGGACATTATGACATTTCTCTACATAAAGTGTTTATGCTATAGATAAGGATAAGTGTATCCAGTAAAAGGAGTGGTTTTAGGATGAGCAATATTACGATCTACGACGTAGCGAGAGAAGCTAATGTAAGCATGGCAACCGTTTCCCGTGTCGTGAACGGCAACCCGAATGTAAAACCGACAACACGGAAAAAAGTCTTGGAAGCCATTGACCGTCTCGGTTACCGTCCAAACGCGGTGGCAAGAGGGCTGGCAAGCAAAAAGACAACAACTGTAGGTGTTATCATTCCCGATATCTCAAGCATTTTCTATTCAGAGCTTGCGCGCGGAATTGAAGATATCGCGACAATGTATAAATACAATATTATTTTGAGCAACTCTGACCAAAACATGGAGAAAGAGCTGCACTTATTAAACACAATGCTCGGCAAACAAGTGGACGGCATCGTGTTTATGGGCGGAAACATTACGGACGAGCATGTGGCGGAATTTAAGCGTTCCCCAGTGCCGATTGTACTTGCCGCTTCTGTAGAAGAGCAGGAGGAAACACCGTCAGTCGCTATCGATTACGAACAGGCGATTTATGACGCAGTGAAGCTTTTGGTTGATAAAGGACATAAAGATATCGCATTCGTTTCCGGACCAATGACAGAGCCGATCAACCGCTCGAAAAAACTCCAAGGCTACAAACGTGCGCTTGAAGAAGCGAACCTTCCGTTTAATGAACAATTTATAGCTGAAGGGGATTACACATATGATTCCGGACTCGAAGCGCTGCAGCATCTGATGAGCCTGGATAAAAAACCGACAGCCATTCTTTCTGCAACTGATGAAATGGCACTCGGCATTATCCATGCCGCTCAGGATCAGGGCTTATCCATTCCGGAGGATCTCGACATTATCGGCTTTGATAATACAAGATTAAGCCTCATGGTTCGTCCGCAGCTTTCAACAGTTGTTCAGCCGACATATGATATTGGCGCCGTTGCGATGAGACTGCTGACGAAGCTCATGAATAAAGAGCCGGTTGAAGAGCATATCGTCGAACTGCCGCACCGTATCGAACTAAGAAAGTCAACCAAGTCATAAGAAAAACAAAGAGCAAGCTTCACCTTCATGGTGAATTCTTGCTTTTTTCATGGGGAGAAATGATGAAACGTTTTGATTATCTTACACCTGTTGGATTTGTGTTAGGAACGATTATTATTGTTATCGGGATTATTTCGGGATCGGGAGTAAGCGGTTTCCGCTCTTTTCTTGATCTAACCTCTTTCTTCATCGTAACAGGGGGACTATGCGCCGCTGTTTTTATCAGTTTTCCGCCAAGAGAGCTGAAAAAAGCGCCCTCTGTATTAAAGCAGGCATTCATCCGCCAGGAAGACAATGTGAAAGATCTTGTGAAAACCTTTGTCTCCCTTTCCGATCACGCGCGTAAACATGGGCTTTTATCATTGGATGATCAGGCTCGGGGAATCAAAGATCCATTCTTGAAAAAAGGGCTGCTTTTAGCAATTGACGGCTGGGATGAAGAAACGATTCGGCTTGTCATGGATTCAGAAATCGCAGCAATGGAGGAACGGCACCGCAAAGGACGGCGTGTTTTTGAAAAAGCGGGAGAATTTGCTCCGGCGTGGGGAATGATCGGAACACTCGTCGGGCTCGTGCTGATGCTCAAAAACTTAAATGATCCGCATATGCTCGGACCGAATATGGCAGTTGCGCTTCTGACGACTTTATATGGTTCATTACTGGCCAATATGGTCTTCAACCCAATCGCGTCAAAGCTTGAAGAGAAAACAGAAAGTGAAATTTTCATCAAACAGGTAATGGTGGAAGGGATTATCGGTGTTCAATCCGGAAAAAACCCGCGCAACCTTGAAAGCCAGCTGGTCGTTTTCAGTTCACGGGAAGAATGGCAGAAACAGCCGAATCAAGTAAAAACAAAAAAGGGATCTATACATGAAGCTTAGAAGAGAACGTTTTGAAAGAAGGAACGGAAACGGGAAAAACAGTCAATCTTCATCCAGCTGGATGGTTACCTTTACAGATTTGATCACCCTGGTCCTTGTGTTCTTTATTTTGCTTTTTTCGATGTCCCAAATCGATCTTCAAAAATTTAAAGCGGCAGTCGATTCGATTCAGAAGGATGGCGGCGGGCTTCAGCCGGACCAAACGTCCATAGAAAAAAAGAAAACACCTCCATCCGATGCGAAGAAGCAAGCGGATCAGCAGGATCAGCTTCTCAAGAAAGTAAATACATATATAAAAGACAATCACTTGAAGGCCCAAATGACAGCCAAACGGGATGAACGCGGTGTCGTGCTCGTTCTGCAGGAGGCGGTGCTGTTTGATACAGGTGAGGCAAAGGTGCTGAAAAATGCTGAAACACTTCTTCACCAAATCGCCGTACTTCTTCAAACCATTCCAAATGACATTCAAGTCGAAGGCCATACAGACAGCCGAAACATTTCGACATACCGATATCCGTCGAACTGGGAGCTATCAGCAGCAAGGGCAAGCGGAGTGATTCAATACTTCACATCAAAAGAGAAACTTCCCTCGAAGCGCTTTATTGCTGTCGGTTATGCGGATACAAAGCCTGTAAAGGACAATAAGACAAACGAACACATGAAAGAAAACCGACGTGTGGAAATCGTCATCAAAAAATCAAAAACGACCTCTTCGTGAAGGTCGTTTTTTACTTTGTTCGTTGTTGCTCGGACCGTATCGCATATAATGCTTTGCTGACGGTTTGGGCATTTTTTTCTGTAATTTCAGGTTTGCGGGGAATCGGAGGATATAAATCAGCCGGATCGCTCCAGCTGGACGGCAGGGAGACAGGGCATTGTTTTTGCCATTTAGCGATCCATTCCGGCGGGATCTCGTGTCCCGGATCAATCCCCTTCATTTCAAGCCATATTCTGGCCCAGGCGCGGGGGACAACTCGCCAAATATCATATCCGCCGCCTCCGACTGCAATCCATTTCCCTCCGCAATATTGGTGAGCCAAAGTATGTGCAAGCCGGGGAATTTCTTCGTATATATTGATTGTTGCTGATAAATGCGTCAGCGGGTCGTAGTAATGGGCATCGGCGCCGTTTTGGCTGATAATGACATCGGGCTCGAAATACGCGGCGACTTCTGAAACTGCTGTCCGGTAAGCTTCAAGAAAAGAATCATCCTCTGTAAAAGCGTCAAGCGGGATATTAAAGGAATAGCCATATCCTTTTCCGCTGCCTTTTTCCTGGATCTGGCCGGTTCCGGGGAATAAATACCTTCCTGTTTCATGAATGGACAGCGTGCATACGTCAGGATTATCGTAAAATGTAAATTGCACACCGTCCCCGTGGTGGGCGTCTGTATCAATATAAAGCACTCTGGCGCTGTATTTTTTCTGGATATATTGAATCGCCACAGCGCTGTCGTTGTATATGCAAAACCCTGAGGCTCTCCCGCGAAAGCCATGATGAAGCCCTCCACCAAGGTTTGCCGCATGCAGGGCTTGTCCTGACATGACCCAGTCTGCGGCCGTTAAAGTGCCGCCGACCAAGAGTGATGCCGCTTCGTGCATGCCGGCAAAGACGGGTGTATCTTCAGTGCCGAGCCCGTAGCTTTCTCCTTCTTCAGCGGGAAGCTTTCCGGCGCCCGCAAGCTTTACGGCCTGAATGTAATCATCCGTGTGGACAAGGGCTAGCTCCTCTTCTGAGGCGAGTCTGGGACTGACAATGTCTCCATCATCAAAGGCATTGATCGTCTGAAGCAAATCATATGTTAACAGAACCCGCTGCTGATTAAAGGGATGCTCTTGATGAAACATGTAGGTTTGATAGGATGGAGAATAGATAAATACACTGTCTCTCATAGCAGATCCCTTTGCTCTGACGGCCATACGACGTGGTGCCCATTTCTTTGCAGTTCCTGCAAAAACGGCAGCGGATTCATCGTTTTTACACGGAAGACGAGCACTTTTACACCGGGATCGTCATGCGGATAAACAAGCACGCTTAATATTTTCACTTGAAGGTCTTGGCAAAGGCTGCTGATCTCAGCGAGGCTTTTGGTGATGTCGTTTACTTTTATTTCAATTTGCGAGCCCGGCTGGTCAGCGCCTGTCAATTTGACAAACGTCCGCAGCAAATCGGTTTTTGTCAAAATGCCTACTAATTTTTGATGCTGTACGACTGGAAGGCAGCCGATGCCATGCTCGTAGAACACCGCAGATATTTCTTCGACAAAATCTAACGGGTGGGCGCACACGACCTCTTTTTTCATAATTGAATCTACGCTTCGTGTGAGAAATAGGCTTCGTTTGTTTTCTTCAAAAATACTGGGGCTCGCCTGTTTCATGTCTCTGTCTGTAATCATGCCGATCACGTGTCGTTCTTCATCTACAACAGGCAGATGCCTGATATGGAATTCCTTCAGTTTGCATATTGCTGTTTCAAGCGTATCCGTCTTCGTTAATGTAATGACATCTCTTTTCATGATTTGCTCAACAATCATTATTTTTTCCCCTTTGTCAGTGTCAGTTAATACATATAACGATGATAAAAACGGAGCCTGTCAAATTGTTCAATTGATTCTTGGCTGACGTTTTTTCCGATGCGGGCCATCAGACAGTTTGCAGGGTGGGAGCTGATCTCCGGCTCATCCGTTGCAAACCAGACCAATCCGCCTGCATTCATCATCTTTTCCATGATCTTTCTGTATTCCCACACATCTTTTTTCATCCCTTTTAAATCCCAATGCCAGTAATATTCTGTTGTCATCACAATATAGTTTTCCATTTGTTCATCCATCATGCTGACGGTCAGAAGGGTCTTTCCGACAGCGCATCCCCGATAGTCCGGCGCTACTTCGATGGCTCCGAGCTCAAGCAAATCCTCCATATTTCCTTCAGACCATCTTTCGAGCGGGTCAGGATATAAATACGTGACATAGCCGACAATGGTTCGGCCGTCTCTGGCAATAATAATGCGCCCTTCTGGAAGGCCTGCAATATCGACTAGCGCTTCATGCTGCTCGCGAGGCGGGCGAAATGCGGTTAAATCTTTATGAAACTCATAACCTGCCAAATCCTCTGGAGAGACAGGCCCTTCTATCAGTAAAGAGCCGGTTGCTGTTTTGATGTTTGCTGAATGGTATGTTTTATGATGTTCCACTAATTCACCGTCCCATCAATTCTTATAAAAATACATGCCTTCTTTAAGAATACCAAAATATAAAGCGTTTTCAACATGGTTTATATTTTAAAAATTGAGAAGAATATGAATTTATACTATAATAATTGTGACAACTTCAGCAAAGGGGGATGTTTGGGCATGAATTTGAAAGCGTTACCAGCAATAGAGGGGGATCATAACTTAAAAAACTATGAAGAAACGTACCGGCATTTTGATTGGGCCGAGGCAGAGAAACATTTCTCTTGGCATGAGACAGGGAAACTGAATGCGGCGTATGAAGCGATTGACCGCCATGCCGAATCGTTTCGAAAAAACAAAGTAGCACTTTATTATAAAGACGCAAAACGGGATGAAAAATACACATTTAAAGAAATGAAGGAAGAATCAAACAGAGCCGGGAATGTGCTGAGACGGTATGGAAATGTGGAAAAAGGGGACCGCGTTTTTATTTTTATGCCGAGATCACCCGAGCTTTATTTTATTATGCTTGGCGCTATCAAAATTGGCGCCATCGCCGGGCCGCTGTTCGAAGCATTTATGGAGGGAGCGGTGAAGGACCGGCTTGAAAACAGTGAGGCAAAGGTTGTTGTCACAACGCCTGAGCTGCTGGAGAGGATACCGGCAGACAAACTGCCTCACTTGCAGCATATATTCGTAGTCGGCGGAGAGGCTGAGAGCGGTACAAACCTCATCAATTATGATGAAGCAGCGAAACAGGAGAGCACAAGACTGGATATCGAATGGATGGATAAAAAAGATGGTTTTCTGCTTCACTATACATCAGGTTCCACTGGAACGCCAAAGGGTGTGCTGCATGTCCATGAAGCGATGATTCAGCAATATCAAACAGGAAAGTGGGTCCTTGATTTAAAGGAAGAAGACATTTATTGGTGCACGGCTGATCCAGGCTGGGTGACAGGTACGGTATACGGCATTTTTGCACCGTGGCTGAACGGGGCGACAAATGTCATCGTCGGCGGACGTTTCAGCCCGGAAAGCTGGTATGGAACGATTGAACAGCTTGGCGTCAATGTCTGGTACAGCGCGCCGACCGCTTTTCGGATGCTGATGGGAGCGGGAGATGAAATGGCTGCGAAATATGATCTAACCTCACTCCGGCATGTACTCAGTGTCGGTGAGCCGCTAAATCCGGAGGTCATCAGATGGGGACACAAAGTTTTTAACAAACGAATCCATGATACATGGTGGATGACCGAAACGGGCAGTCAGCTCATCTGCAATTATCCTTGCATGGATATTAAACCCGGTTCGATGGGTAAGCCGATTCCGGGAGTGGAGGCTGCGATCGTTGACAATCAAGGAAATGAGCTTCCGCCATACCGAATGGGCAATCTCGCTATCAAAAAGGGCTGGCCTTCCATGATGCATACCATTTGGAATAACCCTGAAAAGTATGAATCGTATTTCATGCCTGGCGGCTGGTATGTGTCTGGTGATTCTGCTTACATGGATGAAGAGGGATACTTCTGGTTCCAAGGCAGAGTAGATGACGTCATCATGACCTCCGGTGAGCGCGTAGGTCCATTTGAAGTGGAGAGCAAGCTTGTCGAACACCCGGCCATTGCAGAAGCGGGTGTAATCGGAAAGCCTGATCCGGTACGGGGAGAAATCATTAAAGCCTTTATTGCACTCAGAGAAGGATTTGAGCCGTCTGACAAACTGAAAGAAGAGATCCGCCTATTTGTAAAGCAGGGTCTTGCAGCCCATGCGGCTCCGCGTGAGATTGAATTTAAAGATAAGCTTCCGAAAACCCGAAGCGGAAAGATCATGAGACGCGTGCTGAAGGCATGGGAGCTTAATCTCCCAGCCGGTGATCTGTCAACGATGGAGGATTAAAAGGCGACGTTGACACGGGATTTTATTTATGTTAAAAATGATATAGCTTCATATGAAAAGGTAAAGATTGAGACAAGTAGAATATCCTTACGTTCCAGAGAGCTGATGGCCGGTGAAAATCAGCACAGACGGATATATCGAATACACTCATGAACCGCTTTTGCAAACAAAGCCGGCCAGGCTTTCAGTAGTGAAAGAACGGACCTGATCCGTTATCAGGCAAAGTGATAAGGCGAATGTTTTGCATTCTCTTATTAGTAGGGTGGTACCGCGATAATCAATCGTCCCTTCGTGTAAACGAAGGGGCGTTTTTTATTTTAATCAAAAAAGGAGCTTTATCTTATGACAAACTTACTTGAAGATTTATCCTTCCGCGGATTGATTCAGCAAATGACAGATGAAGAGGGATTAAATAAACAGCTGAATGAAGAAAAGATCCGCTTGTACTCAGGTTTTGATCCGACAGCAGACAGCTTGCATATCGGACACTTGCTGCCTATTTTAACACTTCGCCGTTTTCAGCTTGCAGGGCATCATCCGATTGCACTTGTTGGCGGCGCTACGGGCCTCATCGGTGATCCAAGCGGAAAAAAAGCAGAGCGTACTTTAAACACTGCTGACATCGTTTCCGAATGGTCCCAAAAAATCAAAAACCAGCTGTCCAGATTTCTAGATTTTGACGCAGCAGAAAACCCAGCTGTCATCGCAAACAACTTTGACTGGATCGGCAAAATGAATGTGATCGATTTCCTTCGTGATGTCGGTAAAAATTTCGGCATCAATTACATGCTGGCAAAAGACACGGTCAGCTCAAGAATCGAATCCGGCATCTCGTATACGGAATTCAGCTACATGATTCTTCAATCTTATGATTTCTTAAATCTTTACAGAGACAAAAACTGTAAACTGCAAATCGGCGGTAGCGATCAGTGGGGCAACATCACAGCGGGTCTTGAACTGATCAGAAAATCAGAAGAAGAAGGAGCAAAAGCGTTCGGCCTTACGATTCCGCTTGTCACAAAAGCAGACGGCACGAAGTTCGGAAAAACGGAAGGCGGCGCGATCTGGCTTGATAAGGAAAAAACATCACCATATGAATTCTATCAATTCTGGATCAACACAGATGACCGTGATGTTATCAAATACTTGAAATACTTTACGTTCCTATCAAAAGAGGAAATTGAAGCATACGCTGAAAAAACAGAAACAGCGCCGGAAAAACGTGAAGCGCAAAAACGCCTGGCAGAAGAAGTGACATCGCTTGTTCACGGACGCGAGGCGCTGGAGCAAGCCATCAACATCTCCCAAGCGCTGTTCAGCGGCAATATTAAAGAGCTTTCCGCTCAAGACGTAAAGGTAGGCTTTAAAGATGTTCCTTCTATGGAAGTTGACAGCAGCCAAGAGCTTTCACTTGTAGATGTGTTGGTGCAATCTAAATTATCTCCTTCTAAACGTCAAGCGCGTGAAGACATCCAAAACGGAGCTGTTTACATTAACGGCGAACGCCAGACAGAAATAAATTATACCCTATCGGCTGAAGACCGTATCGAAAATCAATTTACTGTTCTGCGCCGCGGAAAGAAAAAATATTTCCTTGTGACATATAAATAAGAAAAAGATCCTTTGCCACTGAAGGCAAAGGATCTTTTTGTTTACCGCATAGGAATGAAAGGAAAAGAGTATATTAGATAGGGCAAACACGATCAACCACATCACCTTTTAAAAGAAAGGAGCGCTAAAGCGTGAATCTCATGTGCACGATTGCTAAAGAACGGATACAGCGGGATTATTGGGAGCGGCAGGCGCAAGATAGTGTTGGCCAGCAAGAGGCGAAAGACGAAACAGACGATAAAAAAACCCCAACCGCATAGCGGCAGGGGTTTTTAAAACGATTAACGAGAGTAGAACTCAACGATAAGCGCTTCGTTAATTTCCGGAGCAAGTTCAGAACGCTCAGGAAGACGAGTGAAAGTACCTTCAAGCTTTTCAGCGTCGAAAGTAAGGTATTCAGGAACGAAGTTGTTCACTTCAACAGATTCTTTGATGATAGAAAGGTTTCTTGATTTTTCGCGAACACCGATTGTTTGACCAGGCTTTACTTGGTAAGACGGGATGTCAACGCGGCTTCCGTCTACAAGAATGTGACCGTGGTTAACCAATTGGCGAGCTTGACGGCGAGTACGTGCTAAACCTAGCTTGTACACAACGTTATCAAGACGAGAATCTAAAAGAACCATGAAGTTTTCACCGTGTTTACCAGCTAGTTTGCCAGCTTTGTCAAACAAAGTGCGGAATTGGCGTTCGTTTACACCGTACATGTGACGAAGCTTTTGCTTTTCTTGCAATTGCAAACCGTATTCTGATAATTTTTTACGTTGTCCTGGGCCGTGTGGGCCTGGAGCGTAAGGGCGTTTTTCTAATTCTTTTCCTGTACCGCTAAGAGAGATTCCTAGACGGCGGGACAGTTTCCAAGATGGACCTGTATAGCGAGCCATAATGTGACTCCTCCTTTGGTTTTATTTTTGTGGAAAATAAAAACCGTCTGCTCTATTCGACCATGCACATTTTGTTTTCATGTATCCTCGCTCCAGCAGCAGAGAGTTACACGATACACCTTATGGATAAGGAACAAAATGAAAACATAGAAGCTGAACAAAAAGGCTGCAATATTTCACACAAAGGTCATTATATAATTTATTTGTTTTGAAGTCAACCGTTCCTCCATTATTGCTTCACCGTTTATGATATAATAAACAAAAATTAGTGGTAAACTTTTAGGTGATAAAAACATGGTAGAACAAACTAAAGATCAATTATCCGCCTTTCATTATCATATGCTCGATTTTTTATTAACCAAATCGGAAAAAGTCACATTCACCGACTCTTTCATATGGCTGACTTCGGCTATTCAAACCTATTTTTCAACCCTTTGTGTTTCGCTTACACCGTCATCATCAGACTTTGTGACAAAACTGGCAGATGGTGAAGCCCGTTTTTCCGTTTCAAAAATAAACACTTCATGTTATCTGATAGAGGACGGCTCAGGCAGGCGTTTCCATCTTGCTTGCAGGCAGGATGAAGAGATTCCTGAAGGGCTTCCGGATGTAGTTGCTTCATTTTTAAACCAGTCGATGAAACAAGAAAGACTCTATAACAAAACGATCTACCAAAAAAAAATATACAAAATGACAGAGCTGTTCCATTCACTGCTTGATCAGACAGATGTGCTGAAGCAGCTTTTAGAAAGCTTGACAAGCACATTTTCTCTTTTTGAGTTTTCTTTATTTATATCGCACGATCAAGATCAATGTTTAGGGGTTCCTGCAAAAGAGCTGTATATGGAAGGGGAGAAATCCGATTCCTTTGCGCTCAAAGTGTATTTGTCCGGGGATATTTTGCGAAAAAATGAATCGGCCGCCTATATTCCAATCAAAGGACAGCAGGGCACATATGGGGTTTTGAAAGCTGAGGGAACGGGCGACAGCTTTCTTACTGATTCCTGCCTTGATGAAATGTCGCTGTTAGCAAACGCGGCGGGAAAAGCGTTTGAAAATGCCCAGCTCTACGAACAATCAAAAGCAAGCATCGCAAATTTGGAATTGATCAATGAAACATCACGCCGCTTGAATCAGCGGCTGACACTGACTGATACAATGAATGATCTGGCTGTGAGAATGGCAGAATCGTTTCAGGCAGAAGAAGTGGGATTTTTTCATATCGACCATTTTGAAAATCTAGCATTGCTCCCAGGAAGCACAGCATTTTTTAAAGAACAGAAGCCATCAGACTTTTATAATGAGCTGAAAGAAAAGCTGTATGAAGGTGAAAAAGGGGTTTTCATCGGGAATGGCCAGTCTGTTTTTGGGCAGGCGGGGTACGGCTCGCTGATGGCTGCTCCGATGATTCAAAACGACCGTCTTTTAGGCTTTGCGGTTTTATTGAAACAGGAGCTATACGCTTTTACATTTGAAATGTACAAGCTGTTTCAGGCGCTGATTCATCACGCGACACTGGCTGTAACCAATTCAATGCTTCGCGACCGTTTGGAGCATCTCGTAAAAACAGATCAGCTGACTGAACTGTATTCACGGGCGTATTTAGATGAAAAAATTCAATACAGCATGAAAATCCACCAAAAGGGTGTTTTTATTCTTGTTGATATTGATAATTTCAAGAATGTAAATGATACGTACGGCCATCAGACTGGGGACGAGATTTTAATTCAAGTTGCTTCAGTGATTAAAAGCAACATCCGAAAGCATGATGTCGGTGCCCGCTGGGGAGGCGAGGAGCTTGCGGTTTATTTGCCCAATGTGCCGGTTGCGGTGGGGAAACGGATTACCGAGCGGCTGGTTTATGCGGTCAGAAAAAATACGAAACCCAAGGTAACCATTTCCTGCGGTATCTCCTGCTGGACGACAGAAACAAGAAAGTCTCTTAAAGAGCTTGTGCATGAAGCTGATGAAGCACTCTATAGCGCGAAACGGAGCGGGAAAAACCGCTTGATGATTCATGATTCAATAAAATGAAAAAAGCCCAAAACGATGTCAGTTTTGGGCTTTTATATTACTGCGCTAATGCTTTTTCTAGCTTTTCGGCAAATTGAGTTAAGTATTTTTCATCAATTTCGTCGAAACGGTTTTTCACTGGGCTGTCGATGTCTAAGACGCCGACAATTTTTCCGTCTACACGAATCGGAAGCACAATTTCTGATTGAGACGCTGCATCGCAGGCGATATGTCCCGGAAACGCGTTTACATCCTCCACACGCTCCACTTTTCCGTTTGCGTACGCTGTGCCGCAAACCCCTCTGCCGAAAGGAATCCGTACACATGCCGGAAGGCCTTGGAATGGACCTAACACAAGCTGTCCATCCTCTTCTTTGGCAAAATAGAAACCAGCCCAGTTGACCTCAGGCAGCGAATGATACAGCAATGCTGAGGCATTTGCATAGTTAGCTATTGGATCTGTTTCGTCTTCGGTCATGGCTTCGAGCTGTTTTAGCAGAAGCTGATAGTCTTTTTCTTTATCTCCAGATTGTTTTTCGACATGGAACATGGAAAACCCTCACTTTTTCTATAATATAAAACAAAGTTCCGGCTTTTCTGCCGGCATTTGTCGATAAGTTCTTACAGGAACAGCGGCTTCCTGCTTGAATAATATCAAGAGGAAGGAGTGAGCCGTATGAAAGTAAGCACCAAAGACAAAATTATTGAATCTGCTGTCATGCTTTTTAACCAAAAAGGATTTTCTGGCACGTCTGTCCGTGAAATCGCAAAGTCAGCTGATGTAAATGTTGCGCACATCTCCTACTATTTTAAAGGCAAAGGAGGCTTGATGGAACACTTAGTTTCAGAGTTTTATGAAGGCTACAGCAAAACGCTTGAAACAGCGGCAAGCAATATCTGTTCTCAAAGCACGCAGGAACAGCTTCTCCAATTGGTTTTCGATATTTTATCCTATCAGCATAATCATCGTCAATTAACTCGTTTTGTCTACCGGGAAGTCACAATTGACTCCACGTTAATCAGGGAAATTATGTCGACATATTTAATGAAGGAAAAGTATATCTTCCAGCTGATCATTGAGGAAGGAGAAAAACAGCGTGAACATTTAACACTGCCGCTGCCTCATTTTATTCTTCAATTAAAATCTCTCTTGATGATGCCCTATCTCCAGCCTCAATATATTTCAGAAGTGCTCTACATGCAGCCGCACGAGCCGTATTTTTATAAAATGTATTTTGAAGAGATCAAGATTTGGATCAAAAGCGTCTTCCGGACAGGAGACGTGGCGCTCACCAATTAGCATCGTTCCAAAAACGCCTCATACGCATATCCGACATCTCCCGCTTGATGGGCATCAGACCCAAACACAAGCGGGATCTTCTTTTGCTTCGCTTCATTCAGCATCCAATCCTCGATATAAATACCGCCAGCGTACATTTTTCTTAAGCCGGAAGTATTAAAGTCGAGCTCCATTCCATTTTTTTCAATGGCATCCAGACACTCAGAAACGAGACCGCGAATATGCTCTGACATGCTATACGGAAACAGCTTGATGAATTTTTGGACGAGTGTGATGTGACCGACTCTTTTTGGCTTATAGACGCCGAGAGATGCTACAATGGAAGAATAGATACTCCGGTAATATTGTTCATATACAGCTTCAATGCTTCCGCAGGCTGAAATCAGCTCTTTAAAGGTATGCTCGTCATAATCAAGGCACAGATAGGAAGAGCCTGTGCGCAAAAAATGAACGGATAAGATGCTGTCATCTAAATATGGCCCGTATGTATCCAGGAATAATGTAATTTCATCTTCAAATCCAGCAATATAATCGACTTCAAGCCCCGTCCGGATAGAAAGCTGTCCGCCATACTCTTTTTTTAATCCGGAAATTTCATGAATATAGCGTTCCAAAGAAGCTTGCGCCATCGCGCTGTCCTTCAGCGGGGTGGGATCGGTGAAAGAGGGCGGCAATGGGGCGTGTTCGGTAAAAGTAATCGATTCGAACCCTTTTTTTAAGGCTTCTTCTGCATATTGTCTGAGTGTGTCATTGGAGCCGTGAGGGCAAAATGGTGTGTGAATATGTCCGTCTCGCTTTTGCATTGATGTCACCCCATGAAAAAATAGTAAAATCCTGCCGATTTTGCACAAAAAGTTTTTGATTTCTGGTCAAAAAATGTTTGTTACATGGTATCATAATAACAATGAAAACGACAGTTTTTCTCAATACATATCCTGAAATCTTTCTGAATAAATAAAACACCCTGACAGATTAAGGTAAACAGCAAGGGGGCTCATTATGGAGTTTGTCATTGGATTATTAATTGTACTGCTTGCGCTGTTTGCGGCAGGCTACTTTTTCAGGAAAAAAATCTACGCCGAAATCGACCGGCTGGAATCGTGGAAGATTGAAATTCTGAATCGGTCGATCGTGGAAGAAATGTCCAAAATTAAACATTTAAAAATGACGGGTCAGACAGAAGAGTTCTTTGAGAAGTGGCGTGAAGAATGGGATGAGATTGTCACAGCCCACATGCCGAAAGTTGAAGAGCTCCTTTATGATGCCGAGGAAAATGCAGACAAATACCGGTTTAAAAAGGCCAATCAAGTGCTCGTTCATATCGACGACTTGCTGACAGCGGCGGAATCAAGCATTGAAAAGATTCTTCGGGAAATCAGCGACCTTGTCACAAGTGAGGAAAAGAGCCGTGAAGAGATTGAACAGGTGAGGGAGCGCTATTCGAAATCTCGAAAAAACCTGCTGGCATACAGCCACCTTTACGGGGACCTTTATGACAGCCTTGAAAAGGATCTGGACGAAATTTGGAGCGGCATCAAACAATTTGAAGAAGAAACAGAAGGCGGAAACTATATTACTGCACGAAAAGTATTGCTTGAGCAGGACCGGAATCTTGACCGGCTTCAGTCATACATAGATGACGTGCCGAAGCTGTTAGCTGATTGTAAGCAGACGGTGCCAGGCCAGATTGCAAAGCTCAAGGACGGCTATGCCGAGATGAAAGAAAAAGGGTACAAGCTTGAACATATCCAGCTTGATAAGGAATTAGAAAATCTGTCAAATCAGTTAAAACGGGCGGAGCATGTCCTGATGACTGAGCTGGATATTGATGAAGCGTCCGCAATTCTGCAGCTTATTGACGAAAATATTCAATCTGTTTATCAGCAGCTGGAGGGCGAAGTTGAAGCCGGTCAATCTGTACTAAGCAAAATGCCTGAATTGATTATTGCTTATGACAAGCTTAAAGAAGAGAAAGAGCATACGAGGGCGGAAACTGAGCTGGTGAAGGAAAGCTACAGGCTGACAGCCGGCGAGCTCGGCAAACAGCAGGCTTTTGAAAAGCGCCTTGATGGAATTGGCAAGCTGCTATCATCTGTTAAAGATAAGCTTGATGCAGAGCATGTCGCCTACTCACTTTTAGTAGATGAAGTTACTTCAATAGAGAAGCAGCTTGAAGAAGTGAAAAAAGAGCATGCCGAGTATCGTGAAAATCTGCAAGCGCTCAGAAAAGAAGAGCTTCAGGCGAGGGAGACGCTCAGCAATTTGAAAAAAACAATTTCTGAGACAGCAAGACTGCTGAAGACAAGCAACATTCCAGGCATTCCGGGCCATATTCAAGAGATGCTGGAGAACGCGCATCATCACATTCAAGAGACAGTCAATCAACTAAACGAACTTCCATTAAATATGGAAGAAGCCGGAGCCCATTTGAAGCAAGCAGAAGATATCGTCAACAGGGCAAGCCGGGAATCAGAAGAACTTGTCGAGCAGGTCATCCTCATTGAAAAAATCATTCAGTTCGGAAACCGGTTCAGAAGCCAGAATCATATTTTATCTGAACAGCTGAAAGAAGCGGAAAGACGTTTTTATGAATATGATTACAGTGAAGCGTATGAAATAGCAGCAGCCGCAGTTGAAAAAGCCGCACCGGGTGCTGTCCGAAAAATAGAATCGCAAAAGACAAAAGAGCATCAATACCAATAAAGAGTATATAAAAGGCCGGCGCATACATGCTCGGCCTTTTATATGTATTCAGAATATAAAAAAGCCTTATTGGATGTGGATCCAATAAGGCTTTTTGGTTTTCGCTAGTTGATATTAGCTGGTTTTTTATTCGAACCGGTAACAAGAGAAATCAGATAACCGGCAACGCCTCCAATGATTGCAGGGAGGACCCAGCCAAATCCTAAGCTGTAAAGCGGCAGCGATTGACTGAGAACTTTATTTAAAGAACCGAGCGGAATGCTTGCGGCATTCAGGCCATCGATAATGCTAAAAATACCAGTTGCGATCAAACAAAGAATATATACTTCACGTCTGCCTTTAAATGATTTTTCAATAAATGAAAGCAGAATGATAACAATTGCTAACGGATAAATAGCTGATAAAATAGGAACTGAGAACAAAATGATATTTGACAACCCAAAGTTAGAAATAATAAAGCTGAACACAGTGACAATCGTTACAACGGCTTTATAAGATAAAGAAGGAATCAGCTTTGAGAAATAATTTCCGCATGAAGAGACAAGGCCAATGCTTGTAGTCAAGCACGCGAATAGGATAGCGACGCCTAAAATGATATTTCCTAATGATCCGAACAGGTGCTGTGAAGATTCAGATAAAATTTTGCTTCCTGAACCGAGGAGTCCTACAGAATCTGTGCTTGTTGCTCCTAAATAGGCGAGTGAAACGTAAACCAGACCGAGTCCCGCTGCTGCAACAAGTCCCGCTTTAATACATACAGAAGCAACTGATTTACGGCTGGTGATGCCTCTGTCCTTAACAGCATTGACAACGACAATTCCGAACACAATAGAAGCAAGTGCATCCATTGTTTTATAGCCTTCTAAAAATCCTTTAAACAATGATCCGGAAGCATACGCTTCAAGCGGTGACCGAATGTCCCCCATCGGCGTTACGATGCTTTTGATGACTAATATAGCAATAACAGCAAGCAAAATAGGTGTTAAAACTTTTCCAATACGGTCAACAAGCTTTGTAGGATTTAAAGCCAGATAGTACGTAATAGCGAAAAAAATAAATGTGAAAACAAGCAGCGCGACCCAAGAAGGTATCCCGCTTACAAACGGTACAGCGGCAATCTCATAAGAGACTGTGCCTGTCCGCGGAATCGCGAACAGCGGTCCGATTGTTAAATAAAGAACGACAGTAAAAATTGTTCCGAAGACCGGATGTGCTTTATCAGCAAGGCCTTTGGCATCCGTCCCTGTTAAAGCGACAGCTACAACACCTAAAAGTGGCAAACCGACACCCGTCACGAGAAAGCCAGCCATCGCTTTCCAAACATTTTCCCCGGCTGCTTGTCCAAGTTCCGGCGGAAATATCATATTTCCTGCACCAAAGAACAGTGCAAAGAGCATAAGCCCAATCGCGATCGTTTCCTTGGCTGATAGTGATGATTTCATAATGTATAAGTCCTCCTAATTTTACTATGGTAGAATATTCTGTCAATTAATTGTCAGATAATATGACGAAAGTAACAAATCTAATTATAGGTGAATGCATGAAGAAGTCAATAGTAATTTTATTTACTTTTTCAGCAGTAATTTGTTATGGTAACATATAAAATTAGTTTTGTATCGCTTTCATATTAAAGGAGTAAAATGATGTTATATTTAGACAATAGTTCAACAACGAAGCCTTATGATGAAGTCTTGAACGTGTATGAACAGACAAGTAGCCAATATTTTGGCAATCCTTCATCTTTGCACCGATATGGAGCCGAAACGGAACAGCTGCTCCAGGCAGCCAAAAATCAAATCAAAAGGTCCTTAGGCCTAAAAAAATATGATATTGTATTTACGTCAGGCGCCACAGAAGCCAATAATGCGGCTTTAAAAGGAGCCGCTTTATCAAAAATAAAAACAGGCAAACATATCATTACCACTTCTATTGAACATCCATCCGTTACGGAATCGTTAGAACAGCTGAAAGAGTTGTTCGGGTTTGATGTTACTTATCTTTCTGTAAACGAAGACGGATTTGTTTCTATTGAAGAACTAAAAAAAGCCATCCGTCCCGATACCGTCCTAGTCAGCATGATGCATGTGAACAATGAAGTTGGTTCCGTGCAGCCGATTGAAGAGGCAGGAGAAGTGCTGAAAGAGCACTCGAACATTTTGTTTCATGTTGATTATGTGCAGGGCATCTATAAAGTGCCCTTGGCAATTGAAAAGGCCGGCATTGATCTATGTTCAATATCAGGGCATAAATTTCACGGTCTAAAGGGGACAGGCGCACTTATTATAAAAGAAGGAACACGCCTTATTCCGCTCATAACGGGAGGCTCTCAGCAAAAAGGCATACGGGCCGGAACGGAACATACTGCGGGTGCGGTTTCGCTTGCCAAGGCCATTAATCTTGCCGCTGCTGATTTTGCTGCACGGCTTGATACGATGACTGCCGCAAAGGAATTGTTTATGAAAAGGCTGAGTGAAATTGAGGGCGTCGTTATCAACACGCCTCAAATGAATAGCGCACCGCACATTATTAATTTCTCTGTTCCGGGGATTAAAGCAGAAGTGCTTTTACACATGCTTGAAGAACAAGATATATTCGTCTCCACAACGTCTGCTTGCTCAGCAAAAGAACATAAGCCCAGCAAGGTTCTTTTAGAGATGGGCAAAGGAGAGCAGATTGCCGGAAGCAGCATCAGAATCAGTTTAAATTACAGCCAGACAAGCGATGTGGCAGAACCGTTTATAAACGCGCTTCGTCCTGGCATCAAAAAATTAAGGGAAATGATGAGGTAGAACATGAATTACGATCATATATTAATTCGTTTTGGGGAAATTTCGACCAAAGGCAAAAACAGAAAAAGCTTTATTGAGCGCTTAAAACAAAACGTGAGACTCGTTTTGAAAGACTATCCGAATTTGAAATACTTTTCCAATAGGGATCGCATGACGATTACATTAAATGGTGAGGACCCTGAGGCTCTTTTTCCTCATTTAAAGCAGGTGTTTGGGATTCAAAGCTTCAGCCTGGCGATTAAGTGTGACAGCCGCCTTGATGATATTAAGGCAACTGCTTTGCAGGCTATCAAGGATCAGTATAAACCAGGTGATACGTTTAAAGTTGCGACAAAGAGAGCGTATAAACAATTTGAATTAGATACAAACCAGATGAACGCTGAAATCGGCGGCCATATTTTGCGAAATACAGAAGGCTTGACGGTCGATGTCCGCAACCCAGACATCCCGCTCAGAATCGAAATCAGGGAAGAAGCAACATTTTTGACAATTCGTGATGAAAAAGGTGCAGGCGGGCTGCCGGTTGGTTCAGCAGGAAAAGCGATGCTCATGCTTTCCGGCGGTTTTGACAGTCCTGTAGCCGGTTTTTATGCGATGAAACGGGGGCTGTCGGTAGAAGCTGTTCATTTCTTCAGCCCGCCATACACGAGTGAGCGCGCAAAGCAAAAGGTAATGGATCTGGCAAAATGCCTGTCCCGTTTTGGGGGAAGCATGACGCTTCATATCGTTCCATTTACAAAAACGCAAGAGCTCATCCAAAAACAAATTCCTGAAAATTACACGATGACGGCAACCCGCCGCCTTATGCTCCAGATCGCCGACAGAATCAGAGAAAAGAGAAACGGGCTTGCCATCATTACGGGAGAAAGCCTCGGTCAGGTAGCGAGCCAAACGCTTGAAAGCATGTATGCGATTAATGCGGTGACGTCAACACCGATTCTGCGTCCGTTAATCGCCATGGATAAAACAGAAATCATCGAAAAATCACGGGAAATCGGCACTTATGAGACAAGCATTCAGCCGTTTGAAGATTGCTGCACGATCTTTACGCCGCCAAGCCCGAAAACACGCCCTAAAAAAGAAAAAATTGAACACTTTGAAAGCTTTGTTGATTTCGAGCCGTATATTCAAGAAGCGGTTGATAACATTGAAACAATGACCCTGTATAGCGAACAAGAGGCTAACGATAAATTCGCTGAACTCTTTTAAAGCCATTTCTAGCTCCTGTATACAATTACCAAAGTTTTTGTGAATGAAGCCATGTGTTTTAACACATTCTATACTCACAAGGAGGTGAGACACATGGCTAACAATAACTCAGGTAACAGCAACAACCTTTTAGTACCAGGAGCTGCTCAAGCGATCGACCAAATGAAATTAGAAATCGCTTCTGAATTCGGTGTAAACCTTGGAGCAGACACAACTTCTCGCGCTAACGGTTCTGTTGGAGGAGAGATCACAAAACGTCTTGTATCTTTTGCTCAACAAAACATGGGCGGAGGACAATTCTAATTTACAATTTCACATAATGGCTTTGGAGTGGGGGAATCCCCACTCCTTTTCATTTTTTACATATAAAAAAGGACCAGCGGCCTATAAAATCTATGTTTACAGAGGTTGTTTTTAGGCATATCCTTACGGAAAGAGCCTGTATTTATGTATAATGGGTGGAGAAAGTGAGGAGTTGTTCGTGTTAAAACGTGAAGATTTAATTGCCCCTATGCAATATAATTTAGTGAATGAAATGGAAAAGTTCAGTGCCGCTGGACAAAAAACCGCTCTTCTATGGGAGGACGAGTCGGGCAAGCAAGAATCATGGTCTTATGAAAAGCTGATGGAAGAAACAAATAAAATCGGAGCGGTCTTAGCTGATCTTGGATTTAAAAAGGGAGACAAGCTGATTGTAATGGTTCCGCGGGTGCTAGAAGCCTATGCAGTTTATTTGGCTATCCTGAAATCTGGAATGGTTGTCATTCCGTGCTCTGAAATGCTTCGTGCGAAGGATCTTGAATACCGAATTGAACATGCAGAGGTAAAAGGCGCCATTGTCTATTCCGAATTTATCGGCGCTTTCCGTGATGTCAGTACGGCTGACAAACTGATTACACTGTCTATTGGTGAGAATGATGCCGGCTGGAAAAATCTCTTATCAATTGAAGCGGACGGAAGCCAATTTAAAACAGCTGACACAACAAGAGATGATATGGCTTTCTTATCTTATACTTCCGGGACAACAGGTCAGCCGAAAGGTGTTGTACATACACACGGATGGGCATTTGCTCATTTAAAAACTTCTGCCGGCGCTTGGCTTGATATTTCTGAAAAGGATATCGTCTGGGCGACTGCTGCCCCAGGCTGGCAAAAGTGGGTGTGGAGTCCATTTTTAGCGGTGTTAGGCAGCGGAGCAACGGGTTTTGTGTACCACGGCAGATTCAAAGCAGAAAAATATTTAGAGCTTTTAAACCGCTACAAAATCAATGTTTTCTGCTGTACGCCGACAGAATACCGCTTAATGGCGAAGGTCGAAGGCTTGGACCGCTTTGATCTTTCTGCCCTTCACAGCGCTGTTTCAGCAGGCGAGCCGCTCAACCGTGAAGTCATTGATGTTTTCCAAAAGCACTTCGGCATTAAGGTACGGGACGGATACGGCCAAACAGAAAGCACGCTTTTAGTCGGTGTTTTGAAAGATACGGCTATTAAACCGGGAAGCATGGGAAAACCAACACCGGGAAATCAGGTGGAAATCATTAATGAAGACGGTGAAGTCTGCAAACCTGGTGAGGTTGGCGATATCGCTGTTCACCTCAGCACGCCTGCGCTCTTTAAGGAATATTTTAAAGATCCGGAAAGAATGAAAACACAAATTCGCGGCGATTATTTCCTAACTGGAGACAGAGCGAGAAAAGATGAGGAAGGTTACTTCTGGTTTGAAAGCCGAAATGACGATATCATTATCAGCTCCGGCTACACGATCGGGCCATTCGAGGTGGAAGACGCGCTTGTTAAGCACCCTGAAGTAAAAGAGTGTGCTGTTGTCGCAAGCCCTGATGAAATCAGAGGCTCCATCGTTAAGGCATACGTTGTCCTGCAAAATCATGAAAAACGAAGTGATGAGCTTGTCAAAATACTGCAAAATCATGTGAAGACAATTACCGCTCCATACAAATACCCAAGAGAAATTGAATTTGTGGAAAGCCTGCCGAAAACGGCTTCTGCAAAAATCAGACGAGTGGAATTAAGAAAACGTGAAGAACAGCTCAAAGCCAATAAAAAGGCGTAAAGAAAGAGAGTGAACGTGAATGAAGGCGATATGGCACGGCGGTTTCATTTATACGATGCTCGAAGAAGGCGATCGGACAGAGGCAGTTTATGTTGAGGATGGTGTCATAAAAGGCACCGGCAGCTATGAACATCTGAAGGAAAAGTACGGCTCCCCGGAAACAGAAGAAATCAGCCTGAATGGAGCAGTGATGTTCCCCGGTTTTGTTGACAGCCATCTACATTTGATCGGCCACGGCGAAAAACAGCTTCAGCTTGATCTGTCCGCACTGACGTCTAAAGAAGCGATTGTACAGGCTGCAAAGGAAAGAGAGCTGCAGCTTCCTGAAGACGAGTGGCTCATTGGAGAGGGCTGGAATGAAAATCAGTTTGAGACACCGGACTATTTAAATAAGCATGATCTAGACCGCCTGTTTCCAGACAGGCCCGTCTTGCTCAAGCGAGTATGCAGGCATGCAATAGCCGTTAATTCTGCGGCTCTTCAAGCGGCGGGAATTTCAAGAAACACTCCTGATCCTGACGGCGGCGTCATCGTAAAAGATGCAAATGGAGAGCCGACGGGCCTCCTTTTTGATAAGGCGCAGGATTTGATTCTGAAGGCTGTCCCGCCAGTCTCCCAGCACTATGTTGATGAGGCATTAACGGCTGCAATAGAGGACTGCTGGACAAAAGGCCTGACAGGCGGACATTCGGAAGACTTGTCCTATTATGGTGATGTTTCGGTGCCGATGAAAGCTTATGAGAAAGCTGCCGCTAGCGGAAAGTATCCGTTCCGCTGCCATCTGCTCGTTCATCATGAGGCTGTCGACCGATGGGAGGAGCTGGAGAAGCCGTCCGGCCCGTATGTGGAGTTTGGAGCGATGAAAATCTTTGCGGACGGGGCGCTTGGCGGGAGAACAGCTTTATTGAAAGAACCATATCAGGATGATCCATCAACTCAGGGGGTTCAGGTTCATGATGACGAAACCCTTGGCCGGCTCATTCGCAAAGCGAGAGAAAAAGGGATGGAGGTTGCTGTTCATGCAATCGGCGATCTTGCTTTTGAAAAAGTGCTCAACGCAATAGAAAAGCATCCGCCCCAAAACGGCCGGCATGATCGGCTTATACATGCTCAAGTGCTTGATAACGAATTAATCGAGAGAGCAGCAAACATGCCGATCGCGCTTGATCTTCAGCCGCATTTTGTTGCAAGCGATTTTCCGTGGGTCATTGACCGTCTCGGAAAAGACCGGATGAAGACTGCATTTGCCTGGAAAACCTTAATGTCTAAAGGCATTTTATGCGCTGGCGGTTCAGACGCTCCGATTGAGCCTGTTGACCCGCTTCTTGGGATCCAGTCCGCGGTGCTTCGCAAGAGCATTCATGAGCATAACGGGCCAAGCTATAATGAAAGTGAATGTTTATCTGTATATGAAGCGATAAAGCTTTATACAGAAGGAAGCGCCGGAATCATTTATAAAGAGAAGTCACGCGGAAAAATTGCGGAAGGCTATCACGCGGATTTTACAGTTCTCAGTGGTGATCCGTTTGCCATTGACCCCGCACAGCTTCATCTTTTAGATATTAAAAAAACCGTGATTAACGGCCAGATAGTATATGAGAAATCATAAAAGGACAGGCAGCAGCCTGTCCTTTTAATTTTTTATAAAAAAGTACGCTTCACTTTTTCCCAAAATGAATTGTCCTTTAGTTTGACTGTTTTAATTTTTTTATTAGACAGTTTGATTTCGATCGTTTTCACATTTCTCGTGCTGAGTGCTTCGTTGTCCAAGCCGATGATTGGGTGTTCGTTGCCGTCTTGCACCACACGAAGGGTCAGCTTTCGGTCAGAGCTGAGGACAAATGGCGAGCCGAGTGTCCGGTAGGTGTTATTGTTAAGGGATGCCAGCTCTGATACCTGCATGCATGGAAGCAGCGGATCAACAACCGCTCCTGCAACAGACTTGTTATAGGCGGTGCTGCCTGTAGGCGTTGAGATAATCATCCCGTCACCTCTAAACGTTTCAAAGTGCAGATCGTCAATCAGCACGTCCATCACAAAGGTTTTAATGATGCTTGAACGGATGGATACCTCGTTTAAGCAGTGAAAAGGACTGGCATGATCCACTGTCACTTCAATCAGCGGATATTTTCTGACTTCAATTTGTTCAAACGTCATGGCATCGACCATTTTTTCTCGCTCATCACTATGAAAGTCGCAATATAAATGAGCTTTCCCCTTTTTGGTAATGCCGACGTACAAGCAGTCGTCGCGAAAATTCGTTTTTCTGACTGCCTGCAAAAATGTGCCGTCCCCGCCAATGCTGGCAATAATATTGGCATCTGAGTGCTGGTTCACAACGGTAAATCCATGCTCTTCAGCCAATTGTGTTAACGAGCGGGCTTGTTCGTTTGTTTCCTGGTCCTGTTTGTGAAAAAAATAAACATTACGGCGTTGTTCGGTCATATCCCATTTCCCCTTTGCTGTCATATTTAAGTTTTTCTGCCATCCAGTATTTGTGATAAAATACCTTTGGCCATAAGTGTACCACGTTTGCCGGCAGCCCGTTAAGCCGGAGCTTTCTCATGAAGTGAAACATTTTTCATATTGAATCGTATAATGAGAGAGTTTGGGAAAAAGGAGGAGAAAAAATGAATGCAAAAAGATGGATCGCATTAGTGATAGCTCTGGGGATTTTCGGCGTGTCTATTATCGTCAGCATCTCTATGAGTTTCTTTGAAAGCGTCAAAGGCGCTCAAACGGATCTTACATCATTGACGGATGAATCGCAGGAAAAGACGCTGGAAAACGGCAGTCTCTCAAGTAAAATTGCCGTATTAGAGGTCAGCGGCACCATCCAGGATAATGGGGACTCAAGCAGTCTGCTTGGTGCAGACGGATATAACCACAGAACGTTCTTAAAAAACCTTGAGCGCGCAAAAGATGACAAGGCGGTCAAAGGCATTGTTCTGAAGGTGAATTCTCCGGGCGGCGGAGTATATGAAAGTGCTGAAATACATAAGAAGCTGGAAGAAATCAAGAAAGAAACAAAAAAACCGATTTACGTATCAATGGGTTCGATGGCAGCTTCCGGAGGCTATTACATCTCAACGGCGGCTGATAAGATTTTTGCGACACCGGAAACCCTGACCGGGTCACTCGGCGTCATTATGGAAAGCGTCAATTATTCAAAGCTTGCCGATAAGCTCGGCATTTCTTTTGAAACAATTAAGAGCGGGGCTCACAAGGACATTATGTCTCCTTCCCGTGAGATGACGAAAGAAGAAAAAAACATCATGCAATCGATGGTTGATAATTCGTATGAGGGCTTTGTTGATGTTATTTCAAAAGGCCGCGGCATGTCGAAAGCAGAGGTAAAGAAAATTGCGGACGGCCGCGTGTATGACGGGCGTCAGGCGAAAAAACTGAATCTCGTTGATGAGCTTGGTTTTTATGATGACACTATTTCGGCGATGAAAAAGGATCACAAGGATTTGAAAAACGCTTCTGTCATTTCTTATGAGGAAAGCTTCGGATTAGGCTCATTGTTTTCCATGGGCGCAAACAAAATGTTTAAAAGTGAAATTGATTTTTTAAATATGAGAGAAATGCTTTCGCAATCCGGTTCGCCGAGAATGATGTATCTCTATGCGAAGTAGGAGGGAACAATAATGGACGCGACATATGAAGAGTTAGAGCGCAATGACATCAAAGGCCCGCAAGAAGCGGAGCAGCTGACACATGCCTATGCCGGCTTTTGGGTCCGTTTCTGGGCTTTCCTGCTTGATTGGCTCGTGGTATGGGGATTAAACCATTTACTCGTTTCTCCCCTTTTTACCGTATTGGATCTGCCGAAAACATCCGGCATGTTTACCTTCTCGGCCTACAGTGTGACAACGCTTATTGTTTATCTTGCCTATTTCGCACTCATGACAAAATACTTTAGGCAGACGCTGGGTAAAATGGTGTTCGGCCTCAAAGTGGTTTCTGTGAAGCAAGATTGCAAGCTGACATGGAGTACAGTGATTTTTCGTGAAGTGGTTGGACGGTATATTGATAAGATTTGGATTTTATATATCGTTGTTGCTTTTTCACCTACAAAACAAGGAATTCATGATTACATCGCGGATACCACCGTGGTGCATGAAAAATTATACCGCAAATAACTGATAACCCGGACCTCTGTCCGGGTTTATTTTTTTAGGATTTGGCGATAATGCTCCTAGAGGAAGTGAAGAATATGGTGTATGCACTGACAGCCATTCTTATTCTCATAGGGGTCGTACTGCTTCTCAGAATGAAAATCCATGTTGCGCTGGAGTATCTTCATGCCGATGATAATGACAAATTGACATTGAAGATTACGGCGCTGTTTGGCCTGATAAGGATCAAAAAAACAATCCCGGCGATTAAGCTGAACAAAGAAGACGGAACAGTGGATATCAAACAAAAAACTGAATCTAAAATGAAAAAAAGCAGCGGAAAGAAGAAAATCACACAAAACGATGTGCAGCAAAGCATTAATAAAATCGAAATGCTTTTGCATCAGGTCACCAGACTACGGAAAATCAGCGCGTCTTTTCTCGCGCATTTACATATCACAAAGCTGGAATGGATTACAGTTATCGGAATTCAGGACGCGGCAGTGACAGGTGTGTTAACAGGTGCTGTATGGGGTGTGAAGGGCGGTATCGCAGCAATGCTCTACGACCACCTGGACTTTGTGAATAAACCTGTCTATGAGGTGATCCCGTCGTTTCAAGTCCCTGTTTCCAAGACCCATTTTCAGTGTATATTCTTTTTTCGCTTTGGACATGCTATGCTTGCAGCTTTCAAATTCGTCAAATACGGACGGGAGCTATCCGTATTAAAGAAGAATCCGTCGGCTAGAATGACTTCAAAGAATGATTCATCAGTTTAAGGAGGAAGCGTATATGGCAGACCATCCCATCCAAGGTTTAATGAAAACCGCAATGGAAAACTTGAAGGAAATGATTGATGTTAACACCATCATCGGAGATCCAGTAGAAACGCCTGATGGAAGTGTGATTTTAACTGTTTCTAAAGTTGGATTCGGATTCGCCGCAGGCGGAAGCGAGTTTGGCGGAAAGCCGGCCGAAAAGAAATCGGAAGACGATGAGACAAGAGAACAGAAACTTCCTTTCGGAGGCGGAAGCGGGGGCGGTGTGTCCATTACGCCGATCGCGTTTTTAATTGTCGGATCGACAGGGATCAGAATGCTTCATTTAGATGAAAATACTCATTTAATAGAGAAAATTTTAGACGCAGCCCCTCAAACACTTGAACGCATTCAGCAAATGTTCAAGAAAAATAACAAGAACCAAGGCCAGGGCCAAAATCAAAACCAAATGAACAATATGAATTATTAAAAAAGGTTAACTGCGCCGGCCGCAGTTAACTTTTTTTTGGCATAAACTTTGCAGTTTGCATGAAACTTTACTATGATAGAGACATACATACAAAAGGGAGGAATTATAATGGCTGAAATTACATTCAAAGGCGGTCCGGTTACACTTGTCGGACAAGAAGTGAAGGTAGGAGATCAAGCTCCTGATTTCACAGTGCTGACTAACAGCCTTGAAGAAAAATCGTTAGCTGACATGAAAGGAAAGGTAACGATTATTTCTGTTATCCCTTCAATTGATACAGGTGTTTGTGATGCACAAACACGCCGTTTTAACGAAGAAGCTGCAAAGCTTGGAGATGTCAACGTCTACACAATCAGTGCAGACCTTCCATTTGCACAAGCGCGCTGGTGCGGTGCTAACGGAATCGACAAAGTGGAAACACTGTCTGACCACAGAGATATGTCATTTGGCGAAGCGTTCGGTGTGTATATTAAAGAACTTCGTCTGCTTGCGCGTTCCGTATTTGTCCTTGATGAGAACGGAAAAGTCGTTTACGCTGAATATGTAAGCGAAGCAACAAACCACCCGAACTATGAAAAGCCAATTGAGGCTGCTAAGGCATTAGTGAAGTAAGCAGGGAAAAAAGCTCCAGGCTGCCGCCGGAGCTTTTTTCATGGCAAGGAGGAACACATATGCAAAAAGACCATGTAGGTGCGGTGTATGAGCTGTTAGACGAAGCCGCGATTATGATAAAGAATGAATTGCAGATTTCATATATAGAGGCCCTGGCCGAAGCAGGAGAAATGTATTTTCTTGAAAAAACAGATCAGCTGAAACTGCCTGCTGATCAGAAAACCAAACAGCTTCAGGCTCTGCTTGAAAAAGCGGAATTCGGCTCATATGAGCATGAGTGGGTGCGCAAAGCTTTTCAGCTTGCCGTCCTTAAAGGAATGAAGGATATCTCTCATCCGAACAGACAAATGACGCCGGATACGATCGGGCTTTTCATCAGCTATTTGGTGAATAAGTTTATGGCGGATAATAAGGAACTGACCGTTCTTGATCCAGCCTTGGGAACCGGAAACCTTCTGTTTACCGTGCTGAACCAGCTGGCTGAAAAAACGGCAACCAGCTTTGGCATTGAAATTGATGATGTGCTTTTGAAGATCGCGTACGCCCAAGCGAACCTTCTGAAAAAAGAGCTTGAGCTTTTCCATCAGGACAGCCTTGAGCCGTTGTTTATCGATCCAGTGGACACGGTCATTTGTGATTTGCCAGTCGGCTATTATCCAAATGACGAAGGAGCAGAAGCGTTTGAGCTCAAAGCTGACGAAGGCCATTCCTTCGCGCATCATCTGTTTATTGAACAGAGCGTCAAGCATACCAAACCGGGCGGCTACTTATTTTTTATGATTCCGAATCATTTGTTTGAGAGCTCCCAAAGCGGCAAGCTGAAACAGTTTTTAAAAGATAAGGTTCATATCAACGCGCTGTTGCAGCTGCCAAAATCTATTTTTAAAGACGAAGCTCATGCCAAAAGCATCCTTGTGCTTCAGAAACAAGGAGAGAAGACGAAAGCACCGGGGCAAATTCTGCTTGCGAATCTTCCGTCTTTCTCCAATCAAAAGGCGATGCTTGATATGATGGCTCAATTTGATGATTGGTTTAAAAAAGAAAAGTAAGTGTTTTAAAAGCAGCTTAGGCAGCCGTATGAGGCCGATGCCTAAGCTGCTTTTATTTATGCTTTGGAAGACGGACTTGACGAATTGAATCCAGCTTTGAAACACAAAATACAGAGGGAAAAACCGCAAATTGTAAGCGTTCATCAATACAAAACCTATAGGGAATGTGTCTGAAAATAACGACTTCTTTTTGAAAGCGTTATCAATACGCAAGTTGACTTGAAAAGCCGACATGACAATGTTTAAATGGAAAAGTCAGATATTTTTCGGAGAAGATGTTGATATTTTCTGGGAAAAAAGTACGAAAAACGAAGTTGTTGATACAGAGTATAAAGGAGCGTCAATCATGTCCAAAATTATTGCAATTAACGCAGGAAGCTCGTCTTTGAAATTTCAGCTTTTCGAAATGCCTTCAGAAACCGTTTTAACGAAGGGTTTAGTTGAACGAATCGGTATCGCCGACAGCGTATTCACAATTTCTGTGAATGGCGAAAAAAATACAGAAGTAACTGATATTCCGGATCATGCGGTAGCTGTTAAAATGCTGCTGAATAAGTTAACGGAATTTGGCATTATTAAAGACTTGAATGAAATTGACGGAATTGGCCACCGTGTCGTTCACGGCGGAGAAAAATTCAGTGATTCTGTTTTATTAACGGATGAAACCATTAAGGAAATCGAAGATATTTCTGAATTGGCACCACTTCACAACCCGGCAAATATCGTTGGAATTAAAGCGTTCAAAGAAGTGCTTCCAAATGTTCCTGCGGTAGCTGTTTTTGATACGGCATTCCACCAAACAATGCCTGAGCAGTCTTACCTTTACAGCCTGCCGTATGAATACTATGAAAAATTCGGCATCCGTAAATACGGCTTCCACGGCACTTCACATAAATATGTAACTGAGCGTGCGGCAGAGCTTCTTGGCCGTCCGTTAAAAGACTTGCGCCTGATTTCCTGCCACCTTGGAAACGGAGCAAGTATTGCTGCTGTTGAAGGCGGAAAATCAATTGATACTTCAATGGGCTTTACGCCGCTTGCCGGTGTTGCAATGGGTACGCGCTCTGGAAACATCGACCCTGCCCTGATCCCATACATCATGGAGAAAACAGGCCAAACGGCTGACGAAGTACTCAATACATTAAACAAAAAAAGCGGACTGCTCGGCATTTCCGGCTTCTCTAGCGATCTTCGTGACATCGTTGAAGCAACGAAAGAAGGAAATGAGCGCGCGGAAACGGCTCTTGAAGTATTCGCAAGCAGAATCCACAAATACATCGGTTCTTATGCTGCTAGAATGAGCGGTGTAGATGCGATCATCTTTACTGCCGGTATCGGTGAAAACAGTGTGGAAGTCAGAGAACGCGTTCTTCGCGGTTTAGAATTCATGGGCGTATACTGGGATCCTGCGCTTAATAACGTGCGCGGCGAGGAAGCTTTCATCAGCTATCCGCATTCTCCAGTAAAAGTCATGATCATTCCGACTGATGAAGAAGTCATGATTGCGCGCGACGTTGTTCGTTTAGCAAAATAAATCGCATGAAAGCACATTCTCTTGAATGTGCTTTTTTGTTGATGCATGATAGTGACAGACAGAAAACATAAAAGAGGTGGGCCAATGAGCGTTCAAGAGCATAAACAAGAAGCTCCCGATATCGTTCGGTGTAAAGTGATTACTGTCAGTGACACGAGGACAGAGGAAACCGATAAAAGCGGCAAGCTGATGATCTCATTTTTAGAAGAAGCCGGTCATCATATTGCTGCATATGAAATCGTAAAAGACGAAAAGGATGCTTTGCAGCGGTCAGTGCTTACGGGCTGCATGGATGAACAGACAGACGCGGTACTCTTAAACGGAGGGACAGGCATAGCAGATCGGGATGTCACAATTGAAGCCATAACGCCGCTGTTTTCGAAAGAGCTGCCCGGTTTTGGAGAAATATTCAGGATGCTGAGTTATACAGAGGATATCGGCTCTGCCGCAATCATGTCGAGAGCAACAGCCGGTGTCATTCAGCATACCGCTGTTTTCTCAACGCCAGGCTCAAGCGGTGCGGTTAAGCTGGCAATGAATAAGCTGATTATTCCCGAACTTGCACATGTGGTCAGAGAAATCAGAAAAGACAAGTAAATGAATAAATACTACGAAACTTCACCTGGAAATTTAGGTGAAGTTTTTTTGATAAAAGGCTTGAAAAAACGAAACGTACTTGTTAAAGTGTATACATACAAAATGCATTTTTATTAAAAATAATTTATTTTTATACAAAATAGAAACACAGTTGAGAGGGGATTTTTATCATGTCAGAACAGAAAAAAGTCGTATTAGCATACTCAGGGGGCCTTGATACTTCCGTCGCAATAAAATGGCTTCAGGAGCAAGGATATAATGTCATCGCCTGCTGTCTGGATGTCGGTGAAGGCAAAGATTTGGCCTTTGTTCAGCAGAAAGCGCTTGAAGTCGGCGCGACAAACTCCTACGTGATCGATGCAAAAGAGGAATTTGCACAGGACTACGCGCTTATCTCTTTGCAGGCCCACACGATGTATGAAGGAAAATACCCGCTTGTTTCAGCATTATCTCGGCCGCTAATTGCGAAAAAGCTGGTTGAGATTGCGGAACAAGAAGATGCACAGGCGATTGCTCACGGATGCACGGGGAAAGGAAATGACCAGGTTCGTTTCGAAGTCTCCATTAAATCATTAAACCCTGACCTTGAAGTCATCGCGCCGGTTCGCGAATGGCAGTGGTCACGTGAAGAAGAAATTGAATATGCGGCAAGCCGCGGCATTCCGATTCCGATCAATCTTGACAGCCCGTATTCTATCGACCAAAACCTCTGGGGACGCGCGAATGAGTGCGGCATTTTAGAAGATCCATGGGCGGCGCCGCCAGAAGGTGCATACGATTTAACAGCTCCGCTGGAAAAAACGCCGGACACGCCGGAAGTGATTGAAATTGCATTTGAGCAAGGTGTGCCTGTCTCCATTGACGGCGTATCTTACACGCTTTCTGAACTGATTTTGAAACTGAATGAAATGGCAGGCGCACACGGTGTCGGACGTATCGACCACGTGGAAAACCGCCTTGTCGGCATTAAATCCCGGGAAGTATATGAATGCCCTGGTGCGATCACACTGATCAAAGCGCATAAAGAATTAGAAGATTTGACCCTGGTGAAAGAGGTTGCACACTTTAAACCGATCATCGAGCAAAAAATGTCAGAAATCATTTACAACGGCTTATGGTTCTCGCCGTTAAAAGACGCGCTGCACGCTTTCCTAAAAGAAACGCAAAAGCATGTCACAGGCATCGTCCGCGTGAAGCTGTTTAAAGGCCATGCAATCGTAGAAGGGCGTAAATCAGAATATTCTCTATATGATGAAAAACTTGCAACATATACAAAAGACGATGCGTTTGATCACCATGCGGCAATTGGCTTTATTGAGCTTTGGGGACTTCCGACAAAAGTGAACAGCATCGTGAAAAAGAAGGAGCAGATTAAAGCATGAAGAAGCTTTGGGGAGGCCGGTTTCAAAAAACACCGGAAAAATGGGTCGACGAGTTCGGCGCATCCATATCATTTGACCAAAATTTAGTCACTGAAGACATAACAGGGTCTCTCGCACATGCTGCCATGCTGAAAAAATGCGGTATCCTGACAGCGGAAGAAGAGCTGAAAATCCGCGAGGGACTGAATACCCTTTTGCAAAAAGCAGAAGAGGGAGCATTGGAATTCTCAGTCGATTATGAAGATATTCATTTGAACATAGAGAAAATGCTGATTGACGAAATCGGCCCGCTCGGAGGCAAGCTGCATACCGGCAGAAGCCGGAATGACCAGGTGGCGACTGACATGCATTTATACTTGAAGAATCATGTCGGCCACATCATCGAGCTGATTGAGGCATTCCAAAGTGCGCTGATTGAAAAGGCGGAAGCGAACGTTGAAACGATTCTGCCGGGCTACACACATCTGCAGCGCGCCCAGCCGATTTCATTCGCTCACCATCTGCTTGCGTATTTCTGGATGCTAGAGCGCGACAAGGAGCGTTTTCAGGATTCAATGAAGCGGATTAACAAATCTCCGCTCGGCTGCGGGGCGCTCGCGGGAACAACCTTCCCAATCGACCGTGATTATTCAGCCGAACTGCTCGGCTTTGATTCTATTTATGAAAACAGCTTGGATGGCGTCAGTGACAGAGACTTCATTTTGGAGTTTTTAAGCAACAGCAGTATGCTGATGATGCACCTATCCCGTTTCTCTGAAGAAATCATTTTATGGTGCTCGCAGGAGTTTAAATTCATCGAGCTTGACGATACGTACGCAACAGGAAGCAGCATGATGCCGCAAAAGAAAAACCCTGATATGGCGGAGCTGATCCGTGGCAAAACAGGGCGCGTATACGGCGATATGATGGGGCTGTTTACAATCATGAAAGGACTTCCGCTTGCTTACAACAAAGATCTGCAGGAAGACAAAGAGGGCATGTTTGACACAGTGAAAACGGTGGAGGGCAGCCTGCAAATCTTCACAGGCATGATCCAAACAATGATTGTAAACAAAGACGTCATGAAGCAAGCGACAAAACAAGACTTTTCAAATGCGACGGAACTGGCCGATTATTTAGCCAAGAAAGGAATGCCGTTCAGAGAAGCGCATGAAGTGGTCGGAAAACTTGTGTACACCTGCATCGAAAGAGGAATCTATTTAAGCGATATGCCGTTTGGCGAGTTTCAGCAGGCGAGCACACTATTCGAAGAAGATATTTACACTGTGTTAGACCCTTACTACGCAGTTGAAAAAAGAATGAGCGCCGGGGGCACCGGATTCAAACAGGTGGAGCAAGCGCTTGAGAAAGCGAAAGCTTGCGTCGCAACAGGAGTTTGTTAAAATTTCCTTCATAAAATCCCGTCATTATAGCCAACCTACCTCTATAATGATGGGAGGCAGAATGATGAAAAAAGAAACGGAACGCTATATTTATGATGAACAAGAAAGCCAGGAGACAACAAGGCTCATTTCAGAAGCATATCAAAGCGGTTATGTCGATATGCCTGATCAGGAGTCTTCATCTTCTGCAGAATAAGCTGTCTATACAGGCAGCTTTTTTTGTATGCCAAAGTGTAAAAAGTGATATTGCAAGCCTTTTATAGTAAAGTAGAAGAAGAAACACTTTATTGAAAGCGGCGACGTTGCTTTGGGAGGTATTCATGTGCGACATGCTTTAATTACTGCCGGTTCGAAGGGTTTAGGCCGCAAAGTGACTGAAACGTTGCTTGCAAAGGGGTATTCAGTAACAGTCAATTACAGACAGGATGAGGAGGCAGTCAGCCGCCTGAAGGAAGCCTGTCCCGATTGTCTTGACCGGCTGCAATTTGTAAAAGGTGATGTCACCAAAAAAGAAGATCTGCTGCGTATTGCAGACACTGCCTTAAACCGCTTCGGAAGGATCGACTTTTTGATTAACAACGCGGGACCATACATATTTGAACGTAAAAAGTTAGCCGATTATACTGATGATGAATGGTACGGCATGCTGGAAGGAAATTTAAGCGCCGTTTTTCATTTATTCAAAGCGGTTATTCCTATTATGAGAAAACAGCAATTCGGACGCATCATTACGTACGGATTCCAAGGTGCGGCTCACGCGCCAGGCTGGCTTCATCGCTCGGCATTTGGCGCTGCGAAAGTGGGCTTGGCTTCTTTGACAAAGACAATCGCCATTGAAGAAGCCGAATTCGGCATAACCGCCAACATGGTTTGCCCGGGAGACATTGTAGGCGACATGAAAGAAGCATCGATAGAGGAAGCCAGAATGAGAATCGGCAAAGAAAAAACGCCGATAGGAAGGTCTGGAACAGGCGAGGATATCGCCCGGATTATCGCTTTCTTGTGTGAGGAGAACTCAGACCTTGTGACTGGGACTGTCATTGAAGCCACCGGAGGCCTCAACGTCATTAACAAGAATCAAACAACATAAGTTTTTCAGCTTTTGAAAAAGGGAAAATAAAAAAATCAAAATCACGTGACGAGGTGAAAGAAATGAAAGTGACATATCACGGACATTCTGTAATTACAGTGGAAACGAAGGACCATCATATTATATTTGATCCGTTTTTAACAGGGAATTCGTTAACGGATATCAAGCCGGAGGATGTAAAAGCGGATGTCATCTTATTAACGCACGGCCACAATGACCATGTCGGTGATACTGAACAAATCGCCAAGCAAAATAACGCGCTGGTCATAGCACCGAACGAGCTCGCTGTGTATTTGGGCTGGAAAGGCTTGAATGTTCATCCGATGCACATCGGGGGCTCCCGCCAGTTCGATTTTGGAAAAGTGAAGCTCACACAGGCCTTTCATGGATCAGCCATCACAGATGAAGAAAACAAAACGATCACTTACACAGGCATGCCAGCCGGTATTTTGCTGACTGTAGAAGGTAAAACGATTTTCCATGCGGGTGATACGGCTCTTTTCTCTGATATGAAACTCATTGGCGAGTTGAATCATATAGATCTTGCTTTTCTGCCGATTGGCGATAACTTTACGATGGGGCCTGAGGACGCCAAGCTTGCAGCTGAATGGCTGCGCGCAAAACAGGTCGTGCCGGTGCATTACAATACATTCCCGGTCATCGAACAAGACCCAGAAGCATTCGCTGACAGCCTTCCGGGCGGAGTCGGCAAAGTCATGGCGGTCGGTGAGACGATCGAGCTTTAAACGATGAAACCATCTCCTGATTTATCAGGAGATGGTTTTTTATTTTCCAGCCTCATTGCGTATAAATCCTTTGAAACCTTATAATAAAAACAAGAAGACTGTCCTTAGAGGTGAAAGGCTTGGCAACGAAGCATGAACAAATTTTAACGTATATCGATTCACTGCCTGTCGGCGAAAAAATTTCTGTGCGAAGAATTGCAAAGGAAATGAAAGTAAGCGAAGGAACCGCGTACAGAGCGATCAAGGAAGCAGAAAATAAAGGGTTTGTCAGCACGATTGAACGTGTGGGCACAATCAGAATTGAACAAAAGAAAAAAGAGAACATTGAAAAGCTTACATATGCAGAGGTTGTAAATGTTATAGACGGACAAGTGCTCGGAGGCCGGGCGGGGCTCCATAAGACATTGAATAAATTCGTCATCGGCGCGATGGAACTGGACGCGATGATGCGTTATACCGCAGCGGGGAATCTTTTGATTGTCGGAAACAGAATCAATGCACACAGGCAGGCGCTTGAAGCGGGCGCGGCCGTATTGGTGACTGGGGGCTTTAACACGGATGAAAGCATTGTACAGCTGGCAGATGAGCTTGAACTGCCGATTTTATCCACGAGCTATGACACCTTTACAGTCGCTGCGATGATTAACAGGGCAATTTATGACCAGCTGATCAAAAAAGAAATTGTTTTGGTGGAGGACATCCTAACACCCGCTGACCGCACGGTATATCTTTCGCCCAAGGATAAACTTGAAAAATGGTATGAGAAAAATTTTGAAACGGGCCACGGCCGCTTCCCGGTTGTCGACGATCAAATGAAAATCCACGGCATTCTGACATCAAAAGATATTGCCGGCCATGACCGAAATGCATCCATAGAAAAAGTCATGACCAAAAATCCCGTTACGGTGATTGGGAAAACATCTGTCGCCTCAGCGGCGCAAATGATGGTATGGGAAGGAATCGAAGTGCTTCCCGTCACTGACGGCCACCAAAAACTGATCGGGATGATCAGCCGCCAAGATGTGTTGAAAGCCCTTCAAATGATTCAAAAGCAGCCGCAGGTCGGGGAGAAGCTTGATGATATTGTTTCAAGAGGGTTTAAAGACGAGGGTGATGATAAAGAGGATCAAACGGTTTACGAGTATGAAGTCACGCCGCAAATGACAAATCAGCTTGGAACCATTTCATATGGTGTATTTACAACCATATTGACGCAGGCGGCAAACCGGTTTTTGCGCTCGAAAAAACGCGGCGAACTCGTAATCGAGAGCATCACCATTTTCTTTTTGAAGCCTGTGCAGATGGAATCGGTCATCGAAGTCAAACCGCGTATCCTGGAGGCCGGCAGAAAGTTCGGGAAAATGGAAGTGGAAGTGCACAGCCAAGGCCATATCGTGTCGAAAGCGATGCTGATGGTTCAGCTGATGGAAAGAAGCTAAGGGACGTTCAGGCGCCCCTTACGCGTGATCTCTTTCAGCTTCTTTGGCGTGAAGGGGATTGTAATGCCTGTAGGCTTTATAACCTGCCCAAGCGCTTCCTGCTCCTATGACGATAAAGATACCGCCGATTACTAACGTTAATACTGAATGGAATAATATCATTTGGTTGAGCCCGTAGAACAGGACTAGTGACCCTAAGGCCATGCTTGATTTTGCTGAATAGATTTCCTTTGCCAAAGATGGCTTTGCCCGTACGCCTTTTACTTTATAGTACACATAAAAGCAGGCTGAAAGCCCAATCAAAAAAACAAGAACCAGCATAAATGAAATCCTCCATCGTAAAAGTTTACAAACCCATTCTATACAAAAACGGGCTTGGTTTTGACGTTATTTTTCTTTTCCGTCGGCAGAGAATGTGATTTAATGAATAAAAACAATAAAGGAGAATCAAATGAAAACAGAACTAATCAGAACCATATCATTATATGACACGATTATCTTACATAGACATGTGCGTCCTGATCCAGATGCCTACGGATCACAGTGCGGGCTTACGGAAATCTTGCGTGAAACATATCCTGAAAAAAATATTTTTGCGGTTGGCACGCCTGAACCGTCCCTTTCCTTCTTATATTCCCTTGATGAGGTGGACAATGAAACATATGAAGGCGCACTTGTCATTGTCTGCGATACGGCAAATCAGGAAAGAATCGACGATCAGCGTTATCCTTCAGGCGCCAAACTGATGAAAATCGACCACCATCCGAACGAAGATCCATACGGTGACCTTCTTTGGGTCGATACAAGCGCCAGCTCAGTAAGTGAAATGATTTACGAGCTGTATTTAGAAGGAAAAGAGCACGGCTGGAAGCTGAATACGAAAGCGGCAGAGCTGATCTATGCCGGCATTGTCGGAGATACCGGACGCTTTTTATTTCCGAATACCACGGAAAAAACATTAAAATATGCAGGCGAGCTCATTCAGTATCCATTCTCTTCCTCAGAGTTGTTTAATCAATTGTATGAAACAAAACTGAATGTGGTGAAGCTTAACGGCTTTATCTTTCAAAATGTGTCTTTGTCCGAAAACGGCGCCGCTTCTGTTTTCATCAAAAAGGATACGCTTGAAAAATTCGGCACAACAGCTTCTGAAGCGTCGCAGCTTGTCGGGACGCTTGGCAATATCTCAGGTATCCGCGCTTGGGTGTTTTTCGTAGAAGAAGACGATCAAATCAGAGTCAGATTCCGTTCGAAGGGGCCTGTCATTAACGGACTTGCCCGCAAATATAACGGCGGAGGGCATCCGTTTGCTGCCGGCGCCTCTATTTACAGCTGGGATGAAGCCGATCGGATTTTAGCTGATCTGGAAACATTATGTAAAGAACACGAGTAGAGGGGAGACCCTCTCTCTTAGTGTTCATCTGTGACGGGGATGAACCAGCAGCCGAAATCAGTAAGGTCCTCGTAGACTTGGAGATTGTGAGATTGAAGTTCTTTTTTAATGAGGGAAGCGAGTGAGTTTGTTTCGGCATATGCAGAAAAACCTTGTCTGAGACGGGCTGCTTGATCTTTTGCTAACTGACGGTCACTGTAAACCTCCATTTCCCTTTCCTCCTTCCTTTCGCCATTAAGCCTCACATATAGTTTATAAAAAAGAATGGGAAAAAGCGACAGAAGTTTGGAGAATTTAAAAAAAATCCATAATTATGTGGCGAATGATATTTCAAGTTCTACTGTCAGCCTCGTATAAATAATCAATTCTCTGACGGTTGCCTCGTATTTTTTTTCATTGATCATATAGACTTTATTTTCAATTGTCCGTTTCAAAAGATCCTTTGTTTGATAGACGCTTTCTATGTCTTTGGTAATGACCTCTGAAATATCATCCTTTACATGCTCCTCGAATTTCGTTTTATCCGGCTGCGATATTTTATATTTATCCCCATTCAGCAACTTAACGCTGACGCTTTGAATCAGCAGTTTTCTTTTATTATCTTCATTCAGTTTATGGAGGTCTTCCTGATAGATCGAAATTTGATTGTTCAAGTCTTTTACATGCTCTTTTTGTTTTTCGATGAGGCTGACCTGCTCCTCTTGAAATGTTCCGTAAGTAAACAGGAAAAAGAACCAGCTGATTATGGCTCCGCACATCATTCCCGCGAAAAAGCGCTGCCATCCCGGTTTTTTGTAATGCTGTGGGACCCTCATGAAGAAAGATGCTCCTGGGTCAGCCATGATATAATGAGCCAGCCGCTTTGCGCGCCTCCCATGGCTGAAATAATCAAAAGAAGCTGCTTAAAGATATCTCTCGTATTGCCTTCGAGTATGCCGCGTTCAAAGCTGTATACCGCATCAAAGGTGCCTCCGATAGCTGCGACAAGCGCCCAAATTTTTAACCGGTTCGCAAGCTTTGTAATGGCTGTAAGCGGGGGTTCGCCCGCCAAATATGCTCCGAGCCCTCCGATGAGTGCGCCCCCGATCAGCACCCCTAACGCAATGAAGTAGCTATTGATAAAATTCACCATAAATCCTGCTTCCTGATCCATCTTTATCACCTCACCTTTTATATCATATTGAGCTTTCAGGACAAGTATGATGATGAGTCAAAAAAGAACATTTGTTTCTTTTGGAAACCGGCCTTATAATGAAGAAAGAAATGGATCGTAATGAGAAAGAGGTGATAGCATGTCTTTTGTTCACCTGCAAGTACATAGCGGGTACAGCCTGCTAAACAGCGCCGCGGCTGTGGAAGAGCTCGTCAGTGAAGCTGACAGGCTCGGATATGCGTCTTTGGCGCTGACAGATGATCATGTCATGTACGGAGCTATTCAATTTTATAAAGCTTGCAAGGCGAGAGGGATTAACCCGATAATCGGTTTGACGGCTTCTGTTTTTACAGATGACAGCGAGCTCGAAGCCTACCCGCTCGTCCTGCTTGCAAAATCAAATACAGGCTATCAAAACCTGCTGAAAATCAGCAGCGTTCTGCAATCTAAATCAAAAGGCGGGCTGAAGCCGAAATGGCTTCACAGTTATCGAGAAGGCATTATCGCAATAACGCCCGGCGAAAAAGGATATATTGAGACGCTTCTTGAAGGAGGCCTGTTCGAACAGGCCGCTCAAGCTTCGCTGGAGTTTCAGTCTATATTCGGAGAGGGAGCCTTTTATTTCTCCTATCAGCCTTTTAAAGGGAATCAAATCTTGTCTGAACAGATTCTAAAGCTGTCAGAAGAAACGGGTATCCCTGTTACGGCCACAGGCGACGTGCACTACATAAGGAAGGAAGATAAGGCTGCCTACCGTTGTCTGAAAGCGATTAAAGCGGGGGAAAAACTGACGGATGCACCTGCTGAAGTTCTGCCTGATCTCGATTTGAAACCAATTGAAGAAATGCAAAACATTTATCGAGAGCACCCAGAGGCATTGCAAGCTTCTGTGGAGATCGCGGAACAATGCCGAGTTGACGTCAGCCTGGGGCAGACCCGTCTGCCGTCTTTTCCCACCCCAGACGGAACGCCCGCTGATGATTATCTAACGGGTATCTGTATGGAGGGACTCCGCAGCCGTTTCGGCACGCCTGATGAACGATACCTTCGCCGACTTCAATATGAGCTTGATGTCATCAAGCGGATGAAGTTCAGCGATTACTTTCTGATCGTGTGGGATTTTATGAAGCACGCCCATGAAAAAGGGATTGTTACAGGGCCGGGACGGGGTTCTGCGGCTGGCTCTCTTGTGGCATATGTGCTGTATATCACAGATGTTGACCCGATTAAGCATCACCTTCTGTTTGAGAGATTTTTAAATCCCGAACGCATCAGCATGCCGGATATTGATATTGATTTTCCCGATACAAGAAGGGATGAAGTCATTCAATATGTTCAGCAGAAATACGGTGCGATGCACGTCGCACAGATTATCACCTTTGGAACACTTGCGGCAAAGGCGGCGCTTCGGGACGTCGGCAGAGTATTTGGCGTCAGCCCGAAGGAGGCAGATCAGCTTGCAAAACTTATTCCTTCAAGACCGGGCATGACGCTGGATGAAGCGAGACAGCAGTCACCGCAGCTGGATAAGCGGCTTCGGGAGTCAAGCCTGCTTCAGCAAGTCTATACAATTGCCCGAAAAATAGAAGGGCTGCCAAGGCATGCATCCACCCACGCAGCAGGCGTTGTCCTGAGTGAAGAACCGTTAACAGATGTTGTTCCGCTTCAGGAAGGGCATGAAGGGATCTATTTAACGCAATATGCGATGGATCATCTTGAAGACTTGGGCCTTTTAAAAATGGATTTCTTAGGCTTGAGGAATCTGACGCTGATTGAATCCATCACTTCAATGATTGAAAAAGAAGAAAACATCAAAATAGATCTTTCAAGTATTTCCTACAGTGATGACAAAACGTTCGCCTTGCTGTCCAAAGGGGATACGACAGGGATTTTCCAGCTCGAATCTGCAGGGATGAGAAGCGTCCTGAAGCGGCTAAAACCTTCAGGCCTCGAGGATATTGTGGCGGTCAATGCGCTGTACCGGCCCGGCCCGATGGAAAATATTCCGTTATTTATTGACCGTAAACACGGACGGGCGCCTGTCCATTATCCTCATGAGGATTTAAGGAGCATTTTGGAAGATACATATGGCGTTATAGTGTATCAGGAACAAATTATGATGATTGCTTCCCGCATGGCGGGGTTTTCTTTAGGCGAAGCAGACCTATTGAGAAGGGCTGTCAGCAAAAAGAAAAAAGAAATCTTAGACAGAGAGCGAAGCCATTTTGTTGAAGGGTGCTTAAAAAAGGAGTATTCTGTAGACACTGCAAATGAAGTCTACGATTTAATCGTCAAATTCGCAAACTATGGCTTTAACCGAAGCCATGCGGTGGCATACAGCATGATCGGGTGCCAGCTTGCGTATTTGAAAGCTCATTATCCGTTATATTTTATGTGCGGATTGCTGACAAGCGTCATTGGCAATGAGGATAAAATTTCTCAATATCTTTACGAAGCAAAGGGGAGCGGGATTCGTATCCTTCCTCCGTCAGTGAATAAAAGCAGTTTTCCGTTTACAGTTGAAGACGGATCTGTCAGGTACAGCCTCCGCGCCATAAAAAGTGTAGGCGTCTCAGCAGTCAAAGATATATATAAAGCAAGGAAAGAGAAACCATTTGAAGATCTTTTTGATTTCTGCTTTCGCGTGCCGTCAAAAAGCGTAAATCGCAAAGTGCTTGAAGCACTTATTTTTTCTGGTGCGATGGACGAATTTGGCCAAAACCGGGCCACGCTGCTCGCATCCATTGATGTTGCTTTGGAACATGCTGAGCTATTCGCCGCGGACGATGACCAAATGGGATTGTTTTTAGAGGAATCGTTTTCAATTAAGCCGAAGTATGTGGAAACGGAAGAGCTTCCGCTAGTGGATTTACTTGCATTTGAAAAGGAAACGCTCGGCATTTATTTTTCAAATCATCCGCTCTCCGCCTTCCGAAAACAGCTCGCTGCGCACGGAGCAGTCTCCATTCTGCAGGCTCAGCGGACAGTCAAAAGGCAGCTTTCGCTAGGCGTTTTGCTGTCGAAAATCAAAACGATTCGGACGAAAACAGGTCAAAACATGGCGTTTTTAACGCTCAGTGATGAAACCGGCGAGATGGAAGCCGTAGTCTTCCCTGAACAATTCAGACAGCTTTCACCCGTTTTAAGAGAAGGCGCTCTTTTGTTCACAGCGGGGAAATGCGAAGTAAGACAAGATAAGATCCAATTCATCATGTCCCGGGCAGAATTATTAGAAAATATGGATGCAGAAAAAGCGCCATCGGTTTATATAAAAATAGAAAGCAGTCAGCACAGCCAGGAGATCCTGGCGAAGATTAAGCGCATTTTGCTGGAGCATAAAGGGGAAACAGGCGTTTATCTCTATTATGAAAGGCAGAAACAGACGATTAAGCTTCCTGAGTCGTTTCATATCAATGCGGATCACCAGGTGTTATATCGCTTAAAAGGGCTGTTGGGTCAAAAAAACGTCGTTTTAAAACAGTGGTAACGAGTCACTTTTTGTTATACAATTGGAGCAATTATGTGATCCTGTTTAAATATTCAGATAGATTTTACTCCGCAGAATGCAGCAATCAACGCAGCAGCATACGAATCAAAAAATATCCATAAGGAGTGTTTAAGAGAATGTCATTAAGAGAAGAAGCATTACACCTGCATAAAGTCAACCAGGGGAAACTGGAGTCTAAATCAAAAGTAGAGGTCAGAAACGCGAAAGATTTAAGCCTCGCGTATTCTCCGGGTGTTGCAGAACCGTGTAAGGATATTCATGAAGACATTAACAAAGTATATGATTATACAATGAAGGGGAACATGGTAGCAGTTGTAACTGACGGTACAGCTGTGCTTGGCCTTGGAAACATCGGCCCTGAAGCCGCGCTTCCTGTTATGGAAGGAAAAGCCGTTCTATTCAAAAGCTTTGCGGGCGTAGATGCGTTTCCGATTGCTTTAAATACAAACGATGTTGATAAAATCGTAGAAACTGTTAAATTGCTTGAGCCGACATTTGGCGGCGTCAACCTTGAAGACATTGCAGCGCCAAACTGCTTTATCATTGAAGAGCGCCTCAAAAAAGAAACAAACATCCCTGTTTTCCATGATGATCAGCACGGTACAGCCATTGTAACGGTAGCAGGTCTTGTAAACGCGCTGAAACTGTCTGGAAAATCAATGTCATCCATTAAGGTTGTCGCAAACGGCGCGGGTGCGGCTGGCATAGCGATTATCAAGCTTCTTCACCATTACGGCGTTCGTGACATTGTGATGTGCGATTCTAAAGGGGCCATTTATGAAGGGCGCCCGAACGGCATGAACGATGTCAAAAACGAAGTGGCGAAATTCACGAACCAAGACCGCAAAGACGGTTCTCTGAAAGATGTCATCGTTGATGCTGACGTATTTATCGGTGTTTCTGTAGCGGGTGCGTTAACAAAAGAAATGGTTCAAAGCATGGCAAAAGATCCGATTATCTTTGCAATGGCAAATCCTAATCCGGAAATCATGCCGGAAGATGCGCGTGAAGCCGGCGCAAGCGTTATCGGAACAGGACGTTCTGACTTCCCGAACCAAGTAAACAATGTCCTTGCATTCCCTGGTATTTTCCGCGGAGCGCTTGACGTGCGTGCCACTCACATTAACGAAGAAATGAAAATCGCAGCGGTTGAAGCCATTGCTTCACTGGTTTCAGAAGATGAGCTTAGCGCAGACTATGTCATCCCTGCACCGTTTGATAAACGTGTTGCGCCTGCTGTTGCGAAGGCTGTGGCAAAAGCTGCGATGGAAACAGGTGTTGCAAGAATCACTGTTGACCCTGAGGAAGTCGCAGAAAAAACAAGAAAACTTACGATTATTGGCGAATAATTTTAATTCGTTCCAAAAATGGCAGCGCGTTGGCGGAGACCAGCGCGCTGTTCTCAAGTTAAACTGTCGGCTGAAATTTTTTTAGGGGGTTGGCCTTAAAAAATTTCAGCCGGGTTTAACATTATTTTTGAATACGCTGTCAACCTTGTCGTTTCAACACCTTATCTGATTTCATCCCAGCCTTTCCGAGCACGTCATCGAATAAAAAGTTGTCGAATTGAGGATGACAGCGTTTGACAAAAAAAGTACAATAGTTTCGGTAAAGTTATTAGCAAGTCTATCTGTTTGATGACATGCGGTGAAGAGAACCCTTCACAAAAGGGAGGTAATCATTTGTTAAAGGATATATTCACGAAAAAGAAAAAGTATGCTTCCGTACCATCTGATCAAGCGAAGCACGATGTTCCGGAAGGCATTATGACAAAATGTCCTAAGTGTAAAAAAATCATGCTCACTAAAGAGTTGGATAAAAATATGCGGGTATGCATGAACTGCGATTATCATTTCCCAATGAACGCAAAACAGCGTATCGAAAGCTTGATGGATGAACAATCCTTTGAGGAATTCAACCAGGGGATGCTGTCGGAAAATCCGCTTGGTTTCCCGGGATATCTGGAAAAGCTTGAAAAAGATCGCGAGAAAACATCCTTAAACGAGGCTGTTGTGACAGGTAAGGGCACCATCGGAGGACACCCGGCTGTTGTCGCCGTCATGGATTCTTCATTCAGAATGGGCAGCATGGGTTCAGTCGTCGGTGAAAAAATCACGCTTGCGATTGAAAAAGCAAAAGCTGATAAAGTTCCGTTTATTATTTTTACGGCTTCAGGCGGTGCTAGAATGCAGGAAGGCATATTAAGTTTGATGCAGATGGCTAAGACAAGCTCTGCGTTAAAACTGTTCAGTGATGAACAGGGCCTTATCATTTCAGTGATGACTCATCCGACTACTGGGGGCGTATCAGCAAGCTTTGCATCTCTTGGCGATTACAATTTCGCTGAGCCTGGCGCGCTGATCGGTTTTGCCGGAAGACGGATTATTGAACAGACAATAGGAGAAAAACTGCCTGAGGACTTTCAAACGGCTGAATTTTTATTAAAACATGGACAGCTTGATGCGGTTATTCATCGCGACGATATGAAAAAAACGTTAGAAAATCTGCTGGATATGCATCAAACAGGAGGTGACATTGAGTGGCTCCAAGATTAGAATTTGAAAAACCGGTGATCGAACTGCAAAACAAAATCACCGAACTAAAAAAATTCACCCAAGATTCCGATATGGATCTAAGTGCGGAAATTGAACGGCTGGAAGACCGTCTCGCTAAGCTTCAGGATGATATTTACAAAAATCTGAAACCATGGGACCGGGTCCAAATCGCACGTCTGGCTGACCGTCCGACAACGCTTGATTATATCGAACACCTGTTTACTGACTTTTTTGAATGTCATGGAGACAGAGCATACGGTGACGATGAAGCCATTGTCGGCGGGATTGCGAAGTTCCACGGCCTTCCTGTAACGGTAATCGGGCATCAGCGCGGGAAAGATACGAAGGAGAACCTTGTCCGCAATTTTGGGATGCCGCATCCTGAAGGCTACAGAAAAGCGCTGCGTCTGATGAAACAGGCTGACAAATTTAATAGACCGATTATCTGTTTTATTGATACGAAGGGGGCATACCCTGGACGAGCAGCGGAAGAAAGAGGACAAAGCGAAGCCATTGCCAAAAACCTATTTGAGATGGCCGGCCTCCGAGTACCTGTTATCTGCATCGTCATTGGTGAAGGCGGAAGCGGCGGAGCCCTTGGTCTGGGTGTAGGCAACCACTTGCATATGCTGGAAAACTCTACTTATTCTGTTATTTCTCCAGAAGGTGCCGCGGCACTTTTATGGAAGGACTCCAGTCTTGCTAAAAAAGCAGCAGAAACCATGAAAATCACTGCGCCGGATTTAAAAGAATTAGGTATTATAGATCATATGATTAAAGAAGTAAAAGGCGGAGCGCATCACGATGTAAAGCTGCAGGCAAGTTATATGGACGAAACCCTTAAACAATCGTTAAAAACTTTGTTGAAGCTGAGCGAAGAAGAATTAATTCAGCAGCGCTATGAAAAATATAAAGCGATTGGCAAAGTCTCGGTTGAAGATCAATATATCGGGGTAAACTAAATAAACGTGAAGCCTTTGGCTCACGTTTATTTTTTGTGACATTCCTTAAATTTTATTTAAAAACGATTTATTTAATTGTATAATAGGTAAGGTTTCATAGGGAGGATGGAGATCCCTTTTCATTGTTTTTAGGGCAATGATCATGTTATGTTTAATCATATATGTTGCTGAGGTGAATGGAGAATGAAACGTATAGGGGTATTAACGAGCGGCGGGGATTCCCCGGGAATGAACGCAGCAGTTCGCGCAGTAGTCAGAAAAGCGATTTATCATGACGTTGAAGTTTACGGTATTTACAACGGATACGCGGGATTAATCAGCGGAAAGATTGAAAAGCTTGAACTCGGATCAGTAGGCGATATTATACATCGCGGAGGCACAAAGCTTTATACGGCAAGATGTCCAGAATTCAAAACAGTTGAAGGCCGTGAAAAAGGTATAGAAAACTTGAAGAAGCTTGGTATTGAAGGCCTTGTTGTTATCGGCGGAGACGGTTCCTATATGGGTGCGAAAAAATTAACGGAACACGGGTTTCCATGTGTAGGTGTACCGGGTACAATTGATAATGACATTCCGGGCACGGATTTTACCATCGGTTTCGATACAGCTTTAAATACAGTAATTGACGCAATTGATAAGATTCGAGATACAGCGACTTCTCATGAACGTACATATGTGATTGAAGTAATGGGCCGTCATGCCGGCGATATCGCATTGTGGGCCGGTCTTGCAGGGGGCGCGGAATCGATCTTAATCCCTGAGGCAGACTATGACATGCACGAAATCATTGCCCGCTTAAAACGCGGCCACGAACGCGGCAAGAAGCACAGCATTATCATTGTTGCCGAAGGTGTAGGCAGCGGGGTTGAATTCGGGAAACGCATTGAAGAAGAAACAAATCTTGAAACTAGGGTATCTGTATTGGGCCATATCCAGCGCGGAGGTTCTCCGAGTGCTGCTGACCGTGTGTTGGCAAGCCGTCTCGGCGCATATGCAGTTGAACTGCTGCTTGAAGGAAAAGGCGGACGCTGTGTAGGTATACAAAACAATAAGCTTGTAGACCATGATATTATAGAAATATTGGAGACAAAACACACAGTTGAGCAAAACATGTATCAGCTTTCAAAAGAACTGTCTATCTAATGTGCAGCTGAAGGCTGAAGATTTCAGAAGGAAGTGAACCAAATGAGAAAAACGAAAATTGTTTGTACCATCGGTCCAGCAAGTGAAAGTATTGAAATGCTTACGAAATTAATGGAGTCAGGAATGAACGTGGCTCGATTAAACTTTTCTCACGGAGATTTTGAGGAGCACGGTGCAAGAATTAAAAATATCCGTGAAGCAAGCAAAAAACTTGGCAAGAACGTTGGAATTCTGCTTGATACAAAAGGTCCTGAGATCCGCACACATACAATGGAAAATGGCGGCATTGAGCTTGAAACAGGCAAAGAGCTTATCATTTCAATGGACGAGGTTGTAGGAACAACAGATAAAATTTCAGTGACATATGAAGGTTTAGTCGATGACGTTGCACAAGGTTCAACGATTCTGTTAGATGACGGCCTTATCGGTCTTGAGGTACTTGATGTAGATGCCGCTAAACGCGAAATCAAAACAAAAGTATTAAACAACGGAACACTGAAAAATAAAAAAGGTGTTAACGTACCGGGCGTAAGTGTCAATCTTCCGGGTATTACTGAGAAGGATGCGCGAGACATCATTTTCGGTATTGAGCAAGGAGTAGACTTCATCGCGCCATCTTTCATTCGACGTTCCACGGACGTGCTTGAAATCCGTGAGCTTCTTGAAGAGCACAACGCTCAGGATATTCAAATCATCCCTAAAATCGAAAACCAAGAGGGCGTTGACAACATCGATGCGATTCTCGAAGTGTCTGACGGCTTAATGGTTGCGCGCGGAGACTTAGGCGTGGAAATTCCAGCTGAAGAAGTGCCGCTTGTGCAAAAAGAACTGATCAAAAAATGCAACGCGTTGGGCAAACCTGTTATCACAGCGACACAAATGCTTGACAGCATGCAGCGCAACCCGCGTCCGACTCGTGCGGAAGCAAGTGACGTTGCAAACGCGATCTTCGACGGCACAGATGCGATCATGCTTTCTGGTGAAACAGCTGCCGGAAGCTATCCGGTTGAAGCCGTTCAAACCATGCATAACATCGCGTCCCGTTCTGAAGAAGCTTTGAATTATAAAGAAATTCTCTCAAAACGCAGAGACCAAGTAGGCATGACAATTACAGACGCAATTGGACAATCTGTCGCGCATACGGCGATTAACCTGAGCGCTGCTGCGATCGTAACGCCGACAGAAAGCGGCCATACAGCACGCATGATTGCAAAATACCGTCCGCAGGCACCGATTGTTGCGGTTACTGTAAATGACTCTATTTCCAGAAAGCTTGCCCTCGTATCTGGCGTATTCGCGGAAAGCGGCCAAAATGCAAGCTCAACAGATGAGATGCTTGAGGATGCTGTCCAAAAATCATTGAACAGCGGAATTGTAAAACACGGTGACCTTATCGTCATTACGGCAGGTTCTGTCGGTGAGTCTGGCACTACGAACTTAATGAAAGTTTATACTGTCGGCGATATCATCGCTAAAGGCCAAGGCATTGGACGCAAATCAGCTTACGGTACGGTTGTCGTTGCCCAAAATGCAAAAGAAGCTGAGCAAAAAATGACTGACGGTGCGGTACTTGTTACCAAAAGCACTGACCGTGATATGATTGCATCTCTTGAAAAAGCGTCTGCTCTTATTACAGAAGAAGGCGGCTTGACAAGCCATGCTGCGGTAGTCGGATTGAGCCTCGGCATTCCGGTTATCGTTGGTCTTGAAAATGCGACATCTATTTTGACAGAAGGACAGGATATTACCGTTGACGCTTCCAGAGGCGCAGTCTACCAAGGCCGTGCGAGCGTTCTTTAATCACAGGTGAAAACGGAAGGGGAATCCCTTCCTTTTCTCTTTATCTTGCCTTATGTTGAACAGAGGCGTGTTACACGTGTGGGGGGCTTGGATATGAGATTTTTATTTTTGCTTTTTATTGTGTTTCCGGCAATAGAAATCGGCATATTCCTCTTTTCAGGCAAGCTGATTGGCATTTTGCCGACAGTTCTTTTAATGATTCTGACAGGCATTATCGGAGCAGCAGCTGCAAAAAAACAAGGAACCGAAGTGTATTATAAGGTTCAGCGTGATCTTCAATATGGCAAAATGCCGGGAGAAGCGATTGCTGACGGCCTATGCATTTTCATTGGCGGCCTATTGTTGATGCTTCCGGGCTTTTTATCAGATTTGGCCGGCGCCTGTCTTCTTATCCCGTTTACCCGCGGCTGGTGTAAGCCGATTCTGTTCAAATGGCTGAGAGGAATGTCAAAGAATAAGCGGATCATCATCAAATAAAAACGGCAGCCATGTAACATGGGCTGCTGTTTTATTTTTGCTGAACGGTGATATAGGACCATACTTCCTTTAATGCGCCTGTCGTAATGAAAGCTTGGATAATGACGAGAACAGCCGGCCCGGCAATCAGTCCTAAAAACCCGAATAATTTAAAGCCGGCAAACAGGGCGATGAGCGTTGCCAGCGGATCGATCCCGATAGATTTACTGAGTATTTTAGGTTCTGTCAGCTGCCGCTGAACAAGAACGACGAGATACAGTATGCCGATTCCGATCGCTTGAGGCAGCTGGCCTGTAATCGATAAATACAAAATCCACGGCACAAATACGGAGCCCGCACCCAAGTAAGGGAGAAGATCAACAAGCCCGATTAAAAAAGCGATTGTTGCGGCATGTTCAACCTGTAAGAGAGAAAGGCCGATAAACACAATCACCATCGTGATGAAAACGAGGACGGCTTGTGCTTTGATAAAACCAGTCATTGCTTTTTTTAATTCGCTGCTGATCGCTTTACTGTTAGCTGTCACACGATCCGGCAGAAGCAAAACAAGCATGGCTTTCAGCTTATGCCAATCCTTTGTCATAAAAAATGTTGCCAGAAGAGAAAAAATCAGAACCGCCGCCGTATTGGGAAGAAGCGCGAAAAACCTCGGGATCATTTCTAGAATGTGGGACAGCAGCAGCCCGGCATTTTTAGCGGCTGAATCACCGAGTGTCTGGATGTGGGTGACGATGGAAGCTTGCTGGTTCGTTTCCAATTCTTGAAACAAAAGAGTTAACTCGTTATAGAGCGGCTGAATATGAGTTGTAAACAATTTTTCGCAATAGGAAATAAACGTGCTGATATGCGGAGGCAGCGTTTTTGCTAGATAGGCTGTACCCGTTACGATTTCGGCTACCAGAATGGTGAGAACGCCGAAGGCTGCGAGCAGAAAAAAAGCAAGCACGCCCAGAACATTTATCGTTCGGGGGAATCCTGTCACTTTGTCCAAATAATCGACAACAGGATGAATCACTGATGAAAGAATAAGGGCGATCAGGAACGGATAAGTTAACGGAAACGAATAATAGGCCGCAGCTATCGACCCTGCGGTAATTGATATGACAAAGAGGGTTCTGAAAAAAATAGTAATATAAGATTGATTCACGAAAACGCTCCTCCTCTCGTCAGCATGTCCTATTTTTTATATGTATTCACGCTGCGGCTGAATATGAATACATTCACCTTAAAGGAGGGATGGCATGTGTTTACACAAGCGAATTTATTTTTAATTTTACTCTTGGCCATCGCACTTATCGCAAAAAACCAATCATTGCTTTTTGCTGTATCCGTCCTTTTGATCATCAAAATCGTTGGACTTGATCAGAAATTATTTCCGACTATCCAGTCAAAAGGCATTAACTGGGGTGTGACCATTATTACCATCGCCGTTCTTGTCCCGATTGCCACGGGAGAAATCGGATTTAAGCAGCTTGGAGAGGCAATGCGGTCTTCCTACGCATGGATCGCCTTGGGAGCGGGAATCGCAGTGGCGCTGATTGCCAAAAACGGCCTGACTCTGCTGGAAAATGACCCGCATATTACAACTGCCCTTGTGATCGGGACCATTCTCGCAGTCGCGCTTTTTGGCGGAGTAGCAGTGGGCCCGCTGATCGGAGCGGGGATTGCTTATTTAGCCATGCAGATCGTAAAACTGTTCACTTCATGAAAAAAGCGGCCTTAAAGCCGCTTTTTTTTTGTATGCAAAAACCCGCAAATAAAGGCGTTTTTTCGGGGAAATCACAGAATGAAAAAAAAAATTATAGGTAAACATTTAACAAATGTCTGATTATTGTTTATAATGAGAATAGGCTTAAACTTAAATAAGCTTATAAGAATTTGTTATGTTCTTTCATAAGCAAAGGGTTTTAGTACTAGCAGCCAGTAAAATGTAAGCATTTTCTTTTTGGGGGAGAGAAATACTTGCATCGTGCTTTTTAAGTAAGCCTCATGTTTTTACAACACTCTTAAAGGGGAAATTTATTGAAAAGGAGATGTTATATATGACAGCGACACGCGGTCTTGAAGGGGTTGTAGCAACAACATCATCTGTTAGTTCTATTATTGACGATACCCTTACATATGTGGGGTATGATATCGATGATTTGACAGAGAATGCAAGTTTTGAAGAAATCATCTACTTGCTTTGGCATCTAAGGCTGCCAAACAAAAAAGAGCTTGAAGAGTTAAAGCAGCAGCTTGCTAAGGAAGCTGCCGTTCCGCAAGAAATTATTGAGCACTTCAAATCTTATTCCCTCGAAAATGTTCATCCCATGGCTGCTCTTAGGACAGCAATTTCATTATTAGGCCTGCTTGACAGCGAGGCTGATACCATGAACCCGGAAGCCAACTACAGAAAGGCGATCCGCCTTCAGGCAAAGGTGCCTGGCCTGGTTGCAGCGTTTTCCAGAATTCGCAAGGGTCTTGAGCCTGTAGAACCGAGAGAAGATTACGGTATTGCGGAGAATTTTCTTTACACATTAAACGGTGAAGAGCCTTCACCAATTGAGGTTGAAGCCTTCAACAAAGCATTGATTTTACATGCTGACCACGAGCTGAACGCGTCAACGTTCACAGCGAGGGTCTGCGTCGCGACACTTTCCGATATCTATTCAGGCATTACTGCAGCAATCGGTGCGCTTAAAGGGCCTCTGCACGGCGGGGCGAATGAAGGCGTTATGAAAATGCTGACAGAAATCGGTGAAGTGGAAAACGCTGAGCCGTACATCCGCGCTAAACTTGAAAAGAAAGAAAAAATCATGGGATTCGGCCACCGTGTGTATAAGCATGGTGATCCGCGCGCGAAGCATCTGAAAGAAATGAGCAAGCGCCTGACCAACCTGACAGGCGAAAGCAAATGGTATGAGATGTCGATTCGTATAGAAGACATCGTCACATCAGAGAAAAAGCTTCCGCCTAACGTTGATTTCTATTCGGCTTCTGTATATCACAGCCTCGGTATTGACCATGATTTGTTTACACCGATTTTTGCTGTAAGCAGAATGTCCGGCTGGCTCGCTCATATTCTTGAGCAGTATGACAACAACCGTCTGATCCGCCCGCGGGCAGATTACACAGGCCCTGACAAACAAAAATTCGTTCCAATTGAAGAAAGAGCCTAAAGAACCATTGGAGGCTGGCTTGCGTCAATGAGGTTAGCCTCTTGTTCAGAACATCAAATTTGAGTTACACTTTAAATTGAATGTTGAGAAAAATCATTTTGTTTTCTATATAAGAAAAATAAAATGTTTTCTAAATATGAATTACATACTGGGAGGTTTTTATTGTGGCACAAGGTGAAAAAATTACAGTCTCTAACGGAGTATTAAACGTACCAAACAACCCGATTATCCCGTTTATCGAAGGAGACGGAACCGGTCCTGATATTTGGAACGCGGCTTCGAAGGTTTTGGAAGCAGCAGTAGAAAAAGCATACAAAGGCGAAAAGAAAATTACGTGGAAAGAAGTTTATGCCGGAGAAAAGGCTTATAATAAAACAGGTGAGTGGCTCCCTGCTGAAACATTAGATGTGATCCGCGAATATTTTATCGCGATTAAAGGCCCGTTAACGACACCTGTCGGCGGCGGTATCCGTTCTCTGAACGTAGCGCTCAGACAAGAGCTTGACCTATTCGTCTGCCTAAGACCTGTAAGATACTTTACTGGAGTGCCGTCACCGGTAAAACGCCCTGAAGATACTGATATGGTCATCTTCCGTGAAAATACAGAAGATATTTACGCAGGCATCGAGTATGCAAAAGGCTCAGAAGAAGTACAAAAGCTTATCAGCTTCCTTCAAAATGAGTTAAACGTCAACAAAATCCGTTTCCCTGAGACATCAGGTATTGGCATTAAGCCTGTTTCCGAGGAAGGAACAAGCCGTTTAGTCAGAGCTGCCATTGATTATGCAATCGAGCATGGCCGCAAATCCGTAACGCTTGTTCATAAAGGAAACATCATGAAGTTCACTGAAGGCGCCTTCAAAAACTGGGGCTATGAACTTGCTGAAAAAGAGTACGGAGATAAAGTCTTCACATGGGCTCAATATGACCGCATTGCTGAAGAACAAGGAAAAGACGCTGCCAACAAAGCGCAAAGCGAAGCGGAAGCAGCAGGAAAAATCATTATCAAAGACAGCATTGCTGACATTTTCCTTCAGCAGATCTTAACGCGTCCAAACGAGTTTGATGTCGTTGCGACAATGAACTTGAACGGAGATTACATTTCTGATGCCCTTGCTGCGCAAGTCGGCGGAATCGGCATTGCTCCTGGAGCGAACATCAACTATGAAACAGGACATGCGATTTTCGAGGCGACGCACGGAACGGCTCCTAAATATGCAGGCCTTGATAAAGTAAATCCATCTTCAGTTATTCTTTCAGGCGTTCTGCTTCTTGAGCATTTAGGATGGAACGAAGCGGCTGATTTGGTTATCAAATCTATGGAAAAAACAATCGCTTCTAAAGTCGTAACTTACGATTTTGCCAGATTAATGGATGGCGCGACTGAAGTGAAATGTTCAGAGTTCGGAGAAGAACTGATCAAAAACATGGACTAAGCAAGGAAAAAGCCTAAAACTAGCCATAAAGGAGAAGAGAGACATGGGAAATACTCGTAAAAAAGTTTCTGTTATCGGAGCAGGTTTTACCGGAGCTACAACTGCATTTTTAATCGCTCAAAAAGAGCTGGCAGACGTTGTTCTTGTTGACATTCCGCAATTGGAGAACCCGACAAAGGGAAAAGCCCTTGATATGCTTGAAGCAAGCCCGGTTCAAGGCTTTGACGCAAAAATTACGGGAACATCCAATTACGAGGATACAGCTGGCTCTGACATTGTTGTCATTACAGCCGGTATCGCAAGAAAACCTGGTATGAGCAGGGATGATCTGGTCTCTACAAACGAAAAGATTATGAGAAGCGTTACACGGGAAATCGTGAAATATTCTCCTGACTCTATTATTGTGGTGCTGACAAATCCTGTTGATGCAATGACATACGCGGTGTACAAAGAATCCGGCTTCCCTAAAGAGCGTGTAATCGGCCAGTCCGGTGTGCTTGATACGGCGAGATTCAGAACATTTGTGGCAGAGGAATTAAACCTGTCAGTGAAAGATGTGACTGGTTTCGTACTCGGCGGACACGGTGACGATATGGTGCCGCTTGTGCGTTATTCTTATGCCGGCGGTATCCCGCTAGAAACTCTCATTCCGAAAGAACGGATTGACGCAATTGTGGAGCGCACTAGAAAAGGCGGAGGCGAAATCGTGAATCTTCTTGGAAACGGAAGCGCGTATTATGCGCCTGCGGCTTCTCTGACAGAAATGGTCGAAGCGATCTTGAAAGATCAACGCCGCGTCCTTCCTACAATTGCTTATCTTGAAGGGGAATACGGCTATGAAGGCATCTACCTTGGCGTTCCTACAATTGTAGGCGGCAACGGACTTGAACAAATCATTGAACTTGAACTGACAGACTATGAAAGAGCGCAGCTGAATAAATCAGTTGAATCTGTCAAAAATGTCATGAAAGTATTATCCTAATAAAAAGAGAGAAAGGCTTGCTTGATACAGCCTTTCTCTTTTTACTATATATGAAAGCGTTACCATCATCGTTTGTATTTCTTTTAAAAATGGTGTAAAAGGCGAATTGTCGGAATGTCCTGCTTTCGCTAAAATAAAATCATGAAACATGTTAAGATGACATAAAATAGAGAAATAGGATGTCGGGGAATTATAATACTGGAGGCACAGCATGAACAAGAAAATTTTAGTTGTGGATGATGAAGAATCTATTGTTACTCTTTTACAGTACAATTTGGAACGGTCAGGCTATGATGTTATTACCGCCTCGGATGGGGAAGAAGCACTCAAAAAAGCGGAAACAGAGAAACCTGATTTGATTGTGCTTGATGTGATGCTTCCAAAATTGGACGGAATCGAAGTATGCAAGCAGCTGAGACAGCAAAAACTGATGTTTCCCATTTTAATGCTGACAGCGAAGGATGAGGAATTCGACAAAGTATTAGGGCTTGAGCTTGGTGCTGACGATTATATGACCAAGCCGTTCAGTCCAAGGGAAGTAAATGCGAGAGTCAAAGCGATTTTAAGGCGTTCGGAAATGGCTGCGCCCTCTAGTGAAATGAAGAACGATGACATGGAAGGCCAGATCGTAATTGGCGATCTGAAAATCCTGCCTGATCATTATGAAGCGTACTTTAAAGAAAATCAGCTTGAACTGACACCGAAAGAATTCGAACTGCTGCTTTATTTAGGCAGACATAAAGGCAGAGTTCTGACAAGAGATCTGCTGCTGAGCGCAGTCTGGAATTATGATTTTGCCGGAGATACGAGAATAGTTGATGTGCATATCAGCCATCTTCGCGACAAAATTGAATATAATACCAAAAAACCGATCTATATTAAAACGATTAGGGGATTGGGGTATAAACTGGAGGAGCCAAAAATGAATGAATAAAAACCGTGTGCGCCTTTTTTCAGTATTCGTTGTCTGTTTGATTCTGGTGTTTTGTGTCCTCGGGCTGTTTTTACAGCAGCTCTTTGAAACATCTGGTCAAAGGAAAGCAGAGGAACACATTGAAAAAGAAGCAAAATACATGGCTTCGCTACTTGATGCCGGCAATCTAAATGATCGAGCAAATGAGAAAATCATTAAAGATGCAGGCGAGGCGCTTGATGTGAGTGCAGCCGTTATTGATACAGACGGCAAGGTGCTGTATGGGTCAAACGGGAGAGCGGCAGATTCCCAAAAGGTGCAGGCGCTTGTTTCTGGCCATGAGGGGATTCTTTCAACAGCAAATAACAAGCTTTATTACGGACTTTCACTTAGAAGCGAAGGTGAAAAAACAGGATATGTGCTGCTTTCCGCCTCTGAAAAAAGCGACGGCTTGAAAGGCGAATTGTGGGGGATGCTGACGGCCAGTCTTTGTACCGCATTTATCGTCATTGTTTATTTTTATTCCAGCATGACCTCACGTTATAAAAAGTCAATAGAAGCAGCGACAAATGTAGCCACAGAACTTTCCAAGGGTAACTATGATGCACGGACGTACGGCGGCTATATCAGGCGCTCTGATAAGCTTGGACGTGCGATGAACAGCCTTGCCATTGATCTGATGGAAATGACCCGAACGCAGGAAATGCAGCGGGATCGGCTGCTGACAGTCATTGAAAACATTGGCTCCGGACTGATTATGATCGACGGAAGAGGCTTTATTAATCTTGTAAACAGGTCTTACGCCAAGCAGTTTCATATCAATCCGAATCAGATGCTGCGCCGTCTTTATCACGATGCATTTGAACATGAAGAAGTGATCCAGCTAGTCGAAGATATTTTTATGACGGAGACAAAGAAATGCAAGCTGTTAAGACTTCCGATCAAAATAGAACGGCGTTATTTTGAAGTGGACGGCGTTCCGATTATGGGGCCGGACGATGAATGGAAAGGAATTGTGCTCGTTTTCCATGACATGACAGAAACGAAGAAATTAGAGCAGATGAGGAAGGATTTTGTGGCCAATGTTTCTCATGAGCTGAAAACGCCGATTACGTCCATAAAAGGGTTTACGGAGACGTTATTGGATGGGGCGATGGAGGACAAAGAGGCGCTTTCTGAATTTCTCTCTATTATTCTTAAGGAAAGCGAAAGACTTCAGTCTTTGGTTCAGGATTTGCTCGATCTCTCAAAAATCGAGCAGCAAAATTTCACGCTCAGTATCGATACGTTTGAGCCGGCCAAAATGCTTGGTGAGATTGAAACGCTTCTGAAGCATAAGGCGGATGAGAAAGGCATCTCCCTGCAACTGAATATTCCGAAAGACCCTCAATATGTGTCAGGTGATCCGTACAGGCTGAAACAGGTATTTCTTAATCTCGTAAACAATGCGTTAACCTACACGCCTGAGGGAGGCTCAGTGGCTATCAATGTAAAGCCCAGAGAAAAAGACATTCAGATTGAGGTCGCCGATTCCGGAATCGGAATTCAAAAAGAAGAAATTCCGCGCATTTTTGAACGCTTTTACCGCGTAGATAAAGACAGAAGCAGGAATTCGGGGGGGACCGGGCTGGGCCTTGCGATTGTGAAGCATTTAATAGAGGCTCATGAAGGGAAAATTGATGTCACAAGCGAGCCTGGACGGGGAACTGTCTTTACCGTGACGCTGAAACGGGCCGCTGAAAAGTCCGCCTAATGTTTACAAAGGTTTAACAATATCTTCATGCACTGTTAAACCTATGCTGGTAGGATGTAGTAGAACCCCTTCATCCAAGGAGCCAATTTTGACGGCGGGAACCTATTTGTGTTCCCGTCCTTTTTTGTGTCTTCTCTTATAGTTCACGTATTTTCCTTTCAAATTGAACTTTGTTAAAATAAGAGGAGCTAATGACTATGTAAGAGATGAATGGAAGCGTGAGGCTTCTTAGGAGGAAATTGAATGACGGAACGAAAGAAATTAGTGCTTGTAGACGGAAACAGTCTGGCTTACCGGGCGTTTTTTGCATTGCCGCTGTTAAGCAATGACAAAGGTGTTCATACAAATGCTGTATACGGCTTTGCGATGATTTTGATGAAAATGCTTGAGGATGAAAAACCGACGCATATGCTGGTTGCGTTCGATGCCGGGAAAACAACATTTCGTCACGGCACATTTAAAGAATATAAAGGCGGCAGACAGAAAACCCCGCCTGAGCTTTCCGAACAAATGCCTTTTATCCGCGAGCTGCTTGATGCCTACCAGATCAGCCGCTATGAACTGGAACAATACGAAGCGGATGATATTATCGGTACACTGGCCAAATCGGCTGAAAAAGACGGATTTGAAGTAAAGGTTTTTTCAGGAGATAAGGATTTAACCCAGCTGGCAACGGACAACACGACAGTTGCCATTACGAGAAAGGGAATTACTGATGTTGAATTTTACACACCGGAGCATGTCAAAGAGAAATACGGGCTTACGCCTGAACAAATCATTGACATGAAGGGTCTGATGGGCGATTCCTCAGATAATATCCCGGGTGTGCCCGGCGTCGGAGAAAAGACTGCGATTAAGCTTTTAAAACAATTTGATTCCGTTGAAAAGCTGCTGGAGTCCATTGACGAGGTGAGCGGAAAGAAATTGAAGGAAAAGCTTGAGGAATTTAAGGATCAGGCATTGATGAGCAAGGAGCTTGCGACGATTATGACGGATGCTCCGATTGAGGTATCTGTTTCCGGCCTGGAATATCAAGGCTTTAACCGTGAACAGGTCATTGCCATCTTTAAAGATCTTGGCTTCAACACGCTTCTTGAACGGCTTGGGGAAGACAGTGCAGAAGCGGAGCAGGATCAGTCGTTAGAAGACATTAATGTCGAAATCGTTACAGACGTAACCAGCGGCATATTGGTTTCTCCATCTGCATTTGTCGTTGAACAGATTGGCGATAATTATCATGAAGAGCCGATTCTCGGATTTTCGATCGTAAATGAAACGGGAGCTTATTTCATTCCGAAAGACATTGCCGTTGAGTCTGAGGTGTTTAAAGAATGGGTGGAAAATGACGAGCAGAAGAAATGGGTCTTCGACAGCAAGCGGGCTGTTGTTGCCTTGCGCTGGCAGGGCATTGAGCTAAAGGGTGCCGAGTTTGATACGCTCCTTGCGGCCTATATCATCAACCCGGGCAATTCATATGACGACGTTGCGAGTGTGGCCAAGGATTATGGCCTGCATATCGTTTCGAGCGATGAATCAGTTTACGGAAAAGGGGCAAAACGGGCAGTGCCGTCAGAAGACGTACTGTCTGAGCACCTTGGCCGAAAAGCGTTAGCGATTCAAAGCCTTCGGGAAAAGCTTGTTCAGGAGCTGGAAAACAATGATCAGCTTGAGCTGTTTGAAGAGCTTGAAATGCCTCTTGCGCTTATTCTCGGAGAAATGGAATCAACTGGCGTCAAGGTCGATGTTGACCGTTTAAAACGGATGGGTGAAGAACTGGGTGCAAAGCTGAAGGAATATGAAGAAAAAATCCATGAGATCGCGGGAGAGCCGTTTAACATCAATTCTCCGAAACAGCTCGGCGTCATCTTGTTTGAAAAAATTGGCCTTCCTGTCGTAAAGAAAACCAAAACAGGTTATTCTACGTCTGCCGATGTGCTTGAAAAGCTGGCTGACAAGCATGATATTGTCGACTATATTTTGCAGTACAGACAAATTGGCAAGCTCCAATCAACATATATCGAAGGGCTTTTAAAGGTGACTAGACCTGATTCGCATAAAGTGCACACGCGCTTTAATCAGGCCTTAACGCAAACTGGCCGTCTCAGCTCGACTGATCCGAATCTGCAAAACATTCCGATCAGGCTTGAGGAAGGACGGAAAATTCGCCAAGCTTTTGTGCCGTCTGAAAAAGACTGGCTCATTTTTGCAGCCGATTATTCACAAATCGAGCTGCGGGTGCTTGCCCATATTTCAAAGGATGAAAATCTGATCGAAGCTTTTACAAACGATATGGATATTCATACGAAAACGGCAATGGATGTGTTTCATGTTGCTGAGGATGAAGTGACATCTGCGATGAGACGCCAGGCGAAAGCGGTCAACTTTGGCATTGTTTACGGCATCAGCGATTACGGTCTGTCACAGAACCTCGGCATCACCAGGAAGGAAGCCGGTGCATTTATCGACCGCTATCTGGAAAGCTTCCAAGGCGTAAAAGCGTACATGGAAGATTCAGTTCAGGACGCGAAGCAAAAAGGGTACGTAACAACACTTATGCATCGACGCCGCTACATTCCTGAGCTGACGAGCCGAAACTTTAATATTCGCAGTTTTGCGGAGCGGACGGCCATGAATACACCGATTCAAGGAAGCGCCGCTGATATCATCAAAAAAGCTATGATTGACATGGCTGCCAAGCTGAAAGAAAAACAGCTGAAAGCAAGGCTGCTGCTTCAAGTACACGATGAATTGATATTTGAAGCGCCACAGGAGGAAATTGAAATTCTTGAAAAGCTTGTTCCTGAAGTAATGGAGCATGCGCTTGCATTAGATGTGCCGTTAAAGGTGGACTTTGCATCAGGCCCATCTTGGTACGATGCGAAATAAACAGAGATAGGAAGTGATGGATGTGCCGGAATTACCAGAGGTTGAGACGGTCCGGCGCACTCTGACCGGGCTTGTAAAGGGAAAAACAATCAAATCGGTAGAGATCAGATGGCCGAATATCATCAAACGGCCTGCCGAACCGGAGGAATTTGCGCGAAATCTAGCAGGAGAAACGATACAGTCTATCGGAAGACGGGGAAAGTTTTTGCTGTTTCATTTAGATCATTATGTCATGGTTTCCCACCTGCGAATGGAAGGGAAATACGGGCTTCATCAAGCGGAGGAGCCAGACGATAAACATGTGCATGTCATATTTACGATGACGGATGGAACCCAGCTCCGTTACAGAGATGTTCGGAAGTTTGGAACCATGCACTTATTTAAACCGGGAGAAGAGGCGGGCGAGCTCCCGCTTTCTCAGTTAGGTCCGGAGCCGGATGCAGAAGAATTTACGAGTGCATATTTAAAAGAACGGCTTGCCAAAACAAACCGCGCTGTCAAAACTGCCCTGCTGGATCAAAAAACGGTCGTCGGACTAGGGAACATTTATGTGGACGAGGCTCTTTTCAGAGCGGGTGTCCATCCCGAGACAAAAGCAAATCAATTATCAGATCAGACAATCAAAACCCTTCACGCTGAAATCAAAAATACCCTGCAGGAAGCGATTGATGCGGGCGGCAGCACAGTCCGCTCGTATATCAACTCCCAAGGGGAAATCGGAATGTTCCAGCTGCAGCATTTTGTCTACGGAAAAAAAGACAAGCCATGCAAAAATTGTGGTACGATGATTTCGAAAATCGTCGTCGGAGGAAGAGGCACGCATTTTTGCGCAAAGTGCCAGAAAAAATAGCAGCATAAAGCTTCATCGTCCAAGCTGTCGGTGCATATATCAGTAACTCTGTAATAGAGGATGCCATTTTTGAAACACGGATTTTTCACTTTCCCATATATATGATTGTGATGAATCCCGGGCATTTCACATCTGATACAAGAGCACCAACAGAAAGGAAGAAACGGATATGCAAATGGTTTCTATACTGCTGCTGGCGTTGGCTGTCAGCTTGGACAGTTTTTCAGTCGGATTTACGTACGGATTGAGAAAAATGAAAATACCGTTTAAAGCGATTTTGGTTATCGCCTGCTGTTCCGGTGCTGTCATGTTTATCTCCATGCTGATCGGAAGCTTTCTCACAAAGTTTTTTCCTGTATATGTGACGGAGAAGCTTGGCGGTTTGATATTGGTCGGAATTGGTGCGTGGGTTCTGTATCAATTTTTCAAACCGGCGAAAGACAAAGAATACCTATTGCATGAAAAAACACTGCTTAATTTAGAGGTTCGGTCATTAGGGATTGTGATTCATATTTTGAGAAAACCGATGAGTGCGGATATCGACAAATCGGGTGTGATCAATGGAATTGAGGCGGTCCTATTGGGATTTGCCTTATCGATTGATGCTTTTGGGGCAGGTATAGGCGCAGCCATTCTCGGTTTTTCACCGATTGTGATGAGCATCGCCGTGGCAATCATGAGCTCACTGTTTGTATCAATCGGAATCAATGCCGGCCATTTTTTGTCTAAGTGGAAATGGATCGATAAAATGGCGTTTTTGCCAGGGCTTCTGCTGATCACGATTGGGCTCTGGAAATTGTAAAAAGGAGTGGATCTCTTGACCTTAGTCATTGGTTTAACGGGAGGAATAGCTAGCGGCAAAAGCACGGTAGCCAATATGCTGATTGAAAAAGGAATAACAGTTATAGATGCAGATATCATTGCAAAACAAGCGGTAGAAAAAGGGATGCCGGCCTACCGGCAAATCATTGACGAATTCGGTGAAGACATCCTGCTCTCAAATGGCGATATAGATCGAAAAAAGCTTGGGGCGCTGGTATTTACAAATGATCAAAAGCGTCTCGCCTTAAATGCAATTGTTCATCCCGCAGTCAGGCAGGAAATGCTCAAGTGCCGTGATGAGGCCATTGCAAATCGGGAGGCATTTGTTGTATTGGATATCCCGCTTTTGTTCGAAAGCAAATTGGAATCATTGGTTGATAAAATTATTGTGGTCAGTGTGACAAAAGAGCTCCAACTGGAACGTCTGATGAAGCGCAATCAGCTGACGGAAGAAGAAGCAGTCAGCCGTATCCGCTCTCAAATGCCCCTAGAGGAAAAAAAGGCAAGAGCAGATCAAGTCATCGATAATAGCGGAACGCTCGAAGAGACCAAAAGGCAGCTTGATGACATCATCAACAGCTGGGCATAATACAAAAACACCGTTCAATATGAACGGTGTTTTTTGCCATTAAAAATCAAAGTTGTCCGGATCAGGGCCGACGCGCAAATCTTCATTCAGGGCATCGATTCGGTTCATGTCATCCTGTGTTAATTCAAAGTCAAAGACACTTGCATTTTCTTTAATGCGGTGTTCCTTCGTTGATTTTGGAATTGTGATGATGCCATGCTGCAGATCCCAGCGCAAAATAATTTGTGCGACAGATTTGTTATATGTTTGAGCGATGTCAGCCAATACAGGGTGATCCAGCAGCTGCCCCTGCATCAAAGGTGACCAAGCCTCCATCTGGATGTCCTGATTTTGGCAGTAACTTATCAATTCTTTTTGTGTGAGGCGCGGGTGAAATTCCACTTGGTTAATCATAGGCTTAATTTCAGCTGCCGTCATCAGATCTTCAAGATGGTGAATTTGGAAGTTGCTTACGCCGATTGCTTTGATACGGCCTTCTTTATACAATGTTTCAAGCGCTCTCCAAGCATCTTTATACTTTCCTTCTACAGGCCAGTGGATGAGGTATAGATCTAAATAATCCAGACCGAGTTTTGACAGGCTTGTTTCAAATGCGGCGAGTGTTTCCTCGTAGCCTAAATCAGCATTCCATACTTTCGATGTAATAAATAGATCCTCTCTTGAAATGCCTGCTTCTTCAATGCCCTGCCGAATCCCTTCTCCGACTCCAGCTTCATTTCCATAGATAGCTGCAGTATCAATACTGCGGTACCCGTGGGCAATGGCAGTTTTAACTGCGTTTACCAGTTCAGATCCTTCCTCCACTTGGAAGACGCCGAGGCCGAACCAAGGCATTTTTACCCCATTATGAAGTGTTGCTGTTGCTTGTAAATGTGTTGTCATGTTTATTTCCTCCTTTAAAATTGTCAGGCTTCCTGCCGATCCCGTTTTTCCATCAAGCGGCTCCAGCCTGTTAAAATAACTGCTCCGGCCACCATTAATCCGCCTATCCAAGCGGTATGAATCAATCCGATTGAATCGGTGATCACACCACCAAGGTATGAGCCAAGCGCGATCCCTGCATTAAAGGCAGCGATATTCATCGCGGATGCGACGTCAACTGCACTCGGGACAAAACGCTCAGCCAGCATGACGACATACACCTGAAGGCCGGGCACGTTCATAAAGGCCAGCAATCCCATACAGAGAATGGTGATGAGGCCTGCTGCTTGATATGAGGCCGTAAATGTCAGTACAAATAGAACGATTGCCTGTACGATAAACATATAGAATAAAGCGGCAATCGGATTTCGGTTAGACAGCTTTCCGCCAATCATATTTCCGATAGCGATAGCGATACCATATCCGAGCAGAATCACTGCAACAGTTCCGGCTTTGAAGCCTGTTACTTCCTGAAGCAGGGGAGACAGATATGTGAATACAACGAATGTTCCTCCGTACCCAAGAGCTGTAATGACAAATAAAAGCAATAACCGGCCGTTTGTCACAAGCTTCAATTGATCCCGCATCGTTGTTTTTGTCCCTTTTCGTAATTTGGACGGTACAAGAATGCCATTTGTAATAAAAGCAATGATTCCGACGGCGATAATGACCATAAAGGCAAAACGCCAGCCGAACTGCTGGCCGATAAACGTGCCGAAAGGAACTCCGGTTACAGTTGCCACAGTAAGGCCGGTAAACATAATCGAAATCGCGCTGGCCCTTTTATTCTCCGGGACAATATCCGCTGCGATTGTCGAACCGATTGACATAAATACACCGTGTGAAAATGCCGATATCACACGGGCTGCTAATAAAATCCCGATGCTTGAAGCGGTTGCCGCCATCGTATTACCGGCAATAAAAATAAACATGATCCAAAGCAATAGTGTCTTACGAGACATGCTTGAGGTCAATGAAGTTAAAATAGGTGCTCCAAATGTAACGCCGAGCGCATAAAGGGAAACGGTCAATCCTGCTGTTGTGACTGGAATATGCAGGTCATCAGCAATGAGCGGCAAAAGGCCGACACTGATAAATTCGGTTGTCCCTATCGCGAATGCACTTACGGCCAAAGCCAGGAGTGCAGGAATACTGCTTTTTTTGGCTGAAGTCATGATGTTCCTCCTTTGTATGTGTTGTATGATTGAAATTCTGCTGAGTAAGCTATATAAATAAAAAAGAGCAGATTCAAATCAGCCGGCAAATGTGATTATGAAACATATCGTTAGGAAAGAAAAGTACGTACTTTTAAGTGCTATAGTCACTTTTTGGTGCCTGTAAGGAGAATGGATTGTATGGAGAAGAAAAAATATAACATTTCTGTTGAAGCGACTCTCGAAGTGATTGGCGGGAAGTGGAAATGCGTGATTTTATGCCATCTGACGCACGGAAAAAAACGCACGAGTGAATTAAAGCGCCTGATGCCCAACATCACGCAAAAGATGCTGACCCAGCAGCTGCGTGAGCTGGAAGCGGACGGTGTCATTAACCGGATCGTTTATAATCAGGTTCCTCCAAAAGTGGAATACGAGCTCAGCGAATACGGGCGCAGCTTAGAAGGGATTTTAGATATGCTGTGTGCTTGGGGAGCGAATCATATTAACAGAGTGTACGGAGATACTTTTTCTGTGTTAGAAGAAAGTGTGCTCAATGATAAGTTGAAACAGGAATTATAAAGCATGAGGGCAGTCAGTGCAGAGCGCTGGCTGCTTTTTGCCTTTACGACTGATATTTTGTGCAAGAAAACATATGATGTATCATAAATTAGCGTTATAATCGTTGATTTTTATCAATATGTACTGGCGAATTTGTTTTAATGTGTTATACTAATTTTAGATAGTAACATATTAGGATGGCATAATTGATAAGGGGTGTCCAACATGAAGGTAAAAGTAGCGATCAACGGGTTTGGAAGAATCGGAAGAATGGTTTTCAGAAAAGCGATGTTAGACGATCAAATTCAAATAGTGGCCATTAACGCCAGCTATTCCGCAGAAACGCTGGCTCATTTAATAAAGTATGACACAATTCACGGCAGATACGATAAAGAGGTTGTGGCTGGTGAAGACAGCCTGATCGTAAATGGAAAGAAAGTGCTTTTGTTAAACAGCCGTGACCCAAAACAGCTGCCTTGGCGGGAATATGATATTGACATAGTCGTCGAAGCAACAGGGAAGTTTAATTCAAAAGATAAAGCGATGGGCCATATAGAAGCGGGCGCAAAAAAAGTCATTTTGACTGCCCCGGGAAAAAATGAAGACGTTACCATTGTGATGGGGGTAAATGAAGACCAATTCGACGCTGAGCGCCATGTGATTATTTCAAATGCGTCATGCACGACAAACTGTCTTGCGCCTGTTGTTAAAGTGCTGGATGAAGAGTTTGGCATTGAGAGCGGGCTGATGACTACAGTTCATGCGTATACGAATGACCAAAAAAATATTGATAACCCGCACAAAGATTTGCGCCGGGCGCGGGCTTGCGGTGAATCCATCATTCCGACAACAACAGGAGCGGCAAAGGCGCTTTCGCTTGTGCTGCCGCATCTGAAAGGAAAGCTTCACGGCCTCGCCTTGCGTGTCCCTGTTCCGAACGTCTCATTGGTTGATCTCGTAGTTGATCTGAAATCAGATGTTACGGCTGAAGACGTAAACGAGGCATTTAAACGCGCTGCCAAAACGTCGATGTACGGTGTACTTGATTATTCAGATGAACCGCTTGTATCGACTGATTATAATACAAATCCGCATTCAGCGGTCATTGACGGGCTTACAACAATGGTAATGGAAGACAGAAAAGTTAAGGTGCTGGCGTGGTATGACAACGAATGGGGCTACTCCTGCAGAGTTGTTGATTTGATCCGCCATGTAGCGGCACGAATGAAACATCCGTCTGCTGTATAAAATAAGGTCATGGACACATTTTAAAGAAAAAACCCTTAACAGCATATTTCTAAAAAAACGCACCTTGCAAATTAGACTTAAACACAGTATACTATTTTTCGTGAACTTCTTGCTTGAGACTGTTTCGGAATTACTTAAAGGGTTAGGACCTCTCCGGACTAACTTTCCCCCGTGGTAAATGGCCGACCCAGTTGTTGGAATTTCACTTTTTAATTCTTGTTAAGGGGGGTCCATGACTATGGAAACAATGGGGCGTCACGTTATCTCCGAGCTATGGGGATGCGATTTTGATAAGCTGAATGACATGGATTTTATTGAAAAAACGTTTGTAAATGCTGCTCTAAAATCAGGTGCTGAGGTGCGCGAGGTTGCATTTCACAAATTTGCACCGCAAGGCGTAAGCGGAGTTGTGATTATTTCTGAATCACACTTAACGATTCACAGTTTTCCTGAGCACGGATATGCGAGCATTGATGTTTATACTTGTGGAGACTTAGATCCTAATGTTGCTGCTGATTACATCGCAGAAGCATTACATGCTGATACAAGAGAAAACATTGAAATACCGAGAGGAATGGGGCCTGTGCAAATTAAACAGGCGCAAGCAAAAGTACTATAAAGTAAATGCGAACACAAAGGGAGCTGAAGCTAGAAGGCCATTATGCGCTTTTTAGCTTATGCTCCTTTTATTTTTTATAAAGAAACGAGAGTGTCAGCTTTTTCTTTTTTCATTTTTTTTGTAAAATAAGAAGGAGATTTTCACAAACCACCTAATGCTATAGAAACATATTGAACAACGGCTCTCCCGACAGATGCTGTCACATCTATTTTGATAAGGCGGAGGCTGCCGAAAATACATTGCAGGGAACGATATAGTTGGGAGCTGATTTTATTGAAATGTCCTTCATGCCAGCATAACGGAACGCGAGTCCTTGATTCACGGCCTGTGGATGACGGGAAATCGATTCGCCGAAGACGCGAGTGTGAATCCTGCCACTACCGGTTTACGACCTTTGAGAAAGTGGAGGAAACCCCGCTCATCGTTGTGAAAAAAGAAGGTGTGCGTGAGGAGTTCAGCAGAGAAAAAATGCTGCGCGGCCTCATAAAAGCATGCGAAAAAAGGCCTGTTTCACTCAAAACGCTTGAAGACATGTGCTTTGATATTGAAAAAGAACTTCGCAATCAAGGCTGCTCTGAGGTGAAGAGTGAGTTCGTTGGAGAAATGGTCATGGACCGGCTGGCTAAGATTGATGAAGTCGCATATGTGCGGTTCGCGTCCGTCTATCGGCAGTTTAAAGATATAAACGTCTTTATCGACGAATTAAAAGACTTAATAAAGAAAGAGCGTTAAAAGAGCTAAGAGGATTCTTCTAGCTCTTTTCTCATGTGCAAAATTGGCATTTGATAGATATAAGAAACGGTGTAAAATGAAAGGTAGAAACAAATTCGGAAGGTTTGAGAATGTATGGCTGACTATTGGAAAGATGTACTGCCTGTAGACCCGTATGTGGTGAAAAGCAGAGCGATGCTGCAGGATATTGACAGACAAATTATTACACAACTGTACCAGCCCTTAATCGGCCCTGTTGCATTCTCTCTTTATATGACATTGTGGGGAGAGCTTGAACAAAACCGTCTGTGGGGCGGAGAGTCCACACATAGACAGCTGATGGGGATGACACAGTCCAACTTAAAAACGATCCATCAGGAACAGGGGAAGCTCGAGGGCATCGGATTACTGAAAGTATATATGAAAGAATCCGAGCGGCAGGAGCGCCTCTTTATATATGAACTCCTTCCGCCGCTCAGGCCAAATGAATTTTTTGAAGACGGAATGCTGAATGTTTTTCTGTACAATAGGGTCGGAAAAACGAAATATCAGCAATTAAAACAATTTTTTACGCACCCGGCCATTTCAGAAGATGCGAAGGACATTACGCGGCCGTTTAATCACGCGTTTGAATCGCTGCAGCCGAGTGAATGGAAGCTCACATCTGATATGGAGGAAACGGTAAGACTTGCCGAGGGGAACGAGTATACTTCTGTCGGACAGGCTCCGTCCTACACCATAACGGAGGATGTGTTTGATTTTGATTTGTTTTTAGCGGGACTTTCTGAGACGATGATTCCGAGAAAAGCGATGACCCAGCAGGTGCGGGACACAATCAAAAAGCTTTCTTATCTGTACGGAATTGACCCATTGCAGATGCAAAATGTCGTGATGAGCGCAATTGATGAGCATGATGTCATTACGACGGAGGCATTAAGAAAAGCGGCCAGCGACTGGTATCAAATCGAAAGAAACGGACAGCTGCCCGATTTAGTGGAAAAAACACAGCCGGTGCATCTGCGTGAAGGCGAAAAACCGGCAGAAGAGGATTCTCTGGACGGGAAGCTGATCGCATTGCTGGAGACGATTTCTCCGAAGAAGCTTCTGCAGGACATTGCTGACGGAACAGAGCCGTCAAAAGCGGATCTGAAAATCATAGAAGAAATTATGTTCGAACAGAAACTCGAGCCAGGCGTCACAAATGTGTTAATTTATTATGTCATGCTGAAAACCGACATGAAGCTGTCGAAAAACTATATTCAAAAAATCGCGTCACATTGGGCACGAAAAAAGGTGAAAACGGTCAGGGAAGCGATGAAACTCGCGATAGAAGAGAACCGCCAATACCTTGAATGGGCTGAGGGAAAAACAAAGTCTTCGAAACGAAACCAAAAAGTGATTCGCGAAGAAAAGCTTCCTGACTGGATGAAAGAAAAAGAAACAGCGTCCGATTCAGAATTCGGACAGCAGAAGCTGCATCCGCAAGATTTGGAAGAACAGAAGAAAAAGATGATGGAAGAAATGCAAAAACTGAAAAAATACTCTGCCTATTAAAGACAGAGATGCGGGGTGAGGAATAGATGGAACCAATCGGCCGTTCCCTGCAGGGCGTAACCGGCAGGCCGGATTTTCAAAAACGTCTTGAACAAATGAAGGAAAAGGTCATGAAAGATCAAGATGTTCAAGCGTTTTTAAAGGAAAACGAAGAAGTGATTGACCAAAAAATGATCGAAAAGAGCTTAAATAAGCTTTATGAATATATCGAACAAAGCAAGAACTGCTCCTATTGCTCGGAAGACGAAAATTGCAACAATTTGTTGGAGGGCTACCATCCGAAGCTTGTTGTCAATGGGCGGTCTATTGATATCGAATATTATGAATGCCCAGTTAAACGGAAGCTCGACCAGCAGAAAAAACAAAAGTCTCTTATGAAAAGCATGTATATCCAGCAGGATCTTCTCGGTGCGACGTTCCAGCAGGTCGATATCAGTGACCCGAGCAGGCTCGCGATGTTCCAGCATGTTACAGATTTTCTGAAAAGCTATAACGAGACGGGAAAAGGCAAAGGACTATATTTATACGGGAAATTCGGGGTGGGAAAAACGTTTATGCTCGCTGCGATTGCCAATGAGCTGGCTGAAAAAGAATATTCATCCATGATTGTCTATGTGCCCGAATTTGTGAGAGAGCTTAAAAATTCGCTGCAAGACCAAACATTAGAAGAGAAGCTCAATATGGTAAAGACCACACCCGTATTGATGCTAGATGACATCGGAGCTGAATCAATGACAAGCTGGGTAAGGGATGAAGTCATTGGAACAGTGCTTCAACACAGAATGTCCCAGCAGCTGCCCACTTTCTTTTCTTCTAATTTCTCACCTGACGAGCTGAAGCATCATTTTACGTATTCGCAAAGGGGAGAAAAGGAAGAAGTAAAAGCGGCAAGATTAATGGAGCGGATATTATATTTGGCTGCTCCGATCCGCCTTGACGGAGAAAACCGCCGCCATCCGTAACTGCTGCGGTTCAAAGGGGAAGGAACTGAGGGTATGAAACGAAAAACCGCTTTTAAATGGCTGGCAGTGCTGGCAGGTGCAGGTTTAATCTTTTGGGGAAATAAAAGATATTTGAATGTATCGCCGAAAGAGATCAGGGTATGGGTATTGTCGTTCGGTGTTTTTGCACCGCTGATGTTTATTGGGATATCCATCGTCAGGCCGCTCGTTTTATTTCCAGTGTCTGTTATTTCAATAGCGGGCGGACTTGCGTTTGGTCCGCTTCTCGGCACGTTTTATACGTTAGTCGGTTCAATGTGTGCTTCAGCTGTTTCGTTTTTTGCGGCCGGTTTGTTTGCGGCGAAAAAGAACGGCTATTATGAAAAGCTTGAAGCCATCCAGAAGCAAATGGAGGATAACGGATTTTTCTATATCTTCCTTTTAAGAATCCTGCCGATCAATTTTGATTTCGTCAGCTATGCGGCAGGCCTTTCCAATGTCAAAGCGATGCCGTATTTTGCGGCGACGGCTGTGGGAATCATCCCTGGGACCATTGCGCTGAATGTTCTGGGAGCGAGCTTTTTGTCTGGTAATCTGCCAGCTTTCTTTCTTGTTCTCGCTCTGTATATCGTGTTTATTTCGCTGCCATTAATCTTCAGAAAGAAAATGCAAAACTTGTTCCAGGAATCAAATTAAGATTTGCCAGTGACCTTTACGTCTATTTTAAAAACATCCCCCATATACTTGTAACAGATGCCGTAAGGGGGGACAAACATGCTTGAAATAATCTTTGAAGATGACCATGATGCAGCCGCTTTTTTACATCTCATTCAGCATTCGGACGATCGGAACAATATCATTGTCCGTGAAGGCATACGAAAAATCGGGATTAAAAAAGCGAAGCCGGCTTTCTCTATTCAACGTTTTATGGAGCCGATTCTGGTCAAATTTTTTTTGGAATGCAAAGAAGACGAGCATATGCTGTCATTGATTGAGGAAACATATTGTTTCACTGACCAGGATGAACAGCAGCAAATTCTTCAGCTCGCACACAGTATTATTGAAGGTGAAGCAGACGATCTTCCGTTTGAGCCGCTGAAGCTTTCACGGAAACAATCTATTTTGGATGAACTCCAAACGATCTGTTTAGAGGAAGGCGTATTTTACATTCGCTCCTTTCAGACCTTCCGGCTTGGATCATACTATAAGCAGCTGAGAGACATTACAGAAGCAGCGATTGATGAATATAAGATGGAGCAGGAATATCAAAACTTTATTCAAACACTCAGAGACTATGTAAACGCCAAACAGCCGCGTATCAAAAAAGTGCATATTGTCCATGATGGTTCCTTTACATTATGGGAGCTGCGCTATGTGCCGGAACGGGAAAAAATGAAATACATAGACAGGCGGTTTGTCCGGGATCATCCTATGTATATTGATTCTCATTTGCTCGCGCCGCTGATTTCCATTGCGCCTGATGAAGTCGTGCTTTATACCGACCAGCCCGAGCACATGATGGCAAGGACCATTCAAAACGTGTTTCAAGAAAGAGTGGAAATGCTTCCGCTGCACGCTTTTTCAGATGCAGAAACAACGGTGAAGCACTCGGAAGGATAAGGGCCGGCAGCCTGTATATATAAGGCTGTCGGTTTGAAAAAAGGAAACGTGATCGTGTTGATTTTTTGGATTGAACAATTTATAATACATAGGAGATTAAGAAAGACACACGTATTGATAAGGACACGAAGGAATGATACCGGCTCAAAGAGAGGGAAGCCCCGGCTGCAAGCTTCCCAGCTAAGGACCATTCGCTTTACCGCCTTTGAACTTCAGCTGTGAACCCCTTGAAAAGGAACAGTAATGGCTGACGGGAACTCCCGTTACAGAGCTTAGAGCCGCAGGTGCCGTATTGGCTTTGCGGAAAAAAGGGTGGAACCACGATTCCGTTTATTCAACCTCGTCCCTTTCATAGGGGGCGGGGTTTTTTATATGCAAAAAAAGGAGTGACAAAGATGTCAGATATGGTAAAAATCACATTTCCTGATGGAGCAGTCAAGGAGTTTGCGAAAGGAACAACAACAGAAGATATCGCGGCATCCATCAGTCCGGGATTAAAGAAAAAGTCATTAGCCGGAAAACTGAACGGAAAAGAAATCGATTTGAGAACGCCGATCAATGAAGACGGTACAGTGGAAATCATTACAGAAGGCTCGGAAGAAGGTCTTCAAATTATGCGCCATAGTACGGCTCACTTGCTGGCTCAAGCGATTAAACGCATCTACAAGGATGTTAAATTCGGCGTCGGTCCGGTCATCGAAAACGGTTTTTACTACGATGTAGAAATGGACGAAGCGATTACACCGGAGGATCTGCCGAAAATCGAGAAAGAAATGAAAAAAATCGTCAATGCGAACCTTCCGATCGTTCGAAAAGAAGTCAGCCGTGAAGAAGCGAAAGCCCGTTTTGCGGAAATCGGTGATGACCTGAAGCTTGAACTATTGGATGCGATTCCTGAAGGAGAAACCGTTTCGATCTATGAGCAAGGCGAATTCTTTGACCTGTGTCGCGGCGTTCATGTTCCTTCAACTGGAAAAATCAAAGAATTTAAGCTGCTAAGCCTTGCTGGCGCATACTGGCGCGGTGACAGCAAAAACCAAATGCTTCAGCGCGTATATGGTACAGCTTTCTTCAAAAAGGCTGATCTTGAAGAGCATCTTCGTATGCTAGAAGAAGCGAAAGAACGCGACCACAGAAAGCTCGGCAAAGAATTAAAGCTGTTTGCGAACTCTCAAAAAGTCGGACAAGGCCTGCCGCTTTGGCTGCCAAAGGGCGCAACAATCCGCCGCGTCATCGAGCGCTACATTGTCGATAAAGAAATCAGCCTTGGCTATGAGCATGTGTATACACCTGTGCTCGGCAGCAAAGAGCTGTATGAAACATCAGGGCATTGGGACCATTATCAGGAAGGCATGTTCCCTCCGATGGAAATGGACAATGAAACACTTGTATTGCGTCCGATGAACTGCCCGCACCATATGATGATTTACAAACAAGACATTCACAGCTACCGCGAGCTTCCGATTCGGATTGCGGAGCTGGGAACGATGCACCGCTATGAAATGTCAGGTGCGCTGTCAGGGCTTCAACGCGTACGCGGAATGACGTTAAACGATGCACACATCTTTGTGCGCCCGGATCAAATTAAGGATGAGTTTATCCGTACAGTTCGTTTAATCCAGGATGTATATGAGGATTTCGGTTTAAGTGATTACACATTCCGTCTGTCTTACCGCGATCCGGAAGATACAGAGAAATATTTTGATGACGATGAAATGTGGAACAAAGCGCAATCCATGCTGAAAGAGGCAATGGACGAAATCGGCCATGACTATTACGAAGCAGAAGGTGAAGCGGCATTCTACGGCCCTAAACTTGATGTTCAAGTAAAAACTGCAATCGGCAAAGAAGAAACATTGTCTACGGTTCAGCTTGATTTCTTATTGCCGGAACGTTTCGATCTGACATACATCGGTGAAGACGGCAAGCAGCACCGTCCGGTTGTCATTCACAGAGGCGTCGTCTCAACAATGGAACGTTTTGTCGCCTTCTTAATCGAAGAACACAAAGGCGCACTGCCGACATGGCTTGCACCGGTTCAGTTCCAAGTCATCCCGGTTTCTCCGGCTGTGCATTTAGACTACGCGAAAAAGGTACAGGAACGCCTGCAGCGTGAAGGCCTGCGTGTTGAGGTCGACAGCCGCGATGAAAAAATCGGCTACAAAATCCGTGAAGCACAAATGCAAAAAATCCCGTACATGCTGGTGGTCGGTGACCAAGAAGCAGAAAACGGCGCGGTAAACGTGCGGAAATACGGTGAACAGAACTCTGAAACGATTTCTCTTGATGAGTTTGTCAAAAAGGCAGTAGCTGAAGCGAAAAAATAAAATAAAAAAGCATGATCTCATTGAAGAGATCATGCTTTTTTATTTCTCTAATATAGGAAACAAATCATGAAGGCTGCTGATGATGTAATCAGGCGATACGTCAGTTTCGTTTTTCTTATCCGTCCGGTTGATCCAAACGGTTTTGATTCCGGCTCTTGAAGCGCCTAAAATATCAGTATTCAAATTATCGCCGACCATGATGGCATCGTCTTTTTCAATATTCATCAGCTTAAGGCAATGTTCAAAAATGGAAACATCCGGCTTGCCCTTGCCGAATGCGCCCGAGATGACAATTTCATTGAAGTAAGGGGCGAGCTCAGGCACACCGGCAAGCTTCTCCTTTTGCAGACTCGGATCGCCATTAGTCAAAAGCAATAATTCATATTTGCCTTTTAATTGATCGAGTACAGCAAATGTTTCATCATATACAAACGGGCGTTTTCTGCGCTCTGCCGCAAAAAACTCTCCTAAGTATTCGCCATATGCAGGATCATCGATCCCAAGCGCTTTAAGTCCGTTTGTCCACGCATTTCTTCTGTACTCCGGCACAATCTTGTTCAGCTTTTGAAAGCCCTCGCTGATAGGCTCTGAGAAATTGGACCACAGCCCTTCAAACGGGTTAATGCCGATCATCACTGTATATGGATACGTCTCATATGACATGTACAATTCTCTCGCCGCTTCGCGAACAGCTGCTTCGAATTCCTCAGGGTCAAGGCCATATTTTTTCTCCGCCTGTAAGCAACTTTCTGCAAATGTTGTTCTGACGCTTTTTTCGTCCCAAAGTAGTGTATCATCTAAATCAAAAAATACGGCTTTCATGATCTTCTCCTCTGCTTCAGATTCAAATCTTTCTGCCAAAAGGCTCATGTTTTATTTTACAATAGATAAAAGCCTTGTGAAATATGTTTTCAGATGATTTTAAAAAAACAGTCAGCCGCAAAACGAAAACATGCTAGAATGAAAACGGAAAGAACAGGTGACATGAATGATTCATTTGATGATTATGATGCTTGAAAGGGTAGGGATTATTGTTATATTAGGGTTCATTCTCGCCCATACGAAACTTTTCAGACAAGCTCTTCAGAATCAGGACGGCTATAAAGGAAAAGCGGTTTTGATTTCTATTTTTTCTCTTTTCAGCATCATCAGTAATTATACAGGTATCGAAATTCAAAGAAATATGATCGTAAACAATGACTGGGTGCTTACGATAGATCCATCAGGCTCTATCGCGAATACCCGTATTCTGGGTGTGGAAATCGGAGGCCTTCTCGGAGGTCCGTTTGTAGGGACTGGAATTGGCATACTGGCAGGCCTGCATCGTCTTTCACTCGGTGGCAGCACGGCCTTAAGCTGTGCCGTGTCATCCATTTTAGCGGGTGTTCTTGCAGGCTTGATCGGCAGGTATTTTACGAAGCGATATCGAATGCCGACACCGCGTATCGCCGCTCTTGTGGGAATCGGCATGGAGTCTCTGCAAATGCTCATTATTTTGCTGATGGCAAAGCCGTTCAGTGACGCTTGGGAGCTTGTCAGCATGATCGGGATTCCGATGATCCTGATCAATGGTACAGGCAGTTTTATTTTTCTGTCGATTATTCAAGCAATCATTCGCAAGGAAGAGCAGGCGAGGGCTCTCGAAACGCATCGAGTGCTGACGATTGCTGATCAGACACTTCCATTTTTCCGCCAAGGATTAAATGAAAACTCCTGTAAAAGTGTAGCGGCTATTATCCATAAGCTGACTGGAACAGATGCGGTGTCTCTCACTGATAAAGAAAAGATCCTTGCGCATGTCGGCGCGGGCATGGATCACCATATCCCATCAAAAAGCCTGATCACCGGCCTGTCTAAAAAGGTAATTAAAACAGGGCATATCATGAAGGCGATTTCGAAGGAAGAGATTGAATGCACGCATGCTGAATGCCCTTTGCACGCCGCAATTGTCCTGCCGCTGACATCGAACGGCAACACAATCGGCACCTTAAAAATGTATTTTAAAAGCCCGGCAGGCCTTAGCCAGGTAGAGGAGGAGCTTGCTGAGGGGCTGGCCATGCTGTTTTCGACACAGCTTGAGCTTGGGGAAGCAGAGCTGCAAAGCAAGCTTCTCAAGGATGCTGAAATCAAGGCGCTTCAAGCACAGGTGAATCCGCATTTTTTATTTAATGCGATCAACACGATTTCTGCGCTCTGCCGCACAGATGTTGAAAAAACCCGCAAGCTCCTATTGCAGCTCAGTGTTTATTTTCGTTCAAACCTTCAAGGGGCGAGACAGCTGCTGATCCCGCTCTCAAAGGAGTTAAACCATCTTAACGCCTATTTGTCATTAGAACAGGCGCGTTTTCCCGGGAAATATAAAATTGAGCTCAATATCGACAGCAGACTGGAGCAGGTTGAAATCCCTCCGTTTGTTTTGCAGGTGCTAGTCGAGAACGCGCTTCGGCACGCGTTTCCGAAAAAACAAGACATGTGCAAGGTTACAGTCTGTGTCATATCTGATAATGCGTCCGTCTATATGAAGGTGACGGATAACGGACGCGGAATACCGGCGGACGTCCTGCAGGAACTGGGGAAGAAGCCATTTCCGTCTAAGGAGGGAACCGGGACAGCGCTTTATAACCTAAATCAGCGGCTGATCGGATTATTCGGACAGCAGGCTGCACTGCATATCAGCAGTGAGGTTCATAAAGGGACAGAGGTTTCCTTTCAAGTGCCAATGCAACAGATGAAAGAGGGAGAAGAACATGCTCAGGGTGTTAATAGTTGATGATGAGATGCTGGCAAGGGATGAACTGGCTTACTTGCTTAAGCGAACCAATGAGGAAATGGAAATCAATGAAGCGGAAAATATCGAATCCGCTTTTGACCAAATGATGGATCAAAAACCTGATTTGCTGTTTTTAGACGTTGATTTATCTGGAGAAAACGGTTTTGATATCGCAAAGCGATTGAAGAAAATGAAGCATCCTCCTGCTGTTGTGTTTGCGACAGCGTATGACCAGTATGCGCTCAAAGCGTTTGAGGTAGATGCTCTTGATTATTTAACCAAGCCTTTCGATGAGGAAAGAATTCAGCAAACGCTGAAAAAATATAAAAAAGTCAATCGGGATATTGTCGAAACAGATCAAAACAGCCATGCCGGGCAGCATAAGCTCGCGCTATCTGTGGGTGAATCGATTGTGATCGTGGATACGAAGGACATTATCTATGCTGGAACAGAGGATGGCCATGTTAATGTAAAAACCTTCGATCATTCTTATACGGTCAGCGAGACGCTTGTTGTGATAGAGAAAAAGCTTCCGGATTCTGATTTTATCCGCGTCCATCGGAGCTTCGTCGTCAATACCGAATATATTAAAGAAATTCAGCCATGGTTTAATTCTACGTATAATCTGATCATGAAAGACGGATCGAAAATACCGGTCAGCCGGACATATGCGAAAGAATTGAAAAAGCTGCTCCATATTTGATGGGCGGCTTTTTGCATTTCAGCCATTTGATTCTGCAACTCAGGCCCGCTATTCGGCATGTTACCTTGTAAGCGCTTCATAACAAGGGATTCTTATTTATAATGAGGGTACCAAAGAGAAAGAGGTGAAGAAAATGAGTGCTAAAAAAGTGTACGGGTTTTTAACACAAGCATTTATTTTTGCCGTCATTATGCTGGTTTCGAATATGATTGCCGCTATTGTCCCAATACCTATCCCCGCATCGGTTGTAGGGTTGGTCTTATTATTTCTCCTATTATGTTTGAAAGTCATTAAACTGGAACAAGTGGAAACGCTCGGAACGTCTTTAACCTCTCTGATCGGATTTTTATTTGTTCCGTCAGGTATATCTGTTATGAATTCGCTTGGTGTGATGCAGCAATACGGCCTGCAAATTGTTCTTGTCATTCTGCTCGCAACGATTATTTTGCTGGGGGCTACGGGATTGTTTTCTCAGCTGATTCTTTCGCTGGGCGGAAATCGCAAAACTGCAGCGGACATGAAAACAAAAACAGTGCAAAGCCCGCAGAACAATAACGAACTTGTTCACCATTAAGGAAACAGGAGGTTCATCACATGGAAAGCACAATGAGTCCTTATTTTGGGATTGTCGTATCACTTGCTGCATTCGGCATCGGCACCTTTTTATTTAAGAAAACAAAAGGCTTCTTCCTTTTCACTCCTTTGTTTGTTGCCATGGTGCTTGGGATCGCATTTTTAAAAATCGGCGGTTTTTCCTACGCAGACTATAATAACGGAGGAGAAATCATTAAGTTTTTCCTGGAACCGGCAACGATTGCTTTTGCCATTCCTTTGTACAAACAAAGAGATAAGCTTAAAAAATACTGGTGGCAAATCATGGCCTCCATTATTGCCGGGTCTATCTGCTCTGTCACGATTGTTTATTTGCTCGCAAAAGGCATTCATCTCGATTCGGTCGTAATGAAAAGCATGCTTCCGCAGGCGGCTACAACGGCAATTGCGCTTCCTTTATCAAAAGGCATCGGGGGCATCAGCGACATCACAGCCTTTGCGGTCATCTTTAACGCTGTCATCGTATACGCGCTCGGAGCATTGTTCTTGAAGGTGTTTAAAGTAAAGAATCCGATTTCTAAAGGATTGGCTCTCGGAACATCCGGACATGCACTTGGTGTAGCGGTCGGGATTGAGATGGGAGAAGTTGAAGCTGCGATGGCGAGTATTGCGGTTGTCGTAGTAGGAGTGGTAACGGTTCTGGTCATCCCAGTGTTCGTGCAGCTGATCGGAGGTTAAGCCAAGGCATTCAGCCCTGGCTTTTTTCGTTTATGGTGCGTGGATGAGCGGTTCAGAAACTTTACATTCTGGTTGAGGATGAAAGATTTTCTTTTTCTCTCTTGCGCTCATAGAAAACCCATGTTACAATGTAAAAGTTGTTCCGGATAAGTCGTCCTTGACTAAAGATCCGGTATTGTGTAGAATAGTTATTGAATTGAATATAAATCACAAGCAGAAGCACCCGCTTCTCACCTGATTGACACATGCATGTAGTTGGCAGGTTGACCGTACATTTTTATTGATACAGATGTTCGTAGTGTGGGTGTTTTATAATGCCCACACTTTTTGTTTGCCTGCAGAATGCAGTCAAAATGAGTTGTGAATCAATTCGAAGAAACTATGGAGGTGGCTCATTATTAGCAAAGATCAATTGGTTAATGAGGGTATCCGTGCACGTGAGGTCCGTTTAATCGGACAAAATGGCGACCAGCTTGGCATCAAGTCCCGTCAGGAAGCACTTGAAATCGCCGGCCGCGCAAATCTTGACCTTGTGTTAGTTGCAGCGAATGCAAAACCGCCTGTCTGCCGAATCATGGACTACGGTAAGTTCCGATTTGAGCAACAGAAAAAGGAAAAAGAAGCACGTAAGAATCAAAAAATCATTAACTTAAAAGAAGTTCGGTTAAGTCCGACAATCGATGAGCATGACTTTAACACGAAATTGCGCAATGCGATTAAATTCCTTGAAAAAGGCGATAAAGTGAAAGCTTCTATCCGCTTTAAAGGACGCGCAATCACTCATAAAGAAATCGGTCAGCGTGTGTTAGACCGTTTTTCTGAAGCATGTGCTGAGGTTGCGACTGTCGAAACAAAACCAAAAATGGACGGCCGCAGCATGTTCTTAATGCTCGCGCCGAAAAACGAAAAGCAATAAGGAGGAAATCCCATGCCAAAAATGAAAACTCACCGCGGATCTGCTAAACGTTTTAAAAAGACAGGTTCTGGGAAGTTAAAACGTTCTCACGCGTATACAAGTCACTTATTCGCTAACAAATCTCAAAAGCAAAAGCGTAAGCTTCGCAAGAGTGCTGTTGTAAGTGCAGGAGACTTCAAACGTATCAAACAAATGCTTGCTAACATCAAGTAATCGGATAAGGAACAATTAGGAGGGAAATTTAATGCCAAGAGTAAAAGGCGGAACTGTTGCGCGTAAGCGTCGTAAAAAGGTTCTTAAATTAGCAAAAGGTTATTTCGGTTCAAAACATACATTATACAAAGTAGCTAACCAGCAGGTCATGAAATCTGGAAACTATGCTTTCCGTGACCGTCGTCAGAAAAAACGTGATTTCCGTAAACTTTGGATCACTCGTATCAACGCAGCTGCTCGCATGAACGGCCTTTCTTACAGCCGTTTAATGCACGGTCTTAAGCTTTCTGGTATCGAAGTAAACCGTAAAATGCTTGCTGATCTTGCTGTAAACGATCTTACTGCATTCAATCAGCTTGCTGATGCTGCTAAAGCTCAATTAAACAAGTAATCATATAGAGCCGCTCTCCAGCAGAGCGGCTTTTTTATATAAAGGATGAGGCAACATGGTTATTGCAGTCTATTTGTTGTTGATGAATCTGTGCGGTTTTTGGGTGATGGGCGTTGACAAACGCAAAGCGCAGCAGCACAAATGGAGAATTTCTGAAGACCGGCTGTGGCTGATAGCCATCGTGTTTGGAGCGCTCGGTGTCTGGCTTGGCATGCAAACCTTCAGACATAAAACGAAACACGCTTCTTTTAAGTACGGAGTACCGCTCCTTCTGGTAATAGAAGCGATTCTCATTGGTATTTACTACAGTCCGTTTGATTTATAAAAAGCAGAAAAGCGTTTTAACGCTCTTCTGCTTTTTTTGCAAGTTTAATGGGCTGGTCCCAGTCAATTTTACAATTTGGATATCGTTCCAGCACTTTTTCTTCAATGTTCTCAAAATCTTTTGCAGAGAAATGCTTCAGCTTCTCAGGAGATTCTGTCCAGACAAAGATGGTGTGGATAAACAGCGGATGATCTTTGGAAGGAATATGCTTTTCTCCTTCAAAAAGCACGCCTTTATACGTCAGCTGAAAGTTCTTTCGGGTATTGTTCTGTTCATCGATAATATAAAAATGTTCTTTTGATTGGGCCAGCTTAAGCCTTCTCTTTGGATTCGCGACATATTTGACCACGGCATAAATACAATAAGCAAAAAGTGCAAGCAAAATAATCCTTAGAACCATGACAAACATTGTGTGAAGGCACCTCCCTTATTGTGATGATCTGATGTAATACGAAGAGCATAGAAAAAAGTTTCACTTTTTCTAAAAGAAAGTTCTAAAAACATATACCCGATTTTCAAGTGAAATAGTCGTATGGTTAGCGCCATGTTTTGTATAATAAGAATGCAGGACTGATGAAGGAGGGTTTGAAACATGGAAAAATTAGATAAAACATTGACCATGCTGAAAGATTTAACAGATGCAAAAGGCATACCGGGCAATGAAAGAGAAGTAAGGCAAGTGATGAAATCATACATAGAACCATTTGCTGATGAGGTGACAACAGATCGACTGGGCAGTTTAATTGCTAAAAAAACTGGTGCAGAAAATGGCCCGAAAATTATGATCGCCGGACATTTGGATGAAGTCGGCTTTATGGTGACACAAATCACAGATAAAGGCTTTATCCGTTTTCAAACCGTTGGCGGCTGGTGGGCTCAGGTTATGCTTGCCCAGCGCGTCACCATCGTCACAAAAAAAGGAGAAATCACAGGGGTTATCGGATCTAAGCCGCCTCATATTTTGTCTCCTGAAGCAAGAAAAAAATCAGTGGAAATAAAAGATATGTTTATTGATATCGGAGCTTCAAGCCGGGAAGAAGCCTTGGAGTGGGGCGTGCTCCCGGGAGATATGATTGTTCCGCATTTTGAATTTACGGTCATGAACAATGAAAAATTCCTGCTCGCAAAGGCTTGGGACAACCGCATCGGTTGTGCAATTGCAATTGATGTGTTAAGAAACTTACAAAACACTGATCATCCAAACATTGTGTATGGCGTCGGAACCGTGCAGGAGGAAGTCGGCCTGAGGGGAGCGAAAACGGCTGCGCACACCATTCAGCCTGATATTGCGTTTGGGGTTGATGTAGGAATCGCAGGAGACACGCCTGGCATTTCCGAGAAGGAAGCGCAAAGCAAAATGGGTAAAGGCCCGCAGATTATCGTTTACGATGCATCTATGGTTTCTCACAAAGGTTTGCGCGATGCAGTTGTTGCTACCGCGGAAGAAGCAGGCATTCCGTACCAGTTTGATTCGATTGCCGGCGGCGGAACTGATTCGGGAGCCATCCATTTGACGGCAAATGGCGTTCCTGCGCTGTCCATTACCATCGCAACGCGCTACATTCATACGCACGCAGCCATGCTCCATCGTGATGATTATGAAAACGCCGTTAAGTTAATTACAGAAGTCATTAAGAAGCTAGATCGTAAAACGGTTGATGAAATTACGTACCAATAAAGATACGGAGGAATCCGCCTGTTTAGGCGGATTCTATTTTTTTGTCTGTACAAATTACAGCGGAGTGACTACAATAAAGAGGATACCGAAAATGTCCTGTACATGAAGATCTACGATACGTAGCTCATTTGAAAGGAAGGGAGGGTAAACAATCTATTTTGTAAGCGCTTTCTAATATAAGGGAGGATGAACAAAATTGAAAACAAAAAAAACATGGAAACGTTTCTTTCACTTTTCGAGTGCCGCTCTGGCTGCAGGTTTGTTATTCACTTCGGCTGCTCCCGCAGAGGCCGCGTTTTGGGGTGCATCCAATGAGCTGCTTCATGACCCGACTATGATTAAAGAGGGGAGCTCATGGTATGCGCTCGGCACAGGGCTTACGGAAGAACGGGGACTGCGGGTGTTGAAGTCTTCAGACGCTAAAAATTGGACCGTACAAAAATCTATTTTTAGCACGCCGCTATCGTGGTGGTCCAATTATGTGCCGAATTACGAGCCAAACCAATGGGCGCCGGACATCCAATACTATAACGGAAAGTACTGGCTGTATTATTCTGTTTCTTCTTTTGGAAGCAATACATCTGCCATTGGCCTGGCATCTTCCACAAGCATCAGTTCGGGGAGTTGGAAGGACGAGGGCTTGGTGATTCGTTCGACAAGCTCAAATAATTATAACGCCATTGATCCGGAGCTGACATTCGACAAGGATGGCAACCCGTGGCTCGCGTTCGGCTCGTTTTGGACCGGCATTAAGCTGACCAAGCTTGATAAGAATACGATGAAGCCTACAGGCTCGCTCTATTCGATTGCAGCCAGACCAAATAATGGCGGTGCGCTGGAAGCCCCTACTCTTACGTATCAAAATGGTTACTACTATTTAATGGTTTCATTTGATAAATGCTGTGCCGGCGTAAACAGTACGTACAAAATTGCTTACGGAAGATCTAAAAACATTACAGGACCTTATCTTGATAAAAGCGGAAAAAGCATGCTCGAAGGCGGAGGCACCATTTTGGATTCGGGCAATGACCAGTGGAAAGGACCTGGAGGCCAGGATATTGTAAATGGAAACATTCTTGTTCGCCATGCCTATGATGCCAATAACAACGGCATTCCGAAGCTTCTTATCAATGATTTGAATTGGAGCTCGGGCTGGCCGTCCTATTGAATCAAAAAGCCGGGGGCAGAGCCCGGCTTTTTTTAAAAGAAAAGATTGACAGTGTAATAGTCAATTACTATAATGAAGTTGTTCGTACAAATTATTATTTATAGGTTTGTTTTCTATCATTAGTACGTATCTTTTTCTTGTGTTTGAAAGCGTTTTATTTTATGAGAAAGGGGCAGTTTACATGCTTCAGACAAAGGATTATGAATTCTGGTTTGTGACAGGAAGCCAGCACCTATACGGGGAAGAGACGCTGGAACTGGTGGATCAGCATGCGAAAAGCATTTGTGAGGGGCTCAGCGGGGTTTCTTCCAGATATAAAATGATTCATAAGCCCGTCGTCACTTCACCGGAAACGATTAGAGAGCTGTTAAGAGAAGCGGAGTACAGTGAGACGTGCGCTGGCATCATTACATGGATGCACACATTTTCCCCTGCAAAAATGTGGATAGAAGGCCTTTCCTCTTATCAAAAACCGCTTTTGCATTTGCATACCCAATATAATCGCGATATTCCGTGGGGTACGATTGACATGGATTTTATGAACAGCAACCAATCCGCGCATGGCGATCGAGAGTACGGTTACATCAACTCGCGAATGGGGCTTAGCCGAAAGGTCATTGCCGGCTATTGGGATGATGAAGAAGTGAAAAAAGAAATGTCCCAGTGGATGGATACGGCGGCTGCATTAAATGAAAGCAGACATATTAAGGTTGCCAGATTTGGAGATAACATGCGTCATGTCGCGGTAACCGACGGAGACAAGGTCGGAGCGCATATTCAATTTGGCTGGCAGGTTGACGGATATGGCATCGGAGATCTTGTTGAAGTGATGAATCGCATTACGGACGACGAGGTTGACACGCTTTATACGGAATATGACAGATTATATGTGATCAGCGAGGAAACAAAACGTGACGAAGCAAAGGTAGCGTCCATTAAAGAGCAGGCGAAAATTGAACTAGGCTTAACCGCTTTTCTTGAACAAGGCGGATACACAGCGTTTACGACATCGTTTGAAGTGCTGCACGGAATGAAACAGCTGCCGGGACTTGCCGTTCAGCGCCTGATGGAGAAAGGCTACGGTTTCGCCGGTGAAGGGGATTGGAAGACAGCGGCCCTTGTACGGATGATGAAAATCATGGCCAAAGGAAAAAGAACTTCCTTCATGGAAGATTACACGTACCATTTTGAACCGGGAAATGAAATGATTCTGGGCTCTCACATGCTTGAAGTGTGTCCGACTGTCGCTTTGGATCAGCCGAAAATCGAGGTTCACCCGCTTTCGATCGGCGGCAAGGAGGACCCTGCGCGTTTTGTATTTAACGGCATCAGCGGTTCGGCCATTCAAGCCAGCATTGTTGATATCGGCGGTCGTTTCCGCCTTGTGCTGAATGAAGTCAACGGCCAGGAAATTGAAAAAGACATGCCGAATCTGCCGGTGGCCCGAGTTCTCTGGAAGCCGGAGCCGTCATTGAAAACAGCAGCGGAGGCATGGATTTTAGCCGGCGGCGCACACCATACCTGCCTGTCTTATGAACTGACAGCGGAGCAAATGCTTGATTGGGCGGAAATGGCGGGGATCGAAAGTGTTCTCATTTCCCGTGATACGACAATTCATAAACTGAAACACGAGTTAAAATGGAACGAGGCGCTTTACCGGCTTCAAAAGTAGAGGGGGATGTCACATGGCTTACACTATAGGGGTTGATTTTGGAACTTTATCTGGAAGAGCAGTGCTGGTTCATGTCCAAACAGGGGAGGAACTTGCGTCTGCTGTAAAAGAATACAGGCATGCTGTCATTGATACCGTCCTGCCCAAAACGGGCCAAAAGCTGCCGCGCGACTGGGCGCTGCAGCACCCTGCTGATTACCTCGAAGTCTTGGAAACAACCATTCCGTCTTTACTTGAACAGACGGGCGTTGAACCAAAAGACATTATCGGGATTGGGATTGATTTCACGGCATGTACAATCCTTCCTATTGACAGCATTGGACAGCCGTTGTGCATGCTGCCTGAATATGAAGAGGAGCCGCACAGCTATGTGAAGCTCTGGAAGCATCATGCGGCACAAAAACATGCTGATCAGCTCAATCAAATCGCGGAAGAAGAAGGAGAGGCTTTTTTACAGCGGTACGGAGGAAAAATTTCTTCAGAATGGATGATTCCAAAGGTCATGCAAATAGCTGAGGAAGCGCCTCACATTTATGAAGCGGCTGACCAGATCATCGAGGCTGCGGACTGGATCGTGTACCAGCTGTGCGGCTCGCTCAAGCGAAGCAACTGTACTGCAGGGTATAAAGCGATGTGGAGTGAAAAAGCGGGATATCCGTCAGATGGTTTCTTTGAGAAATTAAACCCTTCAATGAAAACGATTACAAGAGATAAATTAGCAGGGCCGATTCATTCAGTAGGGGAAAAAGCCGGCGGCCTGACTGACAAAATGGCAAAGCTGACAGGGCTTCTTCCGGGAACGGCTGTTGCGGTTGCCAATGTGGATGCTCATGTTTCCGTGCCGGCGGTCGGCATCACAGAGCCAGGGAAAATGCTGATGATTATGGGAACCTCAACGTGCCATGTTCTTCTTGGTGAAGAGGTGCATATCGTTCCAGGGATGTGCGGCGTTGTGGACAACGGAATTCTCCCGGGCTATGCGGGATATGAAGCCGGACAGTCCTGTGTTGGCGATCATTTTGACTGGTTTGTGAAAACGTGTGTTCCGCAAGCGTATCAAGAGGAAGCAAAGGAAAAAAACATTGGCATTCATGAGCTGCTGAGTGAGAAAGCAAACCATCAAGCGCCGGGTGAAAGCGGCCTGCTTGCTTTAGATTGGTGGAATGGCAACCGTTCAACTCTTGTTGATGCAGATTTAACAGGGATGCTGCTTGGCATGACCCTGCTGACGAAGCCTGAAGAGATTTATAGAGCGTTAGTTGAAGCGACAGCCTACGGAACACGGATGATTATCGAAACGTTCAAAGAAAGCGGTGTTCCGATTGAGGAGCTGTACGCAGCCGGCGGAATTGCTGAGAAAAACCCGTTTGTCATGCAGATTTATGCGGATGTGACAAACATGGATATTAAAATCTCTGGGTCACCGCAAGCCCCAGCCTTAGGATCTGCCATTTTCGGCGCGCTAGCAGCAGGCAAAGAAAAAGGCGGATACGACGACATCAAAGATGCAGCGGCGAACATGGGAAAACTGAAAGATATATCTTATACGCCAAATGCCGAAAATGCCGCGGTCTATGAAAAATTGTACGCTGAATATAAAGAGCTGGTTCATTATTTCGGAAAAGAAAACCATGTCATGAAGCGTCTGAAAACCATCAAAAATCTTCAATTTTCATCTGCCGCCAAAAAGAATTGATAAAGGGTGATGGAGCATGCTTGAAACATTAAAAAAAGAAGTGCTGGCTGCCAACCTAAAGCTTCAAGAGCATCAGCTGGTAACCTTTACGTGGGGAAATGTCAGCGGCATTGACCGTGAAAAAGAAAGAATTGTCATCAAACCTAGCGGAGTCGAATACAGCGACCTGACAGCAGATGACTTGGTTGTTTTGAACCTTGAAGGAGAAGTCGTCGAAGGCTCGCTTAAGCCTTCTTCAGATACACCTACCCATGTTTATTTATATAAAGCCTTTCCGAATATCGGGGGAATAGTCCATACCCATTCTCAATGGGCGACAAGCTGGGCGCAATCAGGCAGAGATATTCCGCCTTTAGGCACGACTCATGCTGATTATTTTGACAGTGCGATTCCGTGTACTAGAGAAATGTACGATGAAGAAATCATTCATGAGTACGAATTGAATACAGGAAAAGTCATAGCGGAAACCTTTCAGCATCATAACTACGAACAGATTCCGGGTGTGCTCGTGAATAATCACGGACCGTTCTGCTGGGGCACGGATGCCTTAAATGCCATTCATAACGCAGTTGTATTAGAAACGGTTGCCGAAATGGCCTATCACTCCATTATGCTGAACAAGGATGTAACCCCAATCAATACAGTCCTGCATGAAAAGCATTTTTATCGAAAACACGGAGCAAATGCGTATTATGGCCAGTCATGATACGCCTGTGTCACCGGCTGGCATTCTGATTGACTTGGACGGTACTGTATTCAGAGGAAATGAGTTGATCGAAGGAGCAAGAGAAGCGATCAAAACGCTTAGGAGAATGGGAAAGAAAATCGTCTTTTTAAGCAACCGGGGGAATATCTCCCGTGCCATGTGCAGAAAAAAACTTCTTGGAGCGGGGATTGAAGCGGATGTAAACGACATTGTTCTGTCGTCGAGTGTAACGGCGGCCTTTCTGAATAAACATTATCGTTTTTCAAAGGTATGGGTGCTTGGAGAACAAGGTTTGGTTGACGAGCTGAGACTGGCCGGTGTGCAGCGTGCGAACGAACCGAAGGAAGCGGATTGGCTCGTCATCTCCCTTCATGAAACGCTTACGTACAAAGATTTAAATCAAGCTTTTCAAGCGGCCGCCGGCGGCGCTCGTATCATTGCTACAAACAAAGACCGCTCTTTTCCAAACGAAGACGGAAATGCCATTGATGTGGCCGGAATGATTGGGGCGATAGAGGCTTCCGCTCAAGCGAAGACTGAACTTGTTGTCGGAAAGCCGTCTTGGCTGATGGCTGAGGCTGCCTGTACAGCAATGGGGCTGTCCGCACATGAATGCATGATTATAGGAGACAGCATTGAATCTGACATTGCAATGGGAAAGCTTTATGGCATGAAAAGCGCCTTAGTGCTTACTGGTTCTGCGAAACCGGGAGAACAGCGTTTGTATACGCCGGATTATGTGCTGGAGTCCATAGAGGATGTAATCAAATTGGCTGAGGAGGGGATTCTGATATGAATCGTATCGCAGCTGACGTTCAGCGTGCTTTTGAACACGCCGGAGAAGAGACGTCTCCTATAGAAGTTGAAGAAATTGTCCTCGGTAAACAAGCAGCTGATTCGCTTTTGGATTATGTAAAACGAAAAAACTACAAACATATTGTCCTTCTTTGCGACGTGAATACACACCGCATTGCAGGAATTGATTTGGAAAACCGACTGAATCAAGCAGGATTTCAGGCCGAGTGCCTGATCATTCCAGAAAATGAAGCCGGAGATGTGACAGCTGATGAACGATCGCTCATTCATGCGCTGATCCATACGAAACAAACAACGGATGTCATGATTGCAGTCGGTTCGGGCACGATTCATGATATCGTCCGCTTTGCGGCGTTTCAGAGAGAGTTGCCGTTTATTTCTTATCCGACTGCTCCATCTGTAGACGGTTTTACGTCAGCCGGGGCGCCGATTATTTTATACGGCACGAAAACAACCATTCAAACGAAGGCCCCATCTGCGCTGTTCGCTGATCTGGATCTATTAAAAGCGGCACCGCAATCAATGGTGGCGGCTGGCTTTGGTGACATGCTCGGTAAAATAACATCTTTAGCAGATTGGGAAATATCCCGGCATCTTGCCGGCGAGCCTTATTCGCCAGCAGGAGCTAAGATCGTTCAGGAGGCGCTTGACGCCTGTATCGCACACACAGAAGACATCGCGATGAAAACGGAAACTGGCATACGGGTGTTGATGGAGTCTTTAATCGTATCGGGGCTTGTCATGCTGGCCTTAGATCATTCCCGTCCGGCATCAGGCGGCGAGCATCATATTTCACATTGGATTGAGATGGAATTAATGGAGAAAAAACGGCCTCAGATTCTTCATGGGGCAAAGGTGGGCTGCGCCGCTGTTTTATTAACTGACACATACAGAAAGCTCGCAAAGGATGAGGGATTGAATGAATTTTCACCAAACCGGCGGCAAGCCATCCAATCGGCTTATCAAACGCTCCCGGAAGGAGAAGTGCTCGCTGACTGGCTGAGATCAGCCGGAGGCCCTGCGTATTTTGACGAAATCGGTGTCGGGCAGGATTCCGTCAAAAATGCCTTCAGACACGCGCACACCTTAAGAGACCGCTGCACCGGATTAAGAATGATCAATGAAAACAAAACGCTGATCAATCATGGTCTATATGAATAGCCCGCACCTCGAATGGAAGGGGTAACGCAGATGAAAAAAATGACTGTCTGTTTTCTTGTGCTCATGATGCTGCTGACATTACTCATTGCCGGGTGTTCAGCAGAAAAATCATCCGGCAAATCGGGTGAAACTGAGCTGACCTTTTGGACATTTAACGGGCTTCATGAGCAGTTCTATGTGGAAATGGTGAAGGAATGGAACAAAAAATATCCTGACCGCAAAATTAAGCTGAATACGGTCGTTTATCCGTATGGACAAATGCATGATAACTTATCTATCTCCTTAATAGCTGGAGAAGGCGTCCCTGATATTGCCGATGTGGAATTGGCCCGTTTTTCAAACTTTTTGAAGGGCTCTGACATACCGCTTGCCGACTTGACTCCGCTGATTGAAAAGGACCGCGATAAATTCGTAGAGGCGCGGCTGACCCTGTACAGCAAAAACGGAAAGCTTTACGGACTCGATACGCATGTAGGGACAACAGTCATGTTTTATAACATGGATGTGATGAAAAAAGCCGGCGTCAATCCTGACGATATTAAAACATGGGATGATTACCATAAAGCCGGACAGAAAGTACGCAAAGTGACCGGGAAGCCGATGGGAACGGTGGAAACAAATGATTCCGGAACCTTCTTATCTATGATTTCACAGCAAAACTCAGGCTATTTTGATAAAAACGGCAAGCTGATCCTCAATAATGACACCAACGTAAAAACACTTCAATATTTAAAAGACATGATCAATGATAAAACGATGATTCCTGCTCCAGGCGGCGGGCATCACAGTGAAGAATACTACGGTTTTATGAACCAAGGAGGAGCTGCTTCAGTCCTCATGCCGATTTGGTATATGGGAAGATTTATCGATTATATGCCTGATCTGAAAGGGAAGATTGCCATCAGACCGCTCCCGGCATGGAAAGAAGGGGGCGACCGCTCGGCAGGCTTGGGCGGTACGGCAACCGTTGTACCGAAGCAATCCAAGCATGTTGAGTTAGCAAAAGAGTTTTTGGACTTTGCGAAGGGCTCTAAAGAAGGAAATAAAAAACTCTGGAGCGTACTCGGGTTTGACCCGCTTCGCTGGGATGTTTGGAGCTCCAAGGAATTGAAAGAGAAAAACAAATACACGGATTACTTCCAAAACGGAACAGGCATTTTTTCCGTGCTGCTCGATATCAAGGATGAAATCAATCCAATTTATTTACATGAGGATTTTGCTAAGGCTTCAGACCTTGTCAACAGAAGCGTATTGTTCGACGCGCTTAAATCCCAGCAAAAAACGCCTAAACAAGCCTTGGACAGAGCGGCAGGTGAACTGAAACAGAATTAGAATCCCATTCAAAAAGTGAAAGCGGGGAGGTTCTCATGAAACCTGTGAAAACGGGAACGGTTCATCCCGTTCCTTCAGCTGCGAAACAATCAGGCTGGCGAGATCTATTTTATTCGAAAAAAGCGGCGCCCTATCTGTTTACAGCGCCATTCGTTTTATCCTTTCTCGTATTTTTTCTATACCCCATCATTAGTGTCTTCATCATGAGCTTTCAAAGAATTTTGCCGGGAGAGGTGTCGTTTGTCGGATTGTCTAATTATACAGCGCTAAACAACCCGACGTTCTATACCGCCCTTTGGAATACGCTGGAATACACCTTTTGGACGCTGATCGTGCTGATTCCTGTCCCATTGCTTCTAGCCATATTCCTGAATTCAAAGCTGGTCAAATTTCGAAATATATTTAAATCAGCGCTATTCATACCGGCATTGACCTCCACCATTGTCGCGGGGATCATTTTTCGGCTGATCTTCGGAGAAATGGAAACGTCTCTGGCTAACTCCATCCTACTCAAACTCGGCTTATCACCTCAGAACTGGATGAACAATGAACATACCGGCATGTTTTTGATGGTGCTGCTTGCTTCGTGGAGATGGATGGGAATCAACATCCTTTACTTTTTAGCAGGCCTGCAAAATGTGCCGAAAGAGCTGTACGAAGCCGCTGATATAGACGGGGCGAATACGATGAAAAAATTCCGACACATCACGCTGCCGTTTCTCAAGCCTGTTACCGTATATGTGCTGACCATCAGCATTATCGGCGGCTTCAGAATGTTTGAGGAAAGCTACGTGCTTTGGCAGAATAATTCCCCGGGTAATATTGGTCTGACTCTTGTCGGATATTTGTATCAGCAGGGGCTTGCCTACAACGAAATGGGGTACGGAGCGGCCATCGGCATTGTGCTTTTGATTGTGATACTTGTTGTCAGCCTGATTTCATTAAAGCTTTCAGGCTCGTTTAAGGGGGAGGGATAAATGTTGCGGCACAGTCCTCAGTTTAGCGTTTACAGAATTGCGCTGACCTTATTTTTTATGATGCTGAGCCTATTGTATATTTTTCCAATTTTCTGTTTGCTTTTAGGATCCTTAAAGCCGTCATCTGAGCTTTTGCGTGTGGGGCTGAATCTTGACATTGATCCTAAAGTAATGAGTCTTGATAATTATACATTTCTGTTTAACGGCGGCAGCATTTATTTCAAATGGTTTTTTAACAGTCTTGTACTTGGGCTTTTCACAACCGTGCTCACCCTGTTTTTTTCTTCAATGATCGGGTACGGGCTTGCGGTTTATGATTTTAAGGGCAGAAGTATCATCTTTGTTCTTGTGCTGATTATCATGATGGTTCCGCTGGAGGTTATGATGCTTCCTCTGTTTAAGCTAACCGTCGGACTGCACTTGATCGATTCATATACGGGTGTCATATTGCCGTTTATCGTTTCACCTGTTGCCGTATTCTTTTTTAGGCAATATGCGCTTGGTCTTCCAAGGGATCTGTTGGATTCTGCAAGAATGGACGGCTGTACGGAATTTGGCATCTTTTTCAGGATTATGGCACCGCTGATGAAACCGGCTTTCGGCGCGATGATCATCCTTCAGTCCTTAAACAGCTGGAACAATTTCTTGTGGCCGCTGATTGTGCTTCGGTCGAAAGACATGTTTACGCTTCCAATTGGGCTGTCCAGCTTGCTGAGCCCTTATGGAAATAATTACGACATGCTTATCTCCGGCTCGGTATTTGCGATTTTGCCGGTAATTATCATTTTCTTGTTTTTCCAAAAATACTTTATCTCCGGCCTGACGGTAGGGGGAGTCAAAGGTTAATGAAGGAGGAAACGTGTGATGAAAAAAGCACGAATGATTGTAGACAAAGAATATAAAATTGGTGAAGTAGACAAACGGATTTACGGATCGTTTATCGAACATATGGGGCGTGCGGTATACGAAGGCATATATGAGCCTGATCACCCTGAAGCGGATGAAAATGGGTTTAGAAAAGATGTCCAGTCGCTGATCAAAGAATTACAGGTTCCGATCATCCGTTATCCGGGCGGAAACTTTTTATCCGGATACAACTGGGAGGACGGTGTCGGACCAGTTGAAAATCGCCCGAGACGGCTTGACTTGGCATGGCAAACGACAGAAACCAATGAAGTGGGAACAAATGAATTTTTAACTTGGGCAAAAAAGGTGAACACCGAGGTCAATATGGCCGTCAACCTTGGCACAAGAGGCATAGATGCCGCCCGTAATCTTGTTGAATATTGCAACCATCCGAAAGGCTCTTACTGGAGTGATTTAAGAAGATCACATGGCTATGAACAGCCGTACGGCATCAAAACATGGTGTTTAGGAAACGAAATGGATGGACCGTGGCAGATCGGCCACAAAACAGCTGATGAATACGGACGGCTAGCCGCAGAGACGGCAAAGGTCATGAAATGGGTTGACCCATCAATTGAACTTGTTGCCTGCGGCAGCTCAAACAGCGGCATGCCGACCTTTATCGATTGGGAAGCGAAGGTACTTGAGCATACGTACGAGCATGTCGATTATATCTCCCTTCACACCTACTACGGAAACCGGGATAACAATCTGCCAAACTACTTGGCCCGTTCCATGGATCTGGATCATTTCATTAAATCTGTCGCCGCAACCTGTGACTATGTAAAAGCAAAAACACGCAGCAAGAAAACAATCAATCTCTCTCTGGATGAATGGAACGTATGGTATCACTCAAATGAGGCTGATAAAAAAGTCGAGCCGTGGATCACTGCGCGTCCGATTTTAGAGGATATTTACAATTTTGAAGATGCTTTATTAGTCGGCTCGCTCCTCATTACGATGCTGCAGCACGCAGATCGTGTGAAAATCGCGTGTCTTGCGCAGCTTGTCAATGTCATTGCGCCGATCATGACGGAAAAAGGCGGAGAAGCATGGAGACAGCCGATTTTCTATCCATACATGCATGCTTCTGTTTACGGAAGGGGCGAGTCACTGAAACCGCTTATTTCTTCTCCGAAGTACGACTGTTCTGATTTTACTGATGTGCCATATGTTGATGCTGCTGTTGTGTACTCTGAAGAGGAAGAAACCCTCACTATTTTTGCGGTAAACAAGGCTGAGGATCAGATGGAGACGGAGATTTCGCTCAGAGGCTTTGAATCCTACCAAATCGCAGAGCACATCGTACTTGAGCATCAGGATATCAAAGCGACAAACCAGCATAACAGAAAGAATGTCGTCCCGCATTCCAACGGAACATCGTCTGTTAGCGAAAACGGCTTAACTGCTCATTTCACGCCGCTTTCCTGGAATGTAATCCGCCTGAAAAAACAATCATAAGAGAAGCAAAGCCGGAGATTTCTCTCCGGTTTTTCTTTTTTCTCAGTAGATATCATTCAGTACCTTGTAATGTTCAGTAGTGGATGTTACCATATGGATAAGTGATGGGAAAAATAAACAAAATTGACCAGCCGCAGGGAGGATCTTATGATGAATGCTCAATTCAAAAAGGGAGCATTAGAGCTATGTGTGCTTGTATTAATATCCGAAAAAGACCAATACGGATATGAGCTTTCTCAAAACATTTCCAGACACATGGCGATAGCTGAAGGCACCTTATATCCTCTTCTCAGGAGACTGACGAAAGAAGAATATTTAGAAACATATATGGCGCCGTCTTCCGAAGGGCCTGCCAGAAAATATTACACGATGTCAAAGCTTGGTTTCATGCGAATGAAACTGCTGCTGGGAGAATGGGATCAGTTCACAGCATCTGTCAATCAAATCATTGATGCGGCAAGGGGAGGAGAACGATGAATCAAGAACAGTTTTTACAGGAGTTAAGTAAAGCGTTACAGCCGCTTTCTAAAGAAGAGCGGAATGAGGTCTTATTTGATTTTGAAGAACATATTACAGAAGGGATGAAAGAAGGCAGGCCGGAAGCGGACATCATCAGGGAACTCGGCTCACCAAAACAAATAGCAAAGGAATTGGTGCCAGATGTCACGGAAACTGCTTCAGCAGTGCAGCGCCCTAAGAAGAACCTCTTTCAGATGGCATGTTCAGCAGCAGCGATAAGCATCTTAAATTTGATTTTTGTGCTGGGACCAGCTATTGGCATTTTTGGAGTGTACGTGGGTTTATGGGGGGCGGCGCTTGCACTTTCTGTATCACCAATAATGTTTGTCGGCATGGTAATGTTTCAAATGAATACGCACATGATGCTGGAGTTCTTTTTATCACTCGTGTTTGGCAGTCTGGGGCTGCTCTTGTGTATAGGGCTGTGGCATTTAGGCAAGCTGCTGTATGGCATGAGTTTGCGATATATCAGATATAATTTAAAGCTGGTGACGGGGGCGCAGACATGAAAAAAATCATAATAGGATTGATCGCAGTATTTGCAGTCGGGGTAATCGGGGCTGTTATCTCTGCAGCTGCCTCGGATTTTACAAAAGAAGAGGTGAAAGCTGCCGAAACATATGATCCTGCAGATATTAAAAAAATTGAGGTAACAACGAGCTCGATGCATGCAGAGGTCAAAAGCGGGCAAACGGATGATATTCAGGTAGCTGCTGAAGGGCAGGTCAGTGATAAAAGCAAAAAGCTGTTCGATGTGAGCCAAGATGGAAATTCATTAACAATCAATCAAATAGCACGCGAGAATATCATCTCTTTTATACCGTGGGGCAGCGAAAAGGATATGAAAATCACAATCACGATTCCGGAAAAGAAGTATGATGAGATAACCGTAACGACAACCTCTGGCGATATTTTGATAGAAAATACGCAAGCGGATCAATCAGCTGCTGACTCTACATCAGGAAATATTGAGCTGAAGCATACACGCATCGAAAACGAGCTGACGCTAAAAACAACGAGTGGAGAAATTCAAACTGACCAAAATTCATTCGGCCAAGGTGAGGTAAAGACAACAAGCGGATCAATAAAAAGCAACCGCACAACAGCTGAAAAGGTGAACTATAAGACAACTTCCGGGGATATTGATCTTTTTCAGGATCATCAGAACGAAGAGGTCGACATCGTCACTACGAGCGGAAGTGTGTCAGTAGAGTATCAGAAAGAACCTGCATCTTTGGCAGTGGATTTTCAGGCTGACTCAGGTGATGCCGCGGCCAATCTCGATCACATCTTGTATAAAGAAAAATCAGAGCACCGTATTGTAGGTTATGTAGGTGATAGCGGAACCTCTAACCGTTTAAAAGTTCGTACAACATCTGGAGACATTGAACTAAACTAACTGCCTCAAGCCGGCCCATCCCAGCCGGCTTTTTTGTATAGGAAAAAATGACCGCTTTTCCCCATGAAATTATGATATATTTATGAAAAACAGCAAAGGGGATGGGAGAAAATGAATGCGGTTACAATTGTGATAGCGTCAATGTGTATTTTGGCTATTGCCTATCGTTTATACGGAACATTTATGATGGTGAAGGTTCTCAAAGTGAATGATGACAAGCCGACACCCGCTCACACGCTTGAGGATGGGAAAGACTATGTGCCTACAAATAAATGGGTTTCGTTCGGCCACCATTTTGCCGCGATCGCAGCGGCCGGGCCGCTGGTCGGACCCATTCTGGCGGCGCAGTTTGGCTATTTGCCGGGGCTATTGTGGCTGTTAATCGGGGCGGTAATAGGGGGAGCCGTCCATGATATTGTTGTGCTGTTTGCATCAATGCGCAAAAACGGAAAATCGCTGTCGGAAGTGGCGAAGGATGAGCTTGGCCCTGTTGCAGGCTTTTGTACGGGACTTTCCATGCTGTTTATTATCACGATTACGATGGCGGGTCTCTCGATGGTCGTGCTGCACGCGCTTGAACGCAATCCATGGGGAACATTTGCAGTAGGGATTACGATTCCGATTGCGATGGGCGTGGGCTTATTTTATAAGAAAACGGGAAATTTAAAGCTCGCGTCAACGGTCGGTTTTCTCTTTTTAATGACAGGAGTCTTTATCGGCCCATGGGTACAGACTACCGCGCTCGGTGACTTTTTAACACTAGATACGAAAACGCTTGCAATCGCGCTTCCTGTTTATGCGTTTTTTGCCGCTGCGCTTCCTGTTTGGCTGCTTCTCGCACCGCGTGATTATTTAAGCAGCTTTATGAAAATCGGTGTTTTTATCGCTTTGATTGTTGGTGTGTTTGTCGTCAATCCGTCCATTCCGTTTCCTGCGTTTACAGAATTCGTAAAAGGCGGCGGGCCTGTGCTGGCAGGACCTGTCTGGCCGTTCATCTCAATAACCATCGCCTGCGGGGCGATCTCTGGGTTCCATGCCTTTGTCGGCTCAGGAACAACACCGAAAATGCTGAATAAATGGAGTGATATGAAGCCGGTGGCGTTTGGCGCAATGCTTGTTGAGTGTCTTGTCGGCATCATGGCGCTGATTGCGGCAACCGCCTTACAGCCTGCTGATTACTTTGCGATTAACAGCACGCCGGAGGTTTTCCGTACGCTTGGCATGAATGTCGTCCATCTGCCTGAATTGAGCAGGGAAATCGGCTTGGACTTAGAAGGGAGAACTGGGGGAGCCGTCACGCTTGCGGTGGGTATGACTTATATTTTTACCGGAATGCCGTTTTTCAGCCATTTGGCCTCATACTTTTTCCAATTTGTCATTATGTTTGAAGCGGTATTTATTTTAACAGCGATTGACGCCGGCACACGTGTTGCCCGTTATTTGATCCAGGATTTCTTCGGAGAGGTGTATAAACCGCTGAAGAAAACAGACTGGATTCCGGGCTCTGTATTTGCCAGCGCGCTTGCCTGTTTGATGTGGGGGTACTTGCTGTATTCAGGAGATATCGGTTCCATTTGGGCGCTGTTCGGCGTTTCCAATCAGCTGATGGCGTCAGTAGGGCTGATTATCGGAGCGACCATCGTGTTGAAAATCGCCGATAAACGCCGATACATTTTGACCTGCCTTATCCCGCTTGCCTATTTATATGTCACTGTCAACTATGCGGGCTATTGGATGGTGCGCCATGTGTATCTTAATCCTGAAGCAGCAGGATATAGTGTATTGAATGGCGTATTATCTATCATCATGCTGGTGTTAGGCTTCATCATTATCGTAGCGGCCGTGAAAAAGTGGGCGCAGATGTGGAAAGATCCGAGTTTAAGGATGGAAGCATCTATACCGGGCTAGAAGGACTATTGAAAATGCTGAGGGGGTTGGCGATGAATCTATCAATGAAATATCTTATTCTATACGTATCGGACAGCAAGCGGGCTATTCATTTTTATCGGGATATTTTAGGACTGCCGATTCGTGCTGAACACGGCACGTATGTCGAATTTGAAACAGGATCGACGATATTGGCGCTTAATACACGGGAAAGTGCCAGAGATATCACAGCGCTGGATATTCCGGAAACATCTGCTTCAAACACATTTGAAATCGGGTTTGTTACTGAAAATGTAGAAACTGTCATCAAAAGGATGAGAGAACAAGGCGTCTCGATTATCGGGGAGCCGAAAGTGAAACCATGGGGGCAGACGGTCGCCTATATCGCAGATCCGGATGGACATTATATCGAAATTTGCAGTCCGATGGAATAACGAACAAAAGCCCAAAACAATTTCTGTTTTGGGCTTTCTCATGTTGTTTTCTGCCCGGTTGCTTCTAATAGCAAATCAGCCAGGTGAACGGCTCTGACTTTACCGCTTAGTCCTTCGCGTTCAATCCCGAGCTTCATCTGCAGCAGGCAGCCCGGGTTTGCTGTTACAATGAGGATCGCGTCGGTTGCTTTGACGGCAGCCATTTTACTGTCCAGTATTTTCATAGACATTTCAGCTTCGACGATGTTGTAAATTCCCGCTGATCCGCAGCAGCTGTCTGCTTTCTCCATTTCTCTGAATTCAGCCCCTTTGATGCTCTGGAGCAGCTGGCGGGGCTCAAGCGACGTATGCATTACATTTCTTAGGTGGCATGAATCTTGATAGGTAACGACCTGAGGCGTCCTGAGCGCTAAGTCCATTTGATGGAAATCCAGTTCAACCAAAACGGAAGAAAAATCCTTCAGCTTTTGAACAAAAGCGGCGGCGCGCTCCGACCACTCCGGCTCATCCTTCAGCAAATGATCATATTCAGTAAGAAAGGCTCCGCATCCTCCGGCGTTTGTGATGACAGCCTCCACGTCTAACGCTTCGAAAGCAGCGATATTTTGTTTCGCGAGCTCTTTCCCTGCGTTTTTTTCACCGCTATGCCCATGCAGTGCCCCGCAGCAAGCCTGTTCAGGCGGGATGACAATATCGCAGCCTGCCAGCTGCAGCAGCTTCAATGTGGCATTGTTAGTCGGTAAAAACATCGTATCCATTAAGCAGCCCGAAAAAAAGGCGACCCGTTTTTTCATGGGGCCAATGGACGGCAGGAAACGCGGCCGATTGTTCATTTCTTTGCTTTTTGGAACATCAGGAAGAACAGCTTCCATCGTCCGCAAATGCTCAGGCAGGACGCGAAGCATACCGGTTTTTCGCACAGCGGTTTGCAGTCCTGAACGCTGATACAAACCGATAAGGCTTACAGCTGAGCGCATGCGGCTTTGGTGCGGAAACAGCTCGTGAAAAGCCGTCTTTCGCATGACACGTGCGCCAAGCGAGTGTTTTTTATTTTGGTGGATAATATCTCTGGCTTCCTCCAGCAGCTGACCGTATTTCACGCCGGATGGGCATACGGGTTCACAGGCTCGGCAGCCGAGGCAAAGTGACAGCGAACGTTCGACATCATCATCCGGTTCAATCATACCGTCCGCCACGGCTTTCATTAAGGCGATACGCCCGCGCGGAGAGTATGTTTCCTGAAACCCTGATTCGATATAGGTCGGACAGGAAGGAAGACAAAATCCGCAGCGCATACAATTTAATAACTCACCTTCATCCATACGCTCTTTAAATTCATTTTGGATCTGTTTCATTTCTTTTTCTGTTGTCATCTTTGTGCCACCACACGTTTTCTGGCATCTTTTGCAAACACCTTGCCCGGATTTAATATGTTCTGGGGATCAAATGCCGCTTTCAACGCTTTCATCGCATCAATGCCTTCTTTTTTTAGCTTCATCTCCAAGTAAGGCGCTTTCATGGCCCCGACTCCGTGCTCTCCGGTTATCGTGCCGCCAAGTTCAATCGCTTTCTCAAAAATCTCGGCAAAAGCCTGTTCAACACGCTCCATCTCATCTTCATTGCGTATATCTGTCGTGCATGTCGGATGGAGGTTCCCGTCTCCTGCGTGGCCGAAGGTGCAAATGGAAATATCGTATTTAGCAGCAATATGATTAATCGCTTTGACCATATTGGCGATTTCTGAGCGAGGTACAGTCGCATCCTCTAAAATCGTCGTCGGCTTGAGGCGTGCAAGGGCAGAAAGGGCGGAGCGCCGAGCTTCAGTCAGGGCGAATGCCTCCTCCTCCGTTTGTGCGGTCTGAACGGAAACGGCGTCGCCTTTTTTGCAGATCGCCTCAATCTTTTCCATATCCCGTTCAACGGTTTCAAGCGGCCCGTCTTGTTCAATTAACAGAACTGCTTTTGCGCTTGTCGGAAGTCCGATTTTGGCATAATCCTCAATTACCAATAGTGTAGGCTGGTCGAGAAATTCAAGCGTTGCGGGTATCATTTTCGCGGCAATAATGTCCGATACCGTTTGAGCAGCGGCATCGATGCTTTCATAAAGGGCAAGCAGCGTCTTCTTGGTTTCCGGTTTTGGAACAAGTTTGACGATGGCTTCTGTCACAATACCGAGTGTTCCTTCTGAGCCGACAAAAAGACGCGTCAGATCGTATCCGGCCACATCCTTCGCGAGTTTTCCTCCGGTGCGGATGATGTCTCCATTTGCGAGCACAACCTCCAGACCAATCACATAGTCGCGGGTGACGCCGTATTTTAATCCGCGGAGCCCGCCGGAATTTTCATTGATGTTTCCGCCGATGGTTGATATTTTCATAGAACTCGGATCGGGCGGATAAAACAAACCTTTGCTTTCAACCGCGCGGATCATATCCAACGTAATGACGCCCGGCTGAACTGTGGCAGTTAAATTTTCTTCATCAATCTCAAGAATTTTGTTCATGTGCTTAAAGAGAAGCACAAGGCCGCCTTCAGTCGGGCACGTGCCGCCGCATAGGTTTGTCCCTGATCCTCTCGGAACGATCGGCACGCGATGTTCTCTGCAAATCGTTAAAATTTGTGAAATTTCATCTGTATTCCTGGGCGCAATCACGGCATCAGGCATAGATTGAAACTGCGGCGTCGCATCATAAGAATAAACGAGCCGGCCGGCTTTTGAGTCATCAAAGTTTTCGGGTCCGACGATTTGAATCAGCTGTCCTTTTACATCCTTTGTGAGCATTTTCACCAATCCCCCTGTTGAAAAACGCTTTCAATCTATTGTAAAAGAAAAAAAGAAAAGCTTTCCATGGAGAAACATACAAAAAAAGAATCTAAAACTCTTTCTATTTTGTATCTTGATCTAAAAAATAGAGTGCGACGTACATCGTGACGATATCCTCGGTGCGGTCAAAGTGCAAACCGGTCAGCTGTTCAGCCTTAGCCAGACGATAACGCAATGTATTGATATGAATATGCATATCTTCTGCGGTTTGTTTCAAAGACAAATCATGTAGAAAGAAGGTCCGTATCGTTCTCATTAGTTCCTGATGCCGAAGCGTCTCTCTGAATACTCTTTGCGGAAATTCGTTTCTGGTCCCTGGGCTGATTTCCGTCAGACACATATCAAGCTTCAGATCCTCTTCGAATATGGGCGTTTTTCGCTTAAGGCTGACAGCCAGCGCTTTTTCCGCTTGCTCGTATGAATCTGTCAGGCTGGAGCTTGCGACAGTCCTTCCAGCGCCAGCTGCTGTCAATTGGCTGTTTGCGGTATTGGCAAACGAACAAATGTGAAGGATCTGCCGTAAAAGCCGATCTCTTTGTTCATGCTGTGGCACTTCGTGATTAATCAAAATCCGTTCATTTCCCCACCTGATGAACAAATCCGCAGGGTACGAGGATTTCCAGCTACGTGCCATTTGCTCAATATCATGAGGTGACCACTCATACCCCTGAATCAGAATCATTTGACGCCGGGAGGCAAGGTCAACACCAAGAAGCTGAGCTTTCTCAAGAAAACCCGAAGACCACTCTTTTAATTGCAGCCAATCGATCATAAAAGATTCCAGCATTCTTTCACGCCACTGGGACTGCTCTAAATGCCATGATTCCTTAATGAACAGCTCTGTCATTTTTCGAAGCAGCTCCCCGTAAGGCTGAATCTCAGCGGGCTCACCTGTCAGCCCGAAGACAGCAATCACATCATGATCAGAAAATACAGGGAGGTTAATGCCCGCCTTTACTCCTTTTAACCTTTTTTCATCTTCCTTTGTAATAATGACGCTGCGTTTTTCTTTTGCGCAGAGAAGCGCTCCCTCATGAAATTGTCCGACTCGCTCATCGTTTGTGCTCGCCATAATAAGGCCATCCGTGTTTACGATAATGACCCCACGTTCGTACATTTTTTTGACTTCAGCAATAATTTTTTTCGCTAATAATGGCTGTAAAAACATGGCGTTCCCCCTCATCATGTTTTTATTATATAAGAAAAAAACCGGGCGCAGTCACCCGGTTTCATGTCTTATTGGGCGGGTTTTAATCCGCCTTCAAGCGTTTTCAGCATTTCGTTTTTCTCACTTTCGGATGCGTGCTGCCAAATGACTTCAAATAAAACGCCGAGCCCTGGAAGCATTTTTTCTTCACCGCTTTGAATCGCATCTACAATTGTATGCTCAAGCTGTTCCTGATTATTGCCGGTTACGTTGGCAATGACGGCATGACGTAAATTAAGATCCATGTAAAACGCTCCTTTTCCTAAAATGTAATACGTATATTCTAACCCTGCACCTGGTTTATTATGTGCTGTTCTTGCGATATAATAACATCATGTTAAAAAAAGGAGCGCCACACAGACAGTGAAACATATAGAATCAGCAAAAAACCAAAAAGTGAAGGATTGGAAAAAGCTTCACACAAAAAAAGAACGAACAAAAACAAATACATTTCTGATAGAGGGAGAACACCTCGTTGAAGAGGCGCTGAAAAGCCCGGGTACGGTGAAAGAAATTCTTGTAAAGGATGAAACAAAGATTCCTTCAGATCTTGAGGCGGGTATCCAGTGCTATGTGCTGAGCGAAGATGCGTTTTCAGCTGTGACTGAAACCGAAACGCCGCAGCAGATTGCCGCCGTATGCCATATGCCTGAAGAACAGCTGGCAACGGCACGTAAGATGCTGCTGATTGATGCCGTTCAAGATCCGGGAAACCTAGGCACAATGATTCGAACGGCTGATGCGGCCGGTTTGGATGCAGTTGTACTCGGTGACGGCACGGCCGACGCCTTTAACGGAAAAACACTGCGATCTGCGCAAGGATCTCACTTTCATATTCCTGTTGTGAGAAAAAACCTGCAGTCATATGTGGACGAATTGAAGGCAGAGGGCGTAAAAGTGTACGGCACGGCGCTGCAAAACGGAGCGCCTTACCGGGAAATCCCTCAGTCTGAATCCTTTGCGCTCATTGTAGGAAATGAAGGCGCAGGGGTGGATGCTGCATTGCTGGAAAAAACGGATTTGAACCTGTACGTGCCGCTTTACGGACAGGCTGAATCACTAAACGTCGCAGTTGCGGCTGCCATCCTCGTGTATCACTTGCGAGGATAGTATTGCGCCAAGCGGTGGATTTCTCTATAATAGAACATAATATTTTAAAAACCGTGACAGAGGACCTCAATTTCTGATCAACTGCTTTCCAGGGAGAAAATGCCGCTGACTGAGAGCATTTTTAACGCAGCCGGAAATTGGCTTCACCTCTTGAGTTGTCGCCGGGACCGCGCCACACTGCGCGTAAAGGTGAACCGGAATCTGATTCCGTTATGTCAATGAAGCTGACGACAGCATCAGTCTGTCTGAAATAAGGGTGGTACCGCGGCCACAACTCGTCCCTTGTATAAGGGACGGGTTTTTTTTATTTTCCAAAGACATATGACGGTTTGTTTACATAAAAGGAGGATGCAAAATGGAAGAAAAGCTAAAACAGCTGGAACAAGAAGCCATAGAACAAGTAGAAGCAGCAAGCTCATTAAAGGTTGTCAATGATATTCGGGTGCAATATCTCGGAAAAAAAGGGCCGATTACAGAAGTGCTGCGCGGAATGGGCAAGCTTTCTGCTGAGGAACGTCCAAAAATGGGGGCGCTCGCGAACGAAGTAAGAGAGCGTATCGCTAATGCGATTGCTGACAAAAACGAGAAGCTTGAAGAAGAGGAAATGAAGCAGAAGCTTGCGGGACAGACAATTGACGTCACGCTGCCTGGGAATCCTGTTGCAGTCGGCGGCCGCCATCCGCTCACTGTTGTCATTGAAGAAATTGAAGATTTATTTATCGGGATGGGCTACACAGTCGAGGAAGGGCCAGAGGTTGAAACGGATTACTACAATTTCGAATCGCTCAACCTGCCAAAAGAACACCCTGCGCGCGATATGCAGGACAGCTTTTACATCACAGAGGAAACTTTGATGAGAACGCAAACTTCTCCTGTCCAAACACGGACGATGGAAAAGCATGAAGGCAAAGGGCCTGTTAAAATCATTTGCCCGGGTAAAGTTTATCGCCGTGATAACGATGACGCGACGCACTCTCATCAATTTATGCAAATTGAAGGGCTTGTCGTTGACAAAAACATCAGCATGAGTGATTTAAAAGGAACGCTTGAACTCGTTGCGAAAAAAATGTTCGGGCAAGACCGCGAAATCAGACTCCGCCCAAGCTTCTTCCCGTTTACTGAGCCTTCAGTAGAAGTGGATGTGACATGCTTTAAATGCGGTGGGAACGGCTGCTCAGTATGTAAAGGAACAGGCTGGATCGAAATCCTCGGCGCCGGCATGGTTCACCCGAATGTGCTTAAAATGGCTGGCTTTGACCCGAAGAAATATCAGGGCTTCGCATTCGGAATGGGTGTTGAGCGCATCGCGATGCTGAAATACGGCATTGATGATATCCGCCACTTCTATACAAACGATGTCAGATTTATTTCGCAGTTTAAACAGGCGTAAGAGGAGGATGCAAGGATGTTTGTTTCTTATAAATGGTTAGAGGATTATGTTGATTTAAAAGGCATGGACCCGGCTGTTCTTGCTGAAAAAATTACAAGAGCCGGTATTGAGGTTGAAGGAATTGAATACAAAGGAGAAGGCATCAAAGGCGTTGTCATCGGCCATGTGCTGGAGCGCGAGCAGCACCCGAATGCTGATAAGCTGAATAAGTGCCTTGTGGATATCGGAGCGGAAGCCCCTGTGCAAATCATTTGCGGCGCGCCGAATGTGGATAAGGGACAAAAAGTCGCAGTTGCAACAGTCGGAGCGGTGCTGCCGGGCAATTTCAAAATCAAAAAAGCCAAGCTTCGCGGTGAAGAATCAAACGGCATGATCTGTTCTTTACAGGAGCTTGGGATTGAAAGCAAACTTGTGGCAAAGGAGTATGCGGAAGGCATTTTCGTATTCCCGAACGACGCTGAAACAGGAAGCGATGCTTTAGCGGCTTTACAGCTTGACGATGCGATTCTTGAGCTTGGCTTAACACCAAACCGCGCGGATGCCATGAACATGCTTGGTGTTGCTTACGAGGTTGCGGCGATTTTAGACACTGAGGTAAAGCTTCCGCAAACGGATTACCCGGCTGCTTCAGAACAAGCGTCTGATTACATTGCTGTCAAAATCGAAGATCAGGAAGCAAACCCGCTGTATGCTGCAAAAATCATAAAAAATGTCACGATTGCTCCGTCACCGCTTTGGATGCAAACAAAGCTGATGAATGCAGGCATTCGTCCGCACAACAACGTTGTTGACATCACAAACTTTGTCCTGTTGGAATACGGACAGCCGCTTCACGCGTTTGATTATGACAGATTTGGCTCTAAGGAAGTCGTAGTAAGAAAAGCAGCTGAGAATGAAATGATCGTCACTCTTGATGATCAAGAACGTAAGCTGTCTGCCGATCACCTTGTCATTACAAACGGAACGAAAGCGCAGGCCGTTGCCGGTGTCATGGGAGGAGCAGAGTCAGAGGTTCAGGAAGATACGAAAACGATTTTGCTTGAGGCTGCTTATTTCAACGGGCAGACGGTTCGCAAGGCTTCCAAGGACCTTGGTTTGAGAAGTGAATCAAGCGTAAGGTTTGAAAAAGGAATTGATCCTGCGCGCGTGCGTCTTGCAGCAGAACGGGCTGCACAGCTGATCCATCTGTATGCCGGCGGTGAGGTGCTTGCTGGAACGGTTGAGGAAGATCACCTGACAATCGAAGCAAATAACATTCACGTGTCTGCTGACAGAGTGAGCAGCGTTCTAGGCATGACGATCAGCAAGGAAGAACTGATCAGCATTTATAAACGTCTTGGTTTTACGGTTGGTGAAGCGGATGATCTTCTCGTTGTGACCGTCCCATCACGCCGCGGCGACATTACAATAGAAGAGGATTTAATCGAAGAAGCGGCAAGACTGTACGGCTACGATAACATTCCGTCTACGCTTCCTGAGACAGCGGGAACAACAGGCGGATTAACGCCATATCAGGCAAAACGCCGTAAAGTCAGACGTTTCCTTGAAGGCGCAGGCTTATCCCAAGCCATCACTTACTCATTGACAAATGAGAAGAAAGCGGCAGCGTTTGCGATTGAAAAATCACTGAACACTGTGCTTGCGCTTCCTATGAGTGAAGAAAGAAGCATTCTCAGACACAGTCTTGTTCCGAATCTGCTTGATTCTGTTTCTTACAACCTCGCGAGACAGACTGACTCAGTTGCACTGTACGAAGTCGGTTCCGTTTTCCTGACGAAGGAAGAGGACACAAAACCTGTTGAAACAGAACGCGTGGCAGGAGCTGTTACCGGATTATGGCGCAAGCAGCTATGGCAGGGTGAGAAGAAACCAGTTGATTTCTTTGTTGTCAAAGGTATTGTCGAAGGGCTGTTAGACAAACTCAACGTCCTAGACAGCATTGAATTTGTACAGTCTGAACGCAAACAGCTGCACCCGGGCAGAACAGCGAACATTTTACTGAATGGCTCTCTGATCGGCTTCATCGGCCAAGTCCATCCTTCATTGGAAAAAGAACTGGATATAAAGGAAACATACGTATTTGAGATTGATCTTCATGCGTTACTTGCAGCAGAAACAGCACCGCTTGTTTACACGGCGATTCCGAAATATCCGTCTGTTACACGTGATATCGCTCTTGTAACAGATAAAACCGTCACAAGCGGCCAGCTCGAGAGCATCATTAAAGAGGCTGGCGGCAAGCTTCTGAAAGAGGTAACCGTATTTGACGTATACGAAGGAGAGCATATGGAGGAAGGCAAGAAGTCAGTCGCTTTCTCACTCCAGTATGTTAACCCTGAACAAACACTGACTGAAGAAGAAGTGACAAAAGCGCACAGTAAAGTGCTGAAGGCGTTAGAAGACACATATCAAGCTGTTTTAAGAGGCTGATAAAAAAAGCTTGCAGAGAAATCTGCAAGCTTTTTTCTATGAACGTTTTTTATCAGCAAGGCGCTGCGCTTTTTGCGTATTGGCGAAATGGAGTTTTGTAAAGGCTCTGAGTGCGGATGCCCCTTTTTTGAGGATCAGCTTGGCTGCCGCTTCATCGACGTGCGGACCGGCTCCTTTCGGCAGCGTCATTCCTGCCTCGCGTGATAGTTTATCCATTTCCATTAAAAATGAAAATCTTGCAATGATTGAAGCAGCGGCGACAGCCAGGTGAATACCTTCAGCTTTTGTGCTAAAATAGGTCCGCTCCTTCACAATGTCTCTGCCCTTTAAATGATTGAAGTAGACGCCTGGCTCAGCGAATTGGTCAATCAAAATGGCCTCAGGCTTTATTCCATCCATTTTCCTTAATAAATGGGTGATCGCCTGATTGTGCAGCAATGCTTTCATTTTCCCTTGGCTCATGCCTTTTTCCTGCATGCTGTTATACTTTTCATTCTTTAACACCAGCAGGCTGTACGGAATGGTTTTAATCAGGTTTCGGGCAATCTCAATGATTTGCGGATCCTTTAAATCCTTAGAATCCTTCACACCGAGTTCCTTCATTAAAGGAAGCATGGTTTTGTCGACGTACGCGCATACAACCGTCATTGGACCGAAGTAATCTCCTGTTCCGACTTCGTCAGAGCCGATAACAGACATGCCGGCGATATCCGCCGGAGGGGCATAGCGGGGATCAGCGGGCTTTTTGGCCGGTTTCTTCTTTTCCTGAGGCTCAGCTGTTCCCCAGCGCGCGGATTCTGCCGCTGCGTTTTTACCTTGAAACAAGACCTTGCCTGATTGATATGCTGTAATGGTACAGCCGGGCGGTTTCGCCTGAAAAACGGCTCCCTGTGGAACAGAGGCGGTAAGCGAACCGCTGTACGTCATTTTCATTTGGTCAATAGCAGACAACGATACTTTTATCACTGAATGGGACACGTAATAATCTCCTTTTTTTACACTTTTCACTGTATATACCAGTGTATCATAACAGCGGGAGGCTCGTCTTTCCATTCATTTAATAAACGTGTTATGATAAGAACTAGGATTCTCGCGGAATGGAGGAGAAACGTTGTCTGACGGCAAAAAAACCAAAACAACCGTTGACATTTACGGCCAGCACTTCACGATAGTCGGTGAAGAAAGCAGAGCCCATATGAGGTATGTCGCCGGAATTGTTGATGATAAAATGAGAGAAATCAATGAAAAAAATCCATACCTTGATATAAATAAACTTGCAGTGCTGACAGCGGTAAATGTGGTGCACGATTATGTTAAGTTACAAGAGAAATGTGAAAAACTGGAGCGTCAGCTTAAAGAAAAGGATTGAACAACTATGCTGGATATCATCATCTTAATCTTGCTCCTGATGGGGACTTTACTGGGGTTAAAACGCGGTTTTATCCTGCAGTTTATCCGCTTGACGAGCTTTATTTTATCGATCGCCTTTGCGGCTTTATTCTATAAAAATGTGGCGCCGCATTTAAAGTGGATTCCCGCACCCGACTTTTCAGCGGGACAGCCGGCTCTTTCTTTTTTTACGGGAAATTTAGAAGCGGCCTATTATAATGCGATTGCGTTTATCGTTTTATTTATCATCGCTAAAATCTTACTGAGAATCATCGGCTCGTTCTTGAGTATTGTCGCCGGCATTCCGGTGATCAAACAAATCAACCAGTTGCTGGGCGCCGTTCTCGGTTTTCTAGAAGTCTATTTATTTACATTTGTGCTGTTGTATGTCGCATCCGTTCTGCCGGTAGATGCGTTGCAGCAAATGATGGGGCAATCGTCTCTCGCAAATGTGATCATTAACCATACACCGTACTTGTCAGGGCTTTTAGAAGAGCTGTGGACACAGTACGGGGCATAAAAAACTTCTCTTGTCCGGAGAAGTTTTTTTCGAGTATGATGGAAACATATGTGAACGTCTGGGGGTTATTGTATGCATAAAAAAGATATTATCCGGCTGCTTGAAACCATTGCAGTCTATATGGAACTAAAGGGGGACAACCCGTTTAAAGTGTCCGCATTCCGAAAAGCAGCGGCAGCCCTGGAACAGGACGACCGAAGCTTATCAGAAATGGACGATATGATGTCGCTGTCCGGCATTGGAAAAGGAACGTACAGCGTCATTAAGGAGTATATAGATGAAGGAAAGTCAAGCACGCTCGAATCGTTGCAGAAAGAAGTGCCGGAAGGACTCGTGCCTTTATTGAAGCTGCCGGGGCTCGGCGGCAAAAAAATCGCAAAGCTGTATAAAGAGCTCGGCGTACATGATGCAGAATCTCTGAAGGAAGCCTGTGAACAGCAAAAAGTGCAAGGCCTTGCGGGTTTTGGCAAAAAATCAGAAGAAAAAATATTACAGGCGCTCGGAGAAGCCGGAAAGCAGCCTGAGCGGTTCCCGATCGGATATGCCCTCCGGATCGCGCGGGATATTGAGGAGCATCTTTCTCAATTTACGCATATCATCAAATTTTCTCGTGCCGGAAGTCTTCGCAGAGCGCGGGAAACGGTGAAGGATTTGGACTATATCATTGCTACAGATCAGCCGGCTGAAGTAAGGGAACAGCTTCTTGCACTGCCAAACATCAACAGCGTGATCGCGAGTGGAGATACGAAGGTGTCCGTCATCCTTTCCTTTGAATATGAAACGAGCGTCGATTTCCGTCTTGTGACGGAAGAGCAGTTTCCGACAACACTCCATCATTTTACGGGATCAAAGGATCACAACATTAAGATGCGCCAAATCGCAAAAGAACGCGGCGAGCGGATCAGTGAATACGGCGTTGAGACAGTTGAAACCGGTGAGATCAAAACATTTCCGAGCGAACGTGAATTTTATGCGCACTTCGGCCTGCCGCTGATTCCGCCGGAAATTCGTGAAAGCGGACAGGAAGTGGAAACCTACAGCGATAGCATTGAACTGATAGAGCCAGGGCAAATCAAGGGAGATCTCCACATGCACTCAACGTGGAGCGATGGTGCGTTTTCGATCAGAGAGATGGCTGAAGCATGCATCAAAAAAGGCTATCAATACATGGCGATCACCGATCACTCACAATATTTAAAGGTCGCCAACGGGCTTACTGCAGAAAGACTTAAACAGCAGGCAAAAGAAATTGACGCGCTGAATGCTGAGTTCGAAAACTTCCGTATCTTGAAAGGCGTCGAGATGGATATCCTGCCTGACGGTACGCTCGATTATGATGACGATGTGCTGGCGGAAATGGATATCGTTATTGCATCGATTCATTCCAGTTTTAATCAGCCGGAACACGTGATTATGAAGCGGCTTGAGACGGCACTGACAAACAAACATGTTGACATTATCGCACACCCGACCGGACGCCTGATCGGCAGACGGGCCGGTTATGAAATCGATATTGATAAGCTGATTGATCTTGCGAAAAAAACAAATACGGCGCTTGAACTCAACGCTAACCCTGCGCGCCTCGATCTGCGCACAGAGCATTTACTGAAAGCAAACGAACAAGGGGTTACATTGGTGATTAATACTGATGCCCATAACATTGAGATGTTAGACGATATGAAAACTGGCGTTACTGCCGCGCGCAAAGGATGGACGGAAACGAAAAACGTTCTGAATGCCCGGTCGCTTGAAGACGTAGAGGCATTCCTGAAGCGCAACGATTAAGTAAGGAGGCTCACACAATCGTGCAGCAAAAAGTATTATCAGCTCTTGAATTTCATAAAGTGAAAGAACAGGTTATTGAGCATGCCGCTTCATCGCTCGGAAAAGAAATGCTTCTCCAGCTTAAGCCTTCTGCTTCTATAGACGAAATCAAAAAACAGCTGGATGAAGTAGACGAAGCTTCTGCCATTATCCGGCTGAGAGGCCGAGCGCCGTTTGGCGGTCTTGTTGATATCAGAGGAGCATTAAGACGAGCGGAAATCGGCAGCGTTCTCAGTCCTTCAGAATTCACTGAAATCTCAGGCCTGCTTTATGCAGTTAAACAGATGAAACATTTTATCACCCAAATGGCTGAAGACGGTGTTGACATTCCGCTGATCCATCAGCACGCTGAACAGCTTATCACGCTGTCCGATTTAGAACGGGACATTAATTCCTGCATCGATGATCACGGAGAAGTGCTTGATCATGCATCGGAAAAATTGAGAGGAATCCGCACGCAGCTCAGAACCCTCGAATCGAGAATCAGAGACCGGTTAGAGTCAATGCTGCGTTCCTCTTCCGCTTCAAAAATGCTGTCTGATACGATTGTTACGATTCGGAATGACCGCTTTGTAATCCCGGTCAAACAGGAGTACAGATCAAGCTACGGCGGAATTGTGCATGATACTTCGTCCTCCGGCGCAACACTATTCATTGAACCGCAGGCAATTGTAGATATGAACAATTCCCTTCAGCAGGCGAAAGTGAAAGAAAAGCAAGAAATCGAACGGATTTTGCGTGTGCTGACAGAGAAAACGGCAGAGCATACAGAAGAGCTATTTCTAGATTTGCAAGTGTTGCAGACGCTTGACTTTATTTTTGCAAAAGCAAGATATGCAAAAGCGGTCAAAGCGACAAAACCGATGATGAACGACACTGGCTTTATCCGCTTAAAAAAAGCCCGCCATCCATTGCTTCCGCCTGATCAGGTTGTTGCCAATGACATTGAGCTTGGCGGCGATTTTTCAACCATTGTCATTACAGGGCCAAACACCGGGGGGAAAACAGTCACCCTTAAAACGTTAGGCCTGTTAACCTTAATGGCACAATCAGGTCTTCATATCCCGGCAGATGAAGGGTCAGAAGCGGCGGTATTTGAGCACGTATTCGCTGATATCGGTGATGAACAGTCGATTGAGCAAAGCTTAAGTACGTTCTCATCCCATATGGTGAACATTGTCGGCATTTTAGAACAGGTCAATGAAAACAGCCTTGTGCTTTTCGATGAACTTGGTGCAGGGACAGATCCGCAGGAGGGGGCGGCCCTCGCCATGAGCATCCTGGATGACGTGCATCGCACCAATGCACGAGTGTTAGCTACGACGCATTATCCGGAATTGAAGGCGTACGGCTATAACAGAGAAGGCGTCATGAATGCGAGCGTTGAATTTGACATCGAAACGCTGTCACCGACCTATAAACTTTTAATTGGTGTGCCGGGACGAAGCAACGCTTTCGAAATTTCAAAACGCCTTGGACTTCCAGACCATATTATCGGGCAGGCGAAGTCAGAAATGACGGCTGAGCATAACGAAGTTGATACAATGATTGCGTCGCTGGAACAAAGCAAAAAACGTGCGGAAGAAGAGCTTTCTGAGACAGAGTCAATCAGAAAAGAAGCGGAAAAGCTGCACAAAGAGCTGCAGCAGCAAATCATCGAGCTTAACAGCAAAAAAGACAAAATGCTCGAGGAGGCTGAACAGCAAGCGGCTGATAAAGTAAAAGCGGCAATGAAAGAAGCCGAAGATATTATTCATGAATTGCGCTCCATAAAAGAAGAACACAAATCCTTCAAGGATCACGAGCTGATCAACGCGAAGAAACGGTTAGAAGGCGCAGTTCCTACCTTTGAAAAGTCCAAAAAACCGGAAAAAATGAAAACGCAAAAACGTGACTTCAAGCCAGGTGATGAGGTGAAAGTCCTCACCTTCGGGCAAAAAGGAACATTGCTTGAAAAAACCGGCGGCAATGAATGGAATGTACAAATCGGCATATTAAAAATGAAAGTAAAGGAAAAAGATCTGGAGTTTATCAAATCAGCTCCGGAGCCAAAAAAAGAAAAAATCATTACGGCGGTCAAGGGAAAGGATTATCATGTATCGCTTGAGCTTGATCTTCGCGGCGAACGCTATGAAAATGCCCTCAGCCGTGTTGAAAAATATTTGGACGATGCAGTGTTAGCCGGATATCCTAGAGTGTCAATCATTCACGGAAAAGGAACCGGCGCTTTAAGAAAAGGCGTGCAGGATCTTCTGAAGAACCACCGCAGCGTCAAAAGCTCCCGTTTCGGTGAAGCAGGTGAGGGAGGATCAGGCGTTACGGTTGTTGAACTAAAATAAAAGGGAGTATGGCCATGAGTGATTTTTGGGAAAACGAGCTTGTGGAAATCGCGGCGTATTACAGTGTCGCGGTTCTCTGCCTCGTCCTCTTTTTGACTGTGTTTGAGCTGGTGACGGCTTATAAAAACTGGGAAGAGATTCAAAAAGGAAATCTTGCGGTGGCAATGGCGACCGGCGGAAAAATTTTAGGAATCGCAAACGTGTTTCAGCATTCCATCTCCCAGCACAATTCGCTGCTGCAAATGATCGGCTGGGGCGTTTACGGATTTGTTATGCTTCTTTTAAGCTATTTTATTTTTGAGTTTTTGACTCCGCGGTTTAAAATTGATAAGGAAATCGAAAATGATAACCGGGCTGTCGGCTTTATTTCATTTGTCATTTCTGTCGGGCTTTCATTTGTGGTGGCAGCCGGAATATAAGGGGACGGAGAATAGATGGAAAAGCTTGCAAAAGTACTGCTCGCCGCGGCGGGAATCTTTTTGTTAATTGGTCTTATATATCTGTTCGTATGACGAGAAAAAGAAAGATTTACCTTTCTTTTTCTTTTTTTTGTCGTCCATCTGCTATAATGATAGGGTGGAACTCTAAAATCGAAAGGGGGAGATTTTATGCAGTCTCAAAAGCCGTGGCTTGCCGAGTATCCCGACGATATCCCGCATGAGCTTCCGTTGCCGAATAAAACCCTGCAATCCATCCTGACAGACTCCGCCGCACGATTCCCTGACAAAACCGCAATATCTTTTTATGGAAAAAAACTCACCTTTCATGACATTCTGACGGATGCTCTTAAACTCGCAGCTTTTTTGCAGTGCAATGGCCTGCAAAAAGGAGACAGAGTGGCTGTTATGCTGCCCAATTGCCCACAAACAGTGATTTCTTATTATGGTGTCTTGTTTGCTGGCGGCATCGTGGTGCAGACGAACCCGCTTTATACCGAGCATGAGCTTGAATATCAGCTCAGAGACGCTGAAGTAAGTGTGATTATCACCTTAGATTTGCTTTTTCCGAAGGCAATAAAAATGAAAACGTTATCAATAGTCGAACAGATTTTGATCACCAGCGTAAAAGACTATTTGCCTTTTCCGAAAAATGTTCTTTACCCGCTCACGCAAAAACAAAAAGTGCATATCGACTTTGACAAAACAGCTAACATTCACACGTTCGCTTCCAGTTTGAAGCAGGAAAAAACTGAACTCCTGACAATCCCGAAGATCGATCCTGAGCATGATATCGCTGTCCTCCAGTATACCGGGGGAACAACCGGAGATCCCAAAGGGGTCATGCTTACGCACCAAAATATTTTGGCCAATACTGAAATGTGCGCCGCTTGGATGTTCGATGTGAAGGAAGGCGCTGAAAAAGTGCTGGGCATTGTCCCGTTTTTTCATGTCTACGGACTGACGGCAGTCATGAACTATTCGATTAAACTAGGCTTCGAAATGATTCTTCTTCCTAAGTTTGATCCGCTTGAAACACTTAAAATCATCGACAAACACAGACCGACGCTCTTTCCAGGGGCACCGACAATTTACATTGGCCTTTTGCATCACCCCGAATTGCAGCATTATGATCTGTCATCCATTAAAAGCTGTCTTAGCGGATCAGCCGCGCTCCCTGTGGAGGTAAAGCAGAAATTTGAAAAGGTGACTGGCGGAAAACTTGTGGAAGGCTATGGTTTGTCTGAGGCATCCCCAGTGACGCACGCCAACTTTATCTGGGGGAAAAACAAGCCGGGCAGTATCGGCTGTCCTTGGCCGAGTACGGACGCCGCGATCTATTCTGAAGAGACGGGTGAGCTTGCCGCTCCGTATGAGCATGGAGAAATCATTGTAAAAGGTCCGCAGGTCATGAAAGGATATTGGAACAAACCAGAGGAAACCGCCGCTGTTCTGAGAGATGGCTGGCTGTTCACCGGGGACATGGGCTATATGGACGAAGAAGGTTTTTTCTATATTGCTGACAGGAAAAAGGATATCATCATTGCCGGAGGTTACAATATTTACCCGCGTGAAGTAGAAGAAGCGCTTTATGAACATGGAGCCGTCCAGGAAATTGTCGTCGCAGGTGTGCCCGACTCCTACAGGGGAGAAACAGTAAAAGCATTTGTCGTATTAAAGAAAGGCGCAAATGCCGATGCAGAAGAACTGGACGCCTTTGCGAGATCCCGACTGGCGCCATACAAGGTGCCCAAAGCCTATGAGTTCAGAAAAGAGCTGCCGAAAACGGCGGTCGGAAAAATTTTAAGAAGGCGTTTACTTGAAGAAGAAGCCGAAAATCATCATATCAAATAAAAAAGAACGCCTATGAATAAACTTGACAAACCCGAAAATCCTTCTTATCATGAAATTATGAATGAATAGTCATTCATTTCTATAGGAAGGAACGATGAACATTGAAGCAAAAACGGCCAAAGTATATGCAGATTATTGATGCAGCAGTAGAAGTCATTGCGGAAAACGGCTACCACCAGTCACAGGTATCCAAAATTGCCAAACAAGCCGGAGTAGCGGACGGCACCATCTATCTCTATTTTAAAAACAAAGAAGATATTTTAATTTCTCTTTTCAAAGAAAAAATGGGCCAATTTATTGAGCGGATGGAAGAGGACATTAAAGAAAAAACAACAGCAAAAGAGAAATTGGCGCTTGTGATTTCAAAGCATTTTTCCCTTTTAGCAGGTGACCATAATCTCGCGATTGTCACTCAGCTTGAACTACGCCAATCCAACTTGGAGCTGCGCCAGAAAATCAACGAAATATTAAAAGGCTACTTGAATATTTTGGATGGCATTTTGACGGAAGGTATACAATCAGGCGAAATAAAAGAAGGCCTCGATGTCCGCCTCGCCCGGCAGATGATTTTTGGAACGATTGACGAAACCGTGACAACTTGGGTGATGAATGACCAAAAGTACGATCTCGTTGCGCTTTCAAACAGCGTTTTAGAATTATTGGTATCCGGAATTCACAATAAGTAAAGGAGTTCTGTCCTATGAATGCAATTTCACTTGCGGTGGATCAATTTGTGGCAGTCTTGACGATTCACAATCCGCCGGCAAACGCGCTTTCCAGCCAGATATTAGAAGAGCTGTCTTCCTGTCTTGATCAATGTGAGACAGATGCCGGTGTACGAAGCATTATCATTCACGGCGAGGGAAGATTTTTCTCAGCCGGCGCTGATATTAAAGAATTCACATCGTTTAAAGGCAATGAGGATTCCTCATTGCTCGCTGAGCGCGGCCAGCAGTTAATGGAGAGAATTGAAAGCTTTCCAAAACCGATTATCGCAGCGATTCACGGCGCTGCTCTCGGAGGCGGGCTGGAGCTTGCAATGGCCTGTCACATCAGAATCGCGGCAGAAGATGCTAAGCTGGGGCTCCCAGAGCTTAACCTTGGTATCATCCCGGGTTTTGCAGGAACACAGCGTCTTCCGAAATATGTCGGTACAGCCAAGGCACTAGAGCTCATCGGCTCAGGAGAACCGATATCCGGAAAAGAAGCGCTTGATCTCGGACTTGTCTCAATTGGAGCAAAAGATGAGGCAGAAGTGCTTGAAAAAGCAAAAGCACTTGCTGCTAAGTTTGCAGAGAAAAGCCCGCAAACGCTTGCGTCTTTGCTTGAGCTTCTTTATTCCAACAAGGTGTATTCCTACGAAGGAAGCTTAAAGCTTGAAGCAAAACGATTTGGGGAAGCATTTGAGTCAGAGGACGCCAAGGAAGGCATCCAGGCATTTCTCGAAAAAAGAAAGCCTCAGTTCAAAGGCGAATAAAAGGGGATATGATCATGAATCTATTTGTACTGATGAAACGGACGTTTGATACAGAGGAAAAAATCGTCATTGAAGCAGGAAAGATTCAGGATGACGGAGCGGAATGGATCATTAATCCATACGACGAGTATGCAATAGAGGAAGCCATCCAACTGAAGGAAAAGCACGGCGGTTCGATCACCGCCGTCACGGTCGGCGGTGAAGAAGCGGAGAAAGAGTTGCGTACTGCGCTTGCCATGGGATGTGACCAAGCCGTTTTAATCAACATAGAAGATGATCTCGAAGAACCCGACCAATATTCCATTTCTCAAGTGTTATACCATTATATGAAGGATCAGGAGTTTGACTTGATTCTCGGCGGAAATGTTGCCATTGACGGAGGCTCAGGACAAGTGGCGCCTAGGCTTGCCGAGCTCCTGGACATTCCGTGTATCACTACGATCACCAAACTCGACATCAACGGAACTGATGCAGAAGCAGAAAGGGATGTCGAAGGGGATGTTGAAAAAATCAAAACGACGCTTCCATTGCTTGTCACAGCTCAGCAGGGCTTAAACGAGCCGCGCTATCCATCACTTCCGGGAATTATGAAGGCTAAGAAAAAGCCGCTTGAAGAGCTTGAGCTTGATGATCTTGACCTGGACGAGGAGGACGCCGAACCAAAGCTGAAAACCATTGAACGTTTTCTGCCGCCGAAAAAAGAAGCCGGGAAGCTTCTGCAGGGAGAGCCTGCCGAACAGGCAAAAGAGCTTGTCTCATTGCTCCGCAGCGAAGCTAAAGTCATTTAAAGCTTGGACATTCAAAGAAACAGGGGGATGTTAGAATGGGAAAAAAAGTGATCGTACTCGGAGAAATACGCGACGGAGAATTGCGGAATGTCACCTTTGAAGCAATAGCTGCAGGAAGGACCATTTCAGGCGATGGAGAAGTTATCGGTGTTCTGATCGGCGAAAATGTACAAAGCATTGCACAAGAACTTATCCACTACGGAGCAGATAAAGTTCTCACAGCCGAGGATCCGAAGCTGAAATCATACACGGCAGACGGATACAGCCAGGTCATGAGAGGTGTGATTGAGCAAGAAAAGCCTGATTCAGTCATATTCGGGCATACGGCAATGGGGAAGGACCTTTCGCCGAAGCTTGCTGCCCGGCTGCAAACAGGCTTAATTTCTGATGCTACAGATGTAAGCGTTACCGGAGGGAATGTTGTGTTCACACGCCCGATTTACTCGGGGAAAGCTTTTGAAAGGGTCATTTCCACCGATCCGATGATTGTTGCAACGATTCGCCCTAATAACATTCAAGCCTTAGAAAAAGACACAAGCAGGTCGGGAAACATCGAAAGCGTTGATGTTTCTCTAACTGATCTCCGTACCGTGATCCAAGAGGTCGTGAAAAAAACAGCCGACGGTGTTGATCTTTCTGAAGCGAAAATTATCGTTGCGGGCGGCCGCGGAGTCAAAAGCAAGGAAGGATTTCAGCCGCTGGAGGAGCTTGCTGAGGTCCTAGGAGCCGCAGTCGGGGCTTCTCGCGGTGCATGTGACGCTGATTATTGCGATTACGCTCTCCAAATCGGGCAGACCGGGAAAGTCGTCACCCCGGATTTGTACATTGCATGCGGCATTTCCGGCGCCATTCAGCATTTGGCCGGCATGTCAAACAGCAAGGTGATCGTCGCCATCAATAAAGACCCTGAAGCCGACATCTTTAAAATAGCCGATTACGGCATTGTCGGAGATTTATTTGAAGTCGTCCCGTTATTAACTGAGGAATTCAAACAGTTGAATATACACTCATAAAGAAAACCCGGACTTTAAAAGTCCGGGTTTTTTACATTCATAAATACATACGTACAAATATAAATAAGATAGAAAATATCGTTGACATGTACGAACATATATAATATGGTTACTTTAAAAGCGCTTACATTCATGCTGACTCCTCAGGCAAACGACAGATCACATATTTGACTGTGGTGCTTTTCATATTCGTATGAAAGGAATGATCAGAGGCATGTCTGAACATCAAGCAGTGATTCAAACAGATATCGTAAAAGGAACCATTAACAAAAATATATACGGTCATTTTGCTGAGCATTTAGGAAGAGGGATTTATGAGGGGATATGGGTCGGGACGGACTCAGACATTCCCAATATCAACGGAATACGAAAGGACGTGCTGGAAGCGCTCAAACAGCTGCATATTCCTGTCCTCAGGTGGCCGGGCGGGTGTTTTGCGGACGAATACCATTGGGCAAACGGTGTCGGTGACCGTAAAACAATGCTTAACACTCACTGGGGCGGTACAATTGAATCAAATGAATTCGGAACGCATGAATTTATGATGCTTTGCGAGCTGCTTGAATGCGAGCCATATATTTGCGGCAATGTCGGAAGCGGAACCGTTCAGGAAATGGCGGAATGGATTGAGTACATGACATTTGAAGAAGGCACGCCCATGTCAGACTGGAGAAAACAAAATGGAAGAGAAGAGCCTTGGAAGCTGAAATATTTTGGCGTAGGCAATGAAAACTGGGGCTGCGGCGGCAACATGCATCCCGAATACTACGCAGATCTGTACCGCCGTTTTCAGACTTATGTCCGCAATTACAGCGGGAATGAAATTTATAAAATTGCAGGCGGCGCAAATGTCGATGATTTTAACTGGACGGACGTGCTTATGAAAAAAGCCGCTGGCCTGATGGACGGATTGAGTCTTCATTATTACACGATTCCGGGTGATTTCTGGAAGGGCAAAGGATCAGCCACAGAATTCACGGAGGATGAATGGTTCATTACAATGAAAAAAGCCAAATACATCGATGAATTGATTCAAAAACACGGCACGATTATGGACCGGTACGATCCGGAGCAGCGGGTCGGGCTGATTATTGATGAATGGGGCACGTGGTTTGATCCTGAGCCAGGCACGAATCCAGGTTTCCTTTATCAGCAAAACACCATACGTGATGCTCTGGTGGCGGCTTCCCATTTTCACATTTTCCATCAGCATTGCCGCCGGGTGCAAATGACCAACATCGCTCAAACAGTAAACGTTCTTCAAGCGATGATTTTGACTGAGGGAGAGCGGATGCTTTTGACACCGACGTACCATGTGTTTGATATGTTTAAGGTGCACCAGGATGCTTCTCTTTTAGATACAGAGGTATTGTGTGCCGACTATGAATGGAAGGGTGAAACGCTCCCGCAAATCAGCATGTCAGCGTCAAAACAAGCTGGAGGCGATATCAATATCACGATTTGCAACATCGATCACCAAAACCAAGCGGAGGCTGAGATCGAGCTGAGAGGCTTACACAAGGCAACGGACCATTCCGGAGTCATTCTTACGGCAGAAAAAATGAATGCACATAACACATTTGACGATCCTCATCACGTCAAACCGGAAGCGTTCAGACAATACACGCTCAGCAAAAACAAACTGAAAGTAAAACTCCCGCCAATGTCAGTCGTCTTGCTTACGCTGCATGCTGATTCATAATCGTGCGAGAGCGCCGGCGCTTTGTCCCGGCGCTTTTTCATGTTTTAAAACAGCAACAAAAGGGCATGGTAAAGTACATGACAGTGAAGAGGAGATGTTATCCTATGCTTCGTACTATTCTAATGATTATCGGGGCTATTGTAGTAATCGGTGCCATTATCAGATTCGTGTTTTAATAAAAGTGACACATCCCATTCAGCCCGGATAAAAATGAGTAAACCGGTTATGATCAGGAAAAAATAATTTGTAAGCATTAAGATAGCGTGAACGAATGGGAGATGCTATACTAAAAATCATCATTTCACATTGGAGGAATTCAATAATGGCTATCGTAAAAGCAACTGATCAATCTTTCTCAGCTGAAACAAGCGAAGGCGTCGTACTGGCAGACTTCTGGGCTCCTTGGTGCGGACCTTGTAAAATGATTGCACCTGTTCTTGAAGAACTGGATCAAGAAATGGGCGACAAACTGAAAATCGTAAAAATCGATGTAGACGAAAACCAAGAAACAGCTGGAAAATACGGCGTTATGAGCATCCCGACACTTCTTATCTTAAAAGACGGAGAAGTAGTTGAAACTTCAGTCGGTTTCAAACCGAAAGAAGCGCTTCAAGAGCTTGTAAACAAACATCTTTAATTTTCGGCTGCTTACATGCCAGAGCGATTCCGATTGAGGGATCGCTTTTTTTATTCGCCAATTGTGAATCATAGAGAAAAACAAACGTTCGTGTTAAACTGGAAACAAAGGATTAAATATAAGGAAGGGTACTATATGAACAAACAACTGAAAGAAAAACTCGCCCTCCTTCCCGATCAACCGGGTTGTTATCTCATGAAGGACCGGCAGCAGACTGTGATCTACGTAGGAAAAGCAAAGGTGCTGAAAAACAGAGTGCGCTCCTACTTCACCGGTTCTCACGACGCGAAAACCCAAAGGCTTGTGACGGAAATCGAGGATTTTGAATATATTGTGACGTCCTCCAATCTTGAAGCGCTTATTTTAGAAATGAATCTGATCAAAAAGTATGATCCGAAATACAACGTCATGCTCAAAGACGACAAAACCTATCCTTTCATAAAACTCACCCATGAACGCCACCCAAGGCTGATTGTCACCCGCAATGTCAAAAAAGACAAAGGGCGATATTTTGGACCGTACCCGAATGTACAGGCAGCAAGGGAAACAAAAAAACTGCTCGACCGTCTGTACCCTCTCAGAAAATGCTCCAAGCTGCCGGACAGAGTGTGCCTTTACTATCATCTGGGCCAATGTCTTGCTCCGTGCGTAAAGGACATTTCCGAAGAGACGAACAGAGAGCTGGTTGAAAGCATTACCCGTTTCTTAAGGGGCGGCTATAATGAGGTCAAAAAAGAGCTCGAAGAAAAAATGCACGAAGCCGCTGAGAATCTTGAGTTTGAACGGGCAAAAGAGCTTCGTGACCAGATCGCCCATATTGAATCAACGATGGAAAAACAAAAAATGACGATGAACGATCTAGTCGACCGGGACGTATTTGCGTACGCATATGACAAGGGCTGGATGTGCGTGCAGGTCTTTTTCATCCGCCAAGGGAAGCTCATTGAGCGCGATGTCAGCATGTTCCCGCTTTATCAGGAAGCGGATGAAGAGTTCCTTACATTCATCGGACAGTTCTATTCAAAAAACAACCACTTCCTTCCGAAGGAGATTTTAGTTCCGGACAGCGTAGATCAATCCATGATCGAGCAGCTGCTGGAAACAAACGTTCACCAGCCGAAGAAGGGCCAGAAAAAAGAACTGCTCATGCTGGCCCATAAAAACGCGAAAATTGCACTGAAAGAAAAATTCTCCTTAATCGAACGGGACGAGGAGCGTTCAATCGGGGCTGTGCAGAAACTCGGTGAGGCATTGAATATTTATACGCCGCACAGAATTGAAGCGTTTGATAACTCAAACATACAGGGGACAAACCCGGTTTCCGCGATGATCGTGTTTATCGACGGCAAACCGTACAAAAAGGAATACCGCAAATATAAAATCAAAACCGTTACAGGACCTGATGATTACGGTTCTATGAGAGAGGTCGTCAGAAGACGATACACGAGAGTGCTTCGTGAAAATCTGCCGCTGCCTGATCTGATCATCATTGACGGAGGAAAAGGGCAGATCAACGCTGCAAGGGATGTCATTGAAAATGAACTCGGCTTGGATATTCCGATCGCCGGTTTAGCGAAAGACGAAAAGCACAGAACCTCAAACCTACTGATCGGGGAGCCGCTGGAGGTGGTGTATCTGGAACGAAACAGCCAGGAATTTTACCTCCTGCAGCGCATTCAGGACGAGGTGCACCGTTTTGCAATCAGTTTTCACAGACAAATCCGCGGAAAAAGCGCGTTTCAATCCGTATTGGATGATATCCCGGGTATCGGAGAGAAAAGAAAGAAAATGCTGTTAAAGCATTTCGGTTCCGTTAAAAAAATGAAGGAAGCAAGCCTTGAGGACATCAAAAAAGCGGGTGTTCCCACTGCGGCGGCTCAGCTCCTTTACGATAAATTGCAAAAATAATGTTGTCCTTTTCAATAAGATCTGATAAAATGTGAACTAATTTCATAGTTAGATCGTGTTATATGGTGAAGATAGAGGTGCGAACTTCAAGAGTATGCCTTTGGAGAAAGATGGATTCTGTGAAAAAGGCTGAAAGGGGAGCGTCGCCGAAGCAAATAAAACCCCATCGGTATTATTTGCTGGCCGTGCATTGAATAAATGTAAGGCTGTCAAGAAATCATTTTCTTGGAGGGCTATCTCGTTGTTCATAATCATTCATGATGATTAATTGATAAGCAATGAGAGTATTCCTCTCATTGCTTTTTTTATTGTGGACAAAGCGCTCTTTCTCCTCACCCGCACGAACCAAAATGTAAAGGGTGGTAATCATGGGTCTTATTGTACAAAAATTCGGAGGTACTTCCGTCGGCTCAGTCGAAAAAATTCAAAATGCGGCAAACCGCGCAATTGCAGAAAAACAGAAAGGCCATCAAGTCGTTGTCGTCGTGTCAGCTATGGGAAAATCCACTGACGAATTGGTCAGCCTTGCAAAAGCCATTTCTGACCAGCCGAGCAAACGCGAAATGGACATGCTGCTGGCGACAGGCGAACAGGTCACGATTTCACTCCTCTCAATGGCATTGCAGGAAAAAGGCTATGACGCCGTGTCTTATACTGGCTGGCAGGCGGGAATCCGTACGGAGGCCGTTCACGGAAACGCCAGAATTACAGATATCGACACATCGGTTTTAGCAGACCGGCTTGAAGAAGGAAAAATCGTCATTGTTGCAGGATTTCAAGGCATGACAGAGGATTGTGAAATTACGACATTGGGCCGTGGCGGTTCAGATACAACAGCAGTAGCTTTGGCTGCCGCTTTAAAAGCTGATAAATGTGACATATATACAGACGTGCCCGGCGTGTTTACAACTGATCCGCGCTATGTGAAATCAGCGAGAAAACTTGCCGGCATCTCATACGATGAAATGCTTGAGCTTGCCAATTTAGGCGCCGGCGTTCTTCATCCGAGAGCTGTTGAGTTCGCGAAAAATTACCAAGTGCCGTTAGAAGTGCGTTCAAGTACAGAAACCGAAGCGGGGACATTAATTGAGGAGGAATCATCCATGGAACAGAATTTAATTGTCAGAGGCATTGCATTTGAAGATCAAATCACAAGGGTAACCATTTACGGGCTGACTAGCGGCCTGACAACGTTGTCTACTATTTTTACGACACTTGCCAAAAGAAACATAAACGTGGATATCATTATCCAAACGCAGGCCGAGGACAAGACTGGAATTTCCTTCTCTGTCAAAACAGAAGATGCAGACCAAACCGTTGCGGTGCTTGAAGAGTATAAAGACGCGCTGGAATTCGAGAAAATCGAGACAGAAAGCAAATTGGCCAAAGTATCCATTGTGGGATCAGGCATGGTCTCAAATCCCGGTGTAGCGGCTGAAATGTTTGCTGTACTGGCGCAAAAAAACATTTTAATCAAAATGGTCAGCACATCTGAAATCAAAGTGTCAACCGTCGTAAGCGAAAACGATATGGTGAAAGCAGTCGAATCGCTTCACGATGCATTTGAGCTTTCAAAACACCCTTCAGCTGTGTAATGACAATCAAAAAGGCGGGACTAAGCAGTCACCGCCTTTTTGATTACACTGGGTCTTTCATATCCCATTTCACAGTCAGAACCACTTTATCGGCTCTCTTTTTCACTTGTTCGTATGATTCGGCAATCTGATCATTCATCAATTGAATTTGTTCAGCGATAAAACCAGCTTCCAGCTGAAAGCAAGGTTCTTTCTGATGTTTAAGCCGGTTGGAAATGATCGGCCCTTCGAGTTCAAATTCAAGCTCCTGTTTTTTAGCGCTTACGTTGGTGAGGGTTCCCCAGCCCGCTTCTTCAAAGAAGGCCGGAAATTCCTCCCATGATTCAAGAGGAAACTTACGGGCGAGATGTTTTCCTGCCCAATACATCATGGAAGAGTAATCTTGGCCAAGCATGTCTGGGAGAACGATCTCTCGTATTAGTTCGTAGGCATAGGCGTTCATTTCAATTTCTTTTAGGTTGTCAATAGATGCTTCAAATTTAGACTTCATATCTGTCTCCCCTCTCTCCTGCGTATATTATAGCTCAAACAGGGGGGAGGATTACAGAATGATCCTGTAATTCTTATGAAAAATTAAGCGAGAAATATATATTGATAAAATAAAATTTTTCAATCAACTAATCAATTCGGAAAATTATAATTTATGTACGCGTTTTCTTGACGCCCTTTTGAGGGAGGAGTAAAATGAAATTGTCAATAAATCTTAATAAAGTGCTTACAATTGAAAGAAGTGGAGGAAGAGATTTAGCACATTTCGCACTTATCAAACAGGGGGTAAAGTAATGTCTGGGAACAGAGAGTTTTATTTTCGAAGATTGCATTCCTTGCTTGGCGTCATACCGGTCGGCATCTTTCTCATTCAGCATTTAGTCGTCAACCAGTTTGCCGCAAGGGGCGCTGAAGCATTCAATAGCGCTGCTCATTTTATGGATAGCCTGCCTTTCAGGTATGCCTTGGAAATTTTTATTATCTTCTTACCATTAATTTATCATGCAGTTTATGGTGTGTACATAGCGTTTACTGCGAAAAATAACGCAGGCCAATACAGCTATATGAGAAACTGGCTATTTGTCCTGCAACGTGTAACCGGTATCATCACTCTTATTTTCGTCAGCTGGCACGTGTGGGAAACCCGCATTGCCGCACAAATGGGCGCTGAGGTCAATTTCGACATGATGGCGAATATTTTGAGCTCTCCGGCTATGCTTGGCTTTTACATTGTCGGTGTTTTATCAACAATTTTCCACTTCTCGAACGGTTTATGGTCTTTCGCTGTTACATGGGGCATCACGGTCACGCCTCGTTCTCAAAGAATTTCGACATACGTTACGCTGATTATTTTTGTTGCACTGTCATACGTAGGCTTAAAAGCGATTTTTGCATTTGTTTAAGAGTACTAGATTACTAGAGGGAGAGGGGCTATCATGAGTCAATCAAGCATTATCGTAGTCGGCGGAGGTCTTGCCGGCCTCATGGCGACAATTAAAGCAGCGGAATCAGGAATGGCGGTTAAGCTGTTTTCCATCGTTCCTGTCAAACGTTCTCATTCAGTTTGTGCGCAAGGCGGCATAAACGGAGCGGTCAATACAAAAGGGGAAGGTGACTCTCCGTGGGAACATTTTGATGACACGGTATACGGGGGAGACTTTCTTGCCAACCAGCCGCCGGTCAAGGCAATGTGTGAAGCGGCGCCTTCGATCATCCACTTATTAGACCGGATGGGTGTTATGTTTAACCGGACGCCTGAAGGCCTGCTTGATTTCCGTCGATTCGGGGGTACACAGCATCACAGAACGGCTTATGCGGGTGCGACGACGGGACAGCAGCTGCTTTATGCACTGGACGAGCAAGTGCGCAGATACGAAGTTGCAGGTCTGGTCACAAAATACGAAGGCTGGGAATTCCTTGGCGCTGTATTAGATGATGACAGAACCTGCCGCGGAATTGTTGCGCAAAACCTGACAAACATGCAAATTGAATCCTTCCGTTCTGACGCGGTCATTATGGCGACCGGCGGACCGGGGATCATTTTTGGAAAATCAACGAACTCCATGATTAATACAGGATCTGCTGCTTCCATCGTTTATCAGCAGGGAGCGTACTATGCAAACGGAGAATTCATTCAAATCCACCCGACAGCCATCCCGGGCGATGACAAACTAAGACTGATGAGTGAATCAGCGCGTGGTGAAGGCGGCCGCGTGTGGACATATAAAGACGGCAAACCGTGGTATTTCCTCGAGGAAAAATATCCGGCATACGGAAACCTGGTGCCGCGTGATATTGCGACACGTGAAATATTTGATGTGTGTGTGAACCAGAAGCTTGGCATTAACGGTGAAAACATGGTCTATCTCGATCTGTCTCATAAAGATCCGAAAGAGCTGGATATTAAGCTTGGCGGCATCATTGAGATTTATGAGAAATTCATGGGAGACGACCCGCGCAAGCTTCCAATGAAAATCTTCCCGGCGGTCCATTATTCTATGGGCGGTTTATGGGTGGATTACGATCAAATGACAAACATCCCTGGACTGTTTGCGGCTGGGGAATGTGATTACTCTATGCATGGCGGCAACCGCTTGGGAGCAAACTCCCTGCTGTCTGCGATTTACGGAGGCATGGTGGCCGGACCGAACGCGGTGAAATATGTAAACGGCTTAGAATCTTCAGCGGAAGACATGTCTTCTTCTTTATTCGACGCTCACGTTAAAAAAGAAGAAGAAAAATGGGCTGATATTATGAGCATGGACGGAACTGAAAATGCCTATGTTCTTCACAGAGAGCTCGGTGAGTGGATGACGGCGAACGTAACGGTTGTCCGCCATAATGACAAGCTTTTGAAAACGGACGACAAAATTCAGGAATTAATGGAGCGCTTTAAAAAGATCAACATCAATGACACGACAAAATGGAGCAACCAGGGGGCGATGTTCACACGCCAGTTCTCGAACATGCTCCAGCTTGCGAGGGTGATTACCCTTGGCGCTTACAACCGTAATGAAAGCCGGGGCGCCCATTATAAACCGGATTATCCTGAACGTAATGATGATGAATGGCTCAAAACAACAATGGCTAAACATGTAAGCCCGTATGAAGCGCCGGAATTTGAGTATCAGGATGTCGATGTATCACTGATAACGCCTCGGAAACGGGATTACTCGAAGAAGAAGGTGGCGAAATAATCATGAGTGAACAAAAAACCATACGATTTATTATCACACGTCAAGATACAGCCGACAGCACGCCTTACGATGAAGAATTTGAGATTCCATACCGCCCGAATCTGAACGTCATTTCCGCTCTGATGGAAATCCGCCGGAATCCGGTTAATGTCAAAGGTGAAAAGACAACCCCTGTCACATGGGATATGAACTGTCTTGAGGAAGTATGCGGCGCATGTTCAATGGTCATAAACGGAAAGCCCCGCCAGTCTTGTACGGCGCTTATCGACCAGCTTGAGCAGCCGATTCGTTTAAAACCAATGAAAACATTCCCAGTCGTTCGTGATTTGCAGGTTGACCGCAGCAGAATGTTTGATTCATTGAAAAAGGTAAAAGCGTGGATACCGATTGACGGCACGTACGATCTAGGACCGGGGCCGAGAATGCCGGAAAAACGCCGTCAATGGGCATATGAATTATCAAAATGCATGACGTGCGGCGTCTGCCTCGAAGCCTGCCCGAATGTGAACAGCAAATCGAAGTTCATGGGGCCGGCACCGATGTCGCAAGTCCGCCTGTTTAACGCACATCCGACAGGCGCCATGAATAAATCTGACCGATTAGAAGCACTAATGGATGAAGGCGGCCTTGCAGATTGCGGCAACTCGCAAAACTGTGTCCAATCCTGTCCGAAGGGCATTCCGCTTACCACTTCGATTGCAGCCTTAAATAGAGATACAAACTTACAAGCGTTCCGCAATTTCTTCGGAAGCGACAGAGTATAAGAAGAAAAAACCTCTTCCGCATGGGAGAGGTTTTTTTAAACAATAAGGAGATGAAAAAAGATGAAGCTTCCCGCTTATATTGATATGCCGTTTCCAGAATGGAAAAGATCCTTTTCTTTTTTTAATGAGGTATCCGTAAGATTTTCCGAGACGGACATGTTTGGGCATATGAATAATGTAACCCCTTTTATATATTTTGAGGAGGCGCGAATTTCTTATTTTAAAAAGCTGAATATGATGAGTGAAAACAAACAGACCATGACAGTTGTGGCAAGCCAGCAGTGCGATTATTTGCGCCAAGTCATGCCTTATGAAGAGCTGCGCATCTATGTGAAAACAAGCGCTGTCGGCAGTTCATCTCTTACCTTGCATTATCTCGGAGAGAACCACAAAGGCGAACCTTGCTTCACCGGAGCAGTCGTGATGGTTCAAGTCTCGAAGGAAAGCGGCAAGGCTGTCAGCTGGACGGATGATGAGAAAGAAACGCTTCTCCATACACGATAAACTAATTCTCTTGTAAACGTCACCTCCTGTGCCCTTCTTACATATGATATCTCGACTATATCAAAACCCATTCGTTTCTGATTCGCTCTCACCTTAGCAAGGAGGGTTACAATACTTGAAGGAGAAAGAATTTCAATCGAAGCCGCTGCTAACGAAAAGAGAAAGAGAAGTGTTCGAATTGCTCGTTCAAGATAAGACAACAAAGGAGATTGCAAGCGAGCTATTTATCAGTGAGAAAACCGTTCGAAACCATATTTCAAATGCCATGCAGAAATTGGGTGTGAAAGGGCGTTCGCAAGCCGTTGTTGAGCTTCTTAGAATGGGTGAGCTAGAGCTTTAATTCTTGCCGGTATTCCTTCTTTTCAGGAAGGAGCCGGTTATTGCTGTTTGTTTGGAACATCGAAACCATATTTTTGAATGCTGTGCAAAACGTAGGCAAGTCATAAAATGAATTTTTTTGCTTGATGTTGTTTGACTAAAGTCCTCTATTTCTCTCCTGCGAGTCTTGCATTTTCTTCAAAAAAGAAGGAAAATAGACACGGAACGCTTTTGTGCGTAAGAGATCCTTGAGTGAGGGATGGACAAATGACATCAAAACCTTTGGAGCATGTTGCGGATATTGAAAAGTCTCTCCGCCACATTGCCGCGATCATTAAGCAAAAAGGACGAGAAATCCTTAACCAATATGCAATTACGCCGCCGCAATTTGTCGGCCTGCAATGGCTTTATGAACTGGGAGATATGACAATCGGCGAACTATCGGGCAAAATGTATCTGGCATGCAGCACGACAACGGACTTAATCGACCGCATGCAAAAAAATCAGCTTGTTGAGCGGGTCAAGGACCCGGCGGACAGACGTGTTGTCCGGATACATCTGCTGCCTGAAGGAGAACGGATTATCCAAGAGGTCATTACAAAAAGGCAGGAATATTTGCGTGATATGTTCGAATCGTTTACAGATGAAGAAATAGCCATCTTCGAAAAATCTTTGATGAAACTGCAGCATGAAATGAAGAGAAAATGAGGCGATTTTGTTGGAACAACCAATAGGAGTCATTGATTCCGGGGTTGGCGGTTTAACCGTTGCGAAGGAAATCATGAGACAGCTACCTAAAGAAAATATTATCTACGTCGGGGATACGAAACGGTGTCCTTATGGGCCGCGCCCTGAAGAAGAGGTGCTTCAATATACGTGGGAGCTGACGAATTATTTACTCGAAAACCACCACATCAAAATGCTCGTGATCGCCTGTAACACAGCAACAGCGATCGCATTGGATGACATCCAGCGCAGCATCGGTATACCAGTGGTCGGAGTCATCCAGCCTGGTGCGAGAGCAGCGATAAAAGTGACGGATAATCAGCATATCGGTGTCATCGGTACAGAGAATACAATTAAGAGCAATGCATACGAAGAGGCGCTTTTGGCATTAAATCCTGATCTGAAGGTTGAAAACCTTGCCTGCCCGCTGCTTGTGCCTTTTGTGGAAAGCGGGAAGTTTCTCGACAAAACAGCAGACGAGATTGTTAAAACCTCGCTGTACCCGTTAAAAGACACATCGATTGATTCGCTGATTTTAGGCTGCACCCATTACCCTATTTTAAAAGAAGCCATTCAAAGATATATGGGAGAGCACGTAAACATTATTTCGTCCGGCGATGAAACAGCCCGGGAAGTCAGCACAATTCTCTCTTATAAAGGGCTGCTGAACCAGTCTGCGATTGCCCCGGATCATCAGTTCCTGACAACAGGGGCGCGTGATCAGTTTGCAAAAATCGCAGACGATTGGTTTGGCCATGAAGTGGGGCATGTGGAATGTATCTCACTGCAAGAACCGATTAAAAGATAGTTTTTTCCCGCAACGGAATGTTGCGGGTTTTTTCTGTTTTGCCGGAATTCTTCGGTCTATTTCCTAAAGAGGCTCGTATACATAATAGTACAAACATCCTTAGGAGGGAAAAGTATGCTGAAAAAAGGACCTGCAGTCATTGGTGCGACTTGTCTCACCTCTGCCTTGCTTTTATCCGGATGCGGTTTGTTTCAATCTGATAAGGCAGCCAAGGAAATTGATCCGCCTCAAGACGTTACATACGTGAACGATGAAGCGGGGGCTAAGTCAAATACTACAGCAGCCGAAAAAACAGAGAATAAAAAGAGTGATACCGCAAAAACGGATCAAGCCTCATCTGCTGTTATGAGGGAGCTATATCTTATTGATAAAAACGGGTATGTCGTCGCGCAAACGCTGCCTCTTCCTAAAAGTGAGAGCACGGCTAAGCAGGCGCTTGAATACCTCGTACAGGGCGGGCCTGTGTCTGAAATTCTTCCGAATGGCTTCAGAGCGGTATTGCCGGCTGACACAACGGTTAACGTTGACATCAAAAAAGATGGAACCGCGATAGCTGATTTCTCTAATGAGTTCAAAAATTATAAGAAAGAGGACGAACAGAAAATCGTTCAATCTGTGACGTGGACGCTGACGCAATTCAGTTCGATAGATAAAGTGAAGCTGAGAATAAACGGGCATGAACTGAAGGAGATGCCTGTAGGAGGTACGCCGATCTCAGATGATTTAAGCCGCAAAGACGGCATTAATTTGGAAACAGCCGGTGTAAATGATCTCACTGCTACCCACCCGCTGACAGTCTACTATTTGGCGGAAAACGAAGACAGTGAGTACTACGTGCCTGTGACGAAACGAATCGACAATTCGGAAAAAGACGACATTACAGCAGCCATCAATGAATTGGCTAAAGGCCCAAGCAAGGTGAGCGGGCTGTTAACAGACTTCAATGAAGATGTAAAGCTGGTCAGCAAACCGAAAATGAAAGACGGTCGCGTGACGTTGGATTTCAATCAATCTATATTCGGCAGCGCCGATGAGAAGACGAAAATGATTTCTTCAGAAGTGCTGAACAGCATTGTGCTGACGTTAACGGAACAGCCGGATGTAAAAGGCGTCTCTGTTAAAGTGAATGGAAAATCAGAGCTTGTAAACGAAAAAGGCGAAAAGCTCACAGAACCGGTCTCCAGACCTTCTCAAGTGAATACGGGTAGTTTTTAAATTGGGATTTTTGATATACTAGAAAGAAAGAGGTTAGCGTTCCGGCTGCCTCTTTCTTTATTCAATTCCGGGACAAAAATGGTTTATGTACATACAATCGGAGGTAAAACATGAGACATGACGGAAGACAACACGATGAGCTGCGTCCAATCACATTCGATTTGGATTTTATCAGCCATCCGGAAGGTTCTGTTCTAATAACAGCGGGAAATACAAAGGTAATCTGCAACGCGTCTGTTGAGGACCGCGTACCGCCGTTTTTGCGGGGCGGAGGAAAAGGCTGGATTACAGCAGAGTACAGCATGCTGCCGCGGGCAACTAATCAAAGAACAATTAGAGAATCTTCTAAAGGGAAAATTTCCGGCAGAACAATGGAGATCCAACGCCTGATCGGCCGCGCGCTTCGGGCTGTTGTAGATCTGGAAAAGCTTGGTGAACGGACGATTTGGATTGACTGTGATGTCATTCAGGCTGATGGCGGAACAAGAACAGCTTCCATTACAGGCGCATTTCTTGCGATGGCGATTGCCATTGGCAAGCTGATCAAAGCAGGAACAATCAAGACAAATCCGATCACTGATTTTCTCGCTGCGATCTCTGTTGGAATTGATAAGGAACAGGGAATTTTGTTAGATTTAAATTATGAAGAAGATTCCTCTGCTGAAGTTGACATGAATGTTATCATGACAGGCAGCGGCCGTTTCGTGGAACTGCAGGGAACCGGCGAAGAGGCGACTTTTTCAAGAGAGGATCTGAATGGTCTTCTCGGTCTTGCGGAAAAAGGAATTCAAGAGCTGATTGACAAGCAAAAAGAAGTGCTGGGGGATTCTCTGCCAGAACTGAAATAAAGACAGAAAGGCTTGATCATCATGATAGAAGCAATTATTGCGACACATAATCCGGGAAAAGTGAAGGAATTTAAAGAAATTCTTGAGCCAAAAGGCTACGATGTCAAATCGTTAGCTGAAATTGGATTCACAGAAGAAATTGAAGAAACAGGCCATACATTTGAAGAAAATGCCATTCTGAAAGCGGAAGCTGTTGCCAAAGCAGTGAACAAAATGGTGATTGCGGACGACTCCGGTCTATCCATTGATAATCTTGGCGGCAGACCCGGGGTTTATTCAGCCCGCTATGCAGGGGAACAGAAAGACGACCAGGCAAATATCGATAAAGTGCTCAGCGAGCTGAAAGGAATCGAAAAAGAACAGCGCACCGCCCGTTTCCGCTGCGCATTGGCCGTGAGTATTCCGGGAGAGGAAACAAAAACAGTCGAAGGCCATGTTGAAGGGTATATTGCTGAAGAACCGAGAGGAGAATATGGCTTTGGCTATGATCCAATCTTTATCGTGAAAGATAAAGATAAGACAATGGCTGAACTGACTAGTGATGAAAAAAATAAAATCAGCCATAGGGCTGACGCGCTTAAAAAGCTGTCTAAGCTTTTGGAGGCATAAGGAGGAAGCTTGTACATGAACGTGCTGATTATCAGTGACAGCCATGGGCTTGAAGAAGAACTCCAGACCATTGCGAAACGGCATGAAGCAGAAGTTGACCTTATGATTCATTGTGGGGACTCTGAGCTTGAAACGGGGCACCCTGCATTGGAGCCTTATGCGGTTGTAAAAGGCAATTGCGATTTTGCCGGCGATTTTAAGGACGAGCTTCTTCTAACTGCCGGTTCAAGAAAAATACTGGTCACACACGGCCACCTTCACGGTATAAAACAGACCTTGTTAAACGTATACTATCGTGCAGAGGAGCTCGGAGCGGATATTATCTGCTTCGGGCATTCGCACATCGCGGGAAGCGAAGTGCTGCGCGGAAAACTGATGATTAACCCAGGCAGCATCCGGCTTCCAAGGGTGCGCAAGACAGAAAGCTATGCTATACTGACATTAGAAAATGATGCTGCGACAGTCCGTTTTTACGACCAAGCAGGCAATGAAATTGAGGATCTGCAAAACCGAGTCACACTATGAAAATGTCATGAGGAAGAAAATTTTCTTCCTCATGAAAAAAATTCTAAAAAACCGTTGACTTATTGTTGCATCCCATATATAATAAATCTTGTCGCTGATAGTTAAAGCGAAAAACAAAAAACATAACGTGTCCCAGTAGCTCAGCTGGATAGAGCAACGGCCTTCTAAGCCGTCGGTCGGGAGTTCGAATCTCTCCTGGGACGTACCCATCATGACCCGTTATGGATTGCGGATTGTCTACGTTGAATCAACGATGACATATTCGCTGACATAGCGGGTTTTTTCGTTGTACGTAGGACTTACGCTGTCGTTTACGTAGGATCAAATGGCGCCCGACCGAACGATTAAGGAGGCGCAATAGACGTGGCACGAAAATTTATTACGGAAAGACGTCCGACGGCTAGTCGAGGAGTCCAACGGTCTCCGGAAGACCGACGTACGCCCGTTGACGTTAAATATTCGCTAGAAGAGGCGTTGGAAATATTCGTACAAGCAAAAGAAGCGGAAGGACTCCGGCCTCGAACGATTAAAGATTACCGGCAGCACATTTCGTATTTGCGCGAATTTTTATCGGAAGAATACCAGGAAGTCATCGAGGACATTAACGCTTTAACAGCGCAAATTATTCGCGCATATATTAACTACCTGCGGAAAGACAGGCGACCATATGAAGGCGCAGAACACCGGAAAGTAGTAGAGCGCGAAGGACTGTCCGTTAATACAATTAATATGCGATTGCGTACGCTGAAAACGATGTGTCGTTTTTGGTATGCGGAAGGTCTTACCGGGAAAAATGCGATGGAATCAATTAAACCGGTTCGCGACGATCAGCAAAAAGAAGTTCGCGGACTGACAGACGAAGAGATCGGTAAGATTTTCAACGCGCTTGATGACCGTCAATTTGCGGAATGGCGCGACAAGGTTTTAATGTACTTAATGTTAGATACGGGGCTCAGACCGGAGGAAGCCGTTTCGGTACACATATCGCAATTTGATTTCCGCAGTATGTCCGTATTGGTTCCGTCACAGATCGCAAAGAATCGAAAAGAACGCGAGATTCCTATTTCACGAGAAGTCGGCAGAATGGTCCGGGAACTTTACGAAGAGATACGCCAATATTTCGGCGAGCCCGATCAAGTATTTATGAATGCGTATGGAGATCCGTTCACTGCTGACGCTTTTAGGAAACGGTTGAATCGGATGAAAGTCCGACTTAAATTAGACGAACTGCATCCGCACATGTTCCGCCATACATTCGCAAGAAATTATCTATTAAATGGTGGCGATATATTTACGCTGCAGAAAATCCTCGATCACGCCGATATTAAAACAACGCGCAAATACGTTCAGATGAGTAACGCTGACGTGAAGGCGCAGCATAATAAATACTCACCAATACGAAAATTTTTACGTCGCTGATTAAGTTCAGCGGCTTTTTTTTCGTCCATTTTTGCGCGGTATTTATTTTGCGCGCATATTATCGGTCGTAAAAAAGTTTTGCTTCGGATGTCGCAAAATTGACGACAACCTACCCGTTATATAAATGAGTGAGGGAAAACTCGAATTTAAAACTAAACGTGAAATACGCGAATTTCAATCAAAAGTATGTTATGGCGAGGTGATAACGCATGACAAACGCAAAGCGTCCGATCGACTTTCACGACCACAGATTCGTACGTGTTACGAAGTCGGTTATCGCAGACGAAACGTATTTAGATAAGCCGGTCCAGAAACTCGTATACGCCGTACTTTGTTTCCACGCAGATAATACGAGTAAGAAGTCGCATCCAAGCGTTCAGACTATCGCGGATAAATGTCGGTGCTCAACGAATACAGTGCGGTCAGCATTGCGTAGGCTGAAGGAACTCGAACTTATTGACGTCAAAGAACGCAAAAATGGTAACGGTCAGACTTCGAATGAATACACGCTATGGGAGCCTCCGGATTGGTTCGTGGCGGGCGGCACTTCAAAAAACGATAATAGCCCCCTGCAAGATTTGAAGTAAGGTACTTCACAGTTTGAAGACGAACTAAACTCATTTAACTAGACTTATTTAACTAAACTAATAATAGCGCTCAATTAAAACCTTTCGCGCAGATACTTATTAATTAATAGAATCTTATCGCGATAAAGAATATCTGCAAGAGGGAGCGAAAGCGAACGATTGCTATGTCTTATTAATAACGAAAGGAGGGCGAGTATGTGCGAAGGTAACTCGACCCTATCCGAAGAACAGGCGCGGAAAATTCTCGCAACTGCCCCGATTAAATTGTCGAAATCCCAGTACGAAATGGGCGAAATTGAAAAGGCCCGAAATATCCTCGAATCGCGACGGCTAATTAACGAAAGGAGTAACGATAACCATGACGATTAACATTCCGGTATCACCCGATTACAAACTCACGTCAGACGAACGCAATATCATCGTAAAGGAGCGCTACTTCAGCGACCCGACCAAGGCGCCTACATTTGCGAAACGTATCGCAAAGGGCGAATGTCTCTATCCGGTTCCTAAGCACGTTGAGAATTGGCGCGAGGTAGCGTTTCACTCGACGGTCGAACGGGCGCTAATGGACGTAATGAACCGGAGGCTGCGGGCTTCGGATGAGCAATCGCTGGCGGAATTAGCACGATTAATACGGGAATTTCGCGGCGAATTAGCGGCGTTACTGACGGTCGAGGGTATTCGGTAGGGAAGACGATAAAACGGCGGAGAGGCGGCGAAAACATGAAGGGAAAGCGGATAATACGTAACGCAATTAGATGTAAACATTGCGGGGACGTAATCGAATCCAAACGGTCACATGAGTTTCGGAGGTGTAAATGCGGGGATGTTTACGTAGACGGCGGACTGGATTATCCTCGTCGTGGCTTCCCGGAACATCCGGCTGAGAATCATTACGAGGAGTTGATCGAGTATGAAAAATGAAATCGCAGACCTACGCTGCACTATTGCCGGATTGATTGCGGAGAACGAGCGGTTGAATAAGGAAAACAAAATGCTTATCGGAGAGCTAGCGACTATTCGCGATATGTTGCCGGACGAATATGGATTCGAAGAGGGCACGGTCGAGTATGCGGTAGGTCATCCGGAGGGCGTAAAAGACCTCGTAAAGCAGACGTTAGAGCGTATGAAGGGACGCATTGATATTAACCTGTGGTTATACGAAGAGGCCGACAAGAATATCTGCGATCTAATGGAACTGCTCGATAAATGTCTCCCGGCATTAGATAAAAGTAAGACCGGTTTTAGCGAACTATCAAAAGCGATACGCAGAGAAATCGAATCATTTTATATATAAGGAGGCGCTAAAATGAAGCCGACAATCACGAAGGAACAGGCGGAGGCAATCGAATTATGTATCGAAGTTTATGAACGTCAAGGACTGAAACGCGGGAATGAAATAAACGCTCAAATGCTAATACATCACGCAAAGGTATGCGATGGAGAGACAACTCCGTGGTTCGGACGTTTTGAATGTCTAAATCAACTCGACATCATGATGCTAGCAGCCGCATTGGTCAACGGATACGAAGTCAAAAAGACGCCGGAGGAAAAGGTTCGGGAGTATTACGAAAAGACAAAAAGAACGCGAGACGAGCGGCATTCGGCAGGTGATCGCGGAGGCAGGCAGTTTCATAACGGGGTATTGGACGGAATAGTCAGCACTATCAGCATTCTCGGAATCCATATCGAAGGAGTGAACATGCATTGATGAGTAAATATACGATTCTTAAAAACGAGGATGTTGCTCGGTATGGAACAGATGAACAGCAACAAGCGCTCTATGATCTTGGCGTAGAGATCGCTTTAAACCGAGTGATAGACGATAAACAATCCTTCCCTCAATACCTAGTGATTAATCAAGATGAGCCTTATGCGGAAGAGGTAATTAGCATAATGAGGAAGCATGGTCATTGGGAAGGTGACGAAGATGACAACGTATGAATCAAAGCCGGTCGCCAAGTGGAACACGCGCGATTTTATCGGCTACCTACACGCCAAGCACAAAGAAACTTACGGAATTCCTTACGTAACGAACAATCGCGGCATGGAGGCGAAGAACCTAAAGCTGATGATCGACGAGCAAGGCGCCGAGGTTACGCGGAGGTTCATCGATAAATGTTTCGCGGAGAAAAAGCCGACGCTGAAATATCCGGGCTGTAACTTTGCGTTCATGTTCTCGTATATGCGCGAAAGTGTTTTATCGCGTGTGCTTACGGAAGTCCAGGCCGAACAGCAAAGAGCCGAACGCAATGAAGGCGTAGATAATACGTGGTTTTAAACGAGGAGGGGTTGCGGTGGATATGAGAGTCGTAATTAACACGATAAACGATTCGTATTTTGACGAGGATCAGAAAACGATAGCATTCGAGATTGAAGGCGAAGTGATCCGAATTGGCGAAGGTTACGATCAGGTTTCAGTCCGCAAAGAGGACTTCGCAAAAGTAGCGGCGATTTTATGCGAGTAAATTACGAGGAGGCTGACGGAATGAAAATCGATTTGAACGCAATGGGATACGACGAGTTAATCGCACATGGCGATGCGGTAATGGAGGCGATTAAAAAGCGCACATTTCAAGAAGGATTTCGAGCGGCTAAACAAGTTCAGCGAAAGTTAGCGAAAATGAATGCCGAGAAAAGCGCCCAAGCCCGCCGTGATGAAATCGTTGAGCAGGCGAAGGCGGACGCTGAGGAATTGGTCATGGATAACACGTCAGAATGGTGCGGGATTGATTTCATTGTTAATCGTAATAAACGCACCGTTGTTGCGTTAATTAAAGGTGAGTACACCAGTGAGGTCTTTGCGAGAGGAATCGCTAAAGCTGCACCATCCGACTGTTTCAACGTTCACATCGGTAAAGCAATCGCTCTAAGACGTGCGCTAGACTTGGCGGTGCCAGACGAATACTTGAACGCGCCACAACCGACTGAGGTTCGTATAGGCGATGTTGTTCGCGGAAAGTACGAGGAGATTTATTATCAGTTATGCCGCGAAGACGAAGCCGGCGATGACAGCTACGAAAGAAAGATAAAAGAAATTGCGGATGGTAGATACCGATACGTCGGGGGAGGTTTCGATTTTATAGACGAGGCTGACCTAACGATTATCGACGACTCACGCGAAGAGGTGGGCGAATGAAGACGGTAAACGTTACGTATTTCAAACCAACCGGAAAATTTTATACGCATGAAACAATCGAAATCTCCGAGGAGCTTACCGGATATCATGCGTTATTTGAAGAGATACCGAAGCATCATCGTATTAAGGGTATGCGAATGCTCGTACAGGATAGTGGAGACGGAAAAGAGCCGTATATCGTACCGAATCTATACGATCCGATCTATTAATGAAAGGAGGTCCACGAATATGACTAACGAAAATAATTGCGTACTTGCTAACGGATGCATGGGGGCAGGTACGGCGGCTTGTACGAAACACTGTACGGCTTTCATTCAGATGCACGGCGTAAGCGGAAATGGAGGACGGTCGGGGGCGGCAGGACTTCCGCGTGAGTATCGGCTCGTGACGCTACAGAATTCGCCGGCGCGTGGTGACCAACCGGAGGCTTATAAAGCGGCTTATGCTTACGCGTCTACATTTAACCGCCAATTCGATCATCAAACCGGATCGGTAGCGGCAGCCGACCGCATAAAGTCGCTGTACCTCGTAAGTGAATCGCCCGGCACCGGTAAGACAACGACGGCCGCGGCGCTCCTTAACGAATGGCTGCGCGTTCATTACAGCGGTTCGTTGCGGCGTGGACTCGAACCGTTACAGCGGCCGGCGTATTTCCTCGACGTAAACGCGTGGCAGAACGACTATAACGAATTCAACCGTCCGCGTGTTCCGGATTCAGTCGCAGAGCCGGCGGCGGCTCGTTATTATCGCGCGTTAGAAGCGGCTAAGACGGCGCAGTTTGCGGTGCTGGACGATATAGGGGTGCGTGATGCAACGGACGGGTTCCGTGGCGATTTGCACGCTGTAATCAACGCGAGAGTAACGAATCAGCTGCCGACTATCTATACGAGTAACGTTGCGCTTGGATCGCTGGCGACCGTGTTCGGGGAAAAGCGGCTGGCCGACCGTATTGGCGACCTGTGCCGCGAGATTGAATTCGTAGGTGAATCGAAAAGGGGGATGCGTAGATGAAGCCGAAATTCGCTATCGGAGATATCGTCGCAGTAGACGGCTACAAAGATCGAATTTTCTACGTAGATTGCTGGCGCGAAGTAACTCAGCACGAAGAATAGGGCGCTTTTGATTACGTCGAGTACGACCTGACCGACGCGATTAACGGCGAATGGCTGGAAGCCGATAGCGATGATCTGCGTTTGGTCTGTCGGAAGGCAGCGTCGGAAGATTTCTTGATGACGTATGACATGACGAGCTATCCGGAGCCGACGAGCACGGCGTTTCACTTTACGGAAATCAACTTCGCAAAAGAGGAGGCGGTTGGGATGGCGAAAGAACCGAAGGAAACGCCGAAGACGGCGCGGGCGGCAAGTGCGCAAGAGGTGGCGAAACGCAAGCGAGAGACTGACGGGTTACTAGACGAATATAACGATTACATGCGCCTGTACGAGACGTTTGGGGATGCGGAATATAAAACGAAGGCTGACGGTGTGATGACGAAATTGAGACGGGAAGCAGGGCGAATAGTGGCTAACCGGTATGTAACGTCAGAGTATAAATGTTGGAACTTAACTAATCCGGTAAACCAACGGATACTTGAACCTAAAAATTCTTTGAACGACAAAATAGAAAGCGCGGTAACTTCTCACGTAGAATTTCTGGAAAGCGAATATAAAAAGGCATTCGAGCATTTTAACGTGCCTATTAACGAAGTACCAAACCGAGCGAAAATAGTCCGCAAAGTAGTAGATCGTAGTGAAGAATTACACATCGATGACATACCGGTTCTTGTAGCGTACGAACCAAAAGTGACCAGCGATAATTTATTTGAACACAGTGTTGTTTTTGAATACAAACGGTTGTACGAGGAGGTTAGCGAATGAACTACGGAACTTTACTAATATCGAAAGCCATCGAAGCGAACGATCCGAACGCTTTGTTGCGTTTTAATATCGCTGAAAACGACTTACCAACGCAAGGCGAACGCAAAGCCTTCCGGTACGTCATGCAATACGCCGAGCAGCACCGAGGCCAGGCGCCGACTGCCGAAATGGTTACGAATGAAGTGCCGGATTTCGAACCGAACTTTAATATCGAAGCAAGCTGGGATTACCTCGCGAAGAACCTTAAGGACCGGGCAGCCGAGCGCCAATTTATCGAGCTTGTTAGCGGTCGGGTTGATCCGGAAAATGGCCGCCAATTACAGGAACCGCAACTCGAAAAACGATTTATTGAAGCGCAAAAAAGCGGAGATATGGGAAGTTTCTTCGAGTGGTTGACGGAGCAGGCCGAAAGTCTTAAAATGAGAACAAACGTTCGAAATTCGGTTGGGACGGACATCAAGCGCGACATCGATAAATTCAAAGCCGAATACGAAAACCGCAAGGCCGGCGAGTCTTTCCGGATCTGGCGCAGCAAGTTCGACTTTATTAATCGGGCTATGGGCGGCTATGTATCGTCTAACGTTTACGTTATTTACGGAAAGTCGGGGCGCGGTAAATCGGCCATTGCGTTGGAGGAAGTCGTTAACTGTGCGATGCAAGGCGCGAACGTTCTAATTTGGTCGATGGAAATGGGCTGGTACGAAGTCCTAGTGCGCCTATACGTTTCAATTTCCGGAAGCCTGGGCGTTACGACTGCGACTCTTAATGGCGTCAATATGGAGGCCGGCTTTAATTCGCGCGATGTACGTCAGGGAAATTTAAACGAAGAATTCGAAGCGGGCTTTATGGAGTTCCTCGGACGGCTTAACGATATACTGCCGGGTAATATTACGGTACGCGGCGTGGATGACGAAGACTTTGGCTCCCGTACATTGCGCGATCTGAAGTCGGATATTATCGAAACGAAAGCCGACGTGGTGCTCGTAGATCCATTTTATTATTTAGACTACGAAGCCAATACGTCTAAGACGGCGGGCGGTGACGCGGCCAATACATCGCAAAAGCTCCGTCGTTTAGCGGGCCATACAAAGGCGACTATATTTGCGCTTACCCAGGCGGACGAGGAAGACGAAAAGGCGGGCGAAGATGGCGAGCGAGAACTTAAATTGCCGCAGCGTAAAGACGTTAAGAAGACGAAAGCCTTACTCGAAGATGCTGCGTTATTGATCGCGGTTGATACGAACGCAAAGGAAGGGCGCGGTATGATCGGCCTAAATAAAGGGCGTGACGGTGGCGAAGGAGAGTCTGCGGAGATTATCTACCTACCGCAAATAGGCGTTGTGAAGCAGCCGGAAGCCGGGGAAGCAGCGGCCGCACAGTTCGATTTCTAGACTGGAAAGAATTTCATATAAAATTCTGAATAGTTTCGACAAATTACGACTGTATGAAATGTAACATTCGTGTAATATGTTTTACAAATACATCTTTAGGAGGTGTTCGCATGCCTACTTTAATACTAAACGGACGCCACGTCGACGTAGATATCCGTTATGAGCTCGAGCAATTCGAATGGACGCGTCCTACGTGGACGGAAGACCGTTTGCTCGCAGCCAGTCCGTTCCGTTACGATCGAACGCCGAGCTTCTACGTATATCTCGAAGATACACCGTCAGCGAAAGCCGGCTACTGGGGCGATTCAGGCGCTTATGATGCCGAGTTTGCGCGCGGTGGGTTCGTTAAATTGCTCTCTTTCCTGCGCGCTGAAACCGAAGAGGAAACCGTTGATTACTTATTGGAAACGTATGCACCGACGGCTAAAGACGGGCGCCTAACGCTTCGCCTTCCGAAACTTAAGGCTGTCTCAAAGCCGGAACCTTTGTCGGAGTCTTTGTTGGCGGACGTTCAGGCCGGACCTAACGATTATCTGACCGGGCGCGGCATATCGGCTGAAGTACAGCGCGAGGCCGGCGTGGGTATCGTAGGCAATGCGGTCGCGATTCCGTGGCGGCTGCCGAATGGTCGGTTAGCCAACTTGAAATATCGTTCAACGCGCGGCAAAGCTTTTTGGTACGTAAAAGGCGGCTGGCCTATTCGCGATTTAGTTTACGGGATTGACCTCGTTTATGCGAAGCGGTTAAGGCGCGCGGTGATCTGCGAGGCGGAAATCGACGCTATGGCGTGGCGTTCGGTGGGGGTTCCGGCGATTGGAACCGGCGGCAGCGCATTTAATTTGAAAAAGGCGGACATAATTACGCAGTCACCTATCGAATATTTAACGGTAGTTACAGATAACGACAAAGCTGGCGATAAATTACGTGCGGCGATCGAGCGTTATTTAAACGGAAAGGTGCGGCTTGCGCACGGTTATATAACGGAGGTGAAAGACGCTAATGAACTATTGGTAAAGCGCGGTGCAGAGGCGTTGAGAAACGTTTATGATCGTGCGGAGGGTGTACGTACTGTATTACGTGTCGGTTCGGGAATTTCCGAACTTCAGGTCGGCCGGAGGTTCTAGCCCTCCGTTTCGTCGCCGGATACCTCTACCCATTCGTATAAGTCTTCGAGTCTACAACCGAGTGCACGAGCGATATTATAGGCGAGCTCGATATTCGGTATATTGCGAAGACTGGCGTAATCGGAAATACGCGATTTATCTAGTCCGACCTTGGCTGCGAGTTGTGCGTGTTCAATTCCGATATCTTTGCATAATTCGGGTATCCGGCATTTGCCGACCTTAAACGTAATAAACACCTCCGTACTACATCAGATAAGGTGTCACGCAGGAAATTATAGACTATAAACAGTTATTTTTCCACTTCATCAGGTAAAATTCGAACCACTTTCTCAATTGGTATGTCTAGGTGTAAGCAGATTGTCTCAATAGTTGCTAAACTGACGTGCTTATCCTCATTAATTTTAGTAACAAGGTTTCGGTGGATTACTTTGTCTCTTAGAATTCCAGTGGTTTCGCCACGTTCTTTTAAATAATTCCGCAAGGGTTCAAAACTAATCATAAAAAAATCTCCTTTTTCTAAATAATTCCGCACACAAAAGTGTGCATATGTAGTATACTATGGTTAAACAACTAAGTAAATTGTATTTGAGGGGTGTTCTGTTTGCAAACAATAGTTGATGAAGTTGTAAATTTACGGAATGAACTCGACTTGAATGTTCGACAGTTGGCTGAAAATACAGGGATAAAGTCAAGCTGTCTTTACGATTTCGAAAATGATGGAAAGATCGGTTTTAGAAAATTATTGAAGTTATCGCAATTTCTTTTCCAAGAAAAGTACCACGAGAAAATGAGGGAGTGGTGCATAAAGCTTCCTACTACTGAAGCGACCAAGCAGGCTTTTGAGTACGCAGCGGTTAAGCGGGATGTTGAATTGCTCGGAGAATTGCTTGAAATGTCTGAAGGTGATGAAGCACTTGTCCCCTACGTACGCACTTATAGAATACTCCACGACTACATGACTTATAAAACAGACTTCAAACAATTGTCTTCACAGATGTCTAAGCTTAAGGTTTATGGAAATAAAGAACTCAACACTCTAAAGAGGATCTATAAATGTGTATCTTACTATTACTATAAGGACTATTATGGAATAACTCGCGAAGCTGAAGAGGTAAACAAAGAGTTAAGTAAAATGAATACAGAAAGATCTTTATTTTACAAAGAATGCTATTCATATCGTTTATCAGAAGTGTTAGCTCCTGCATACTTAAGCTTAAATGAAGTGGCACTCTGCACATATCATGCAAACGTCCTTATAAAAGGGGAAGTTAACTTAAAGCATCAGTCAGATGGTTATTATTACTTGGGAATGATTAATCTAGATTCAGATAAAGACGCAAGTTTGCGTTATTTTAATAAAAGTTATGAAATTATGAAACAGGTTGGCGAATCCGTATTAGTAAGAGAAACCAAACACAACTTGGATTTAGCTAACATTTATTTCGCTCACAAGGAGGGTAGCGCGATACCAGATTTAACAAAATTCGAAAATGAATTACTTTTAGGAGGTGATGCTGACTTTTTGGTATATTTTAAGTATGTTCAGTGCCGTTCTATAGAGAAAATTCACCAAGGGTACGTGCACTTTCATACAGGGATGAACTATTTATTTGCTTCTTTAATCGCGAATGATTTAGTTTCCTTGGGTGGAGATGCAGGACATGCTTCAGTTTTAAAAACACTAAAAATCAAATCGAGAGGGGAAATTTTTTATGAAAAAGACTTTATTAATTGTTTTAGTTTTAGGAGCAGTTTTAGCAGCGTTGCCTAACCATCAGGTGAAGGAGGAAGCTTCTGGAGGGGTCCAGACTGCTGAAGTTAGAGTCGGAGGATAAGCTTAGCGTTTGGACCACTCTTTGTGGTCTTTTTTTATTTGTAGAAAATTCCGTCAAATAAAATAAAACAAAGAAAACTGAAAATTTATCAATGCACATAAACTCTATGCTAATATTTACATATAGAGGACAAACAATCTAAAAAATGAAAACTTTTTAGAAACAATGTCGCAAAATCAAAGGTAGCCTACCCGTTATATAAGTGTAGGGCGAAAGGGGAAAAGAAAATTGGAAGAAAAACAATTTAATAGACTGCAGCTCGCAGCTGAAAGTGGCGCAATTCCTTACGTAGTAAGAGAAGCGGAAAAGTTGGCGCATCTAATTCCGGACTTTACGTCATTCGAGCAGGAGTGTTATCAAGCGATTGGGAGGTCGTTAGAAAATCTCTCTAATAACGGACGCGAAAAGAAGGCGCTCATCAGGCAGATCATACGCGAAACTAGAAGTAGGTTTTTGAAAAACAGGCGATCGCGTAACGAAGTTGCAATCGAAGCTATAGGCGAAGAAGGTGCCGTTTGGGAGCCGGTAGACACTTTGGCGAGTGTCGAAGGCGAAGTTTTACTAAAAGAAAAGGCCGCCCTGTTGGCGCAGGACGACCCAAGAAAAACTCTTATTCTCGATACTTGGATTCGCGGATGTACAAACGATACGGAGATTTCCACGTTGTTGGCGCAACGTTTTGGAGGAAATGCTCCGGCACATCGAAAGTTTATCCAACGATTCCGATCAAACTGTCAACGCGAATTAACAGCTTAATATTTTTCGTAACTAGGTCCAGGGGACGTTCGTTACTCCTCTATAATACAATCTGTTGCCAACGGATTCAAGCGAACAATATACGAACGCATCCCCGCGACCTAGTACGATAATCTCAATTAAAACGGAGGCTAACGTACTATGACTACTTCAAATTTACCCAATCCTAACGAAATCCAAACGTTAATCGCGCTAGATGAGCGCAAACTTACCGAATTTATTTACCAAGGCGCATGGCCGCACGACGAAGATCCGGCCGATTACTATCCGTCTATAAAGGCGGTGCGCGTCGGATGAAACATTACGAGGTCACAAAGCACGCTGTTGACCGCGCTGTAGAACGATTAGGCATCAGTCGCCCACAGGCCGCTGGACATATTCGGCAGCTAATGCAAACGGCTTTCTATGTAGGCGATCTTACTAACGAATATGGGAAACGAGTAAAAGCTTTCGATCATATTAGATCAAGAACACGATTGATCGTCGATGGTATTCGCGTAGTGACCCTTTATAAAATGGCCGATCCTTTAGCGCCGGTTGAAGATAAACCGACCGCAAACACACCGCCAATTACCGATCTTCCTGACGAACTCAAGGCGGTACTTAAACGCAAGTCTGACGCTTTGATTGTCCGTCGTAATCGCGAATTACGAACTCTTACGATTCAGCTTGCGGAAAAGAATCTCGAAATCGCCCAACTCGAATTGAATCGCGCTAGAGCAAGAGCGCACAAGATTATCGCTGTTATCGACGCGAAAATAGACATTGCGAAGAAAGAATACGCAACTATTAACGAAAAAGTTAACGTGATTAAATCCGAAATCAAGTCGATTGAAAAAGGAGTGGCGGCATATGTCTGACGCAGTATGGATCGTTCCTATAGTCGCGATTATCAGCGCAGTCATTATCGGCGGCATGGCGTGGCAATTAAACGAAGACGAAGCGAAGAACACGCAGTAAGGGCGCCAGGCCCTCGGAGAATGTCGGGGTGGCCGTTAAGTAATTCGGGTCGCGTCGCTACTGCCAAGCGCTGGCGGCGTTTCGGGCGCAGATACCGGCATTTTGCGAGGGCTTAACGCTCAATATTAAATCGTAGGGGGAAAACGAATGAGCTTAAGAGATACTTTGAAACAACGTGAGGCACAACGTGAAGCGGCGCAATCAGGTGGTGAATTTCCGGAAGGTGTAACTCGATATGTTCGTATGGGTAAGCACGGAGAAGTGAACGCGGAAGGTCGTACATTCGTTATTCTCGCAGATCCAGACGATTGGTTCGCGTATTACGTCCACGAACACAGCACTTACAACGGTCAGAGAAATATTTATCACTTCCGTAAGCATACTTGTCTGCACTCGCCGAAAGCAATCCGTCCAGATCACGGCGCATTTAAAAAACCAAATCCGGAAGTTTGCCCGTCTTGCTTAGTCGGAGCACCACGTAAGCTTTACGCAATGATTCCGGTTTATGATCTCGAATATAAAACATATCGCGTAATTGATACGAAGGATTTCCACATCAACAACCTTGTAGCCGACTATGACAAAGCCGAAAAGATGGGCCGCAAGTTTAATCCGGATTATTCACTCGTAGGAGAGGCGATCCATATCAAGCAAGTAGACAAAACGTTCTCTATCGAATCGGGAGATGCGACGGAAGAACAGTTGGCTGAAGCGAAGAAGTTTATCGGAATTGATTACGGGTACGAAGAACTCGCTAACTTCCGTGAACAAGCGGATATTATCGGTCTATTACACGAGGCTGATGAGGATGCGAAGATTGATCGCGCTAAGTTACCGCCAGTTCCAGCGGATAAAGAATCGGCTGCCGAATCTAACGAACCTGCTTCCGAAGAATTACCGTTCTAATCGCAAATCAACCAAACGAAAAGGAGGCGCTTAGATGGCGCATAAAACAGAAGATACCGGCAAGTATTCGGAACTGATCGCTCGTGCTGCGCTGCTGGCTAGCGGCTGGCAGGCGGTCAGTACGTCCGAAACGGAAGAGGCGTTCGATATTAGCGCGAAAGATCCGTTGAGTGGCGAATGGAAAACGTTCCAGGTGAAGACGATTATCGTACGTGAAAAGCGCGGCGGCAAGCGGGTCGTCCAGGCGCGAAAGAATGACGGCACACCTTATACGCTTGATGAAGTCGATTATTTTATCGGCGTCGAGGTCGGCGCGGGTCCGGCGCCCGCCGTCTGGATGTTCGAGAACCGCGAGCTAACGGAGTATTGGGGGCCGCAGTCGAAGGAAGGCAAGCGTTGGGTACGGATGGACTTGGCGTTCAGTCGCGAAGATATTATTAACGAAGCGGAGGCGGTATGATGGCGGAATATAAACTGTTCAAAGTCGGCCTAGATGGTTGTTACGACATTATTGCGGCAGAAACAGCGGAGCAAGCACTAGCGCTTCAGCTGAGCTTAGTCGAGCCGAATCACTATTCGGTAGATGAAGTGCCGGAAGTTTCCGAAGTGGATAAGGATGCCGAGGGGATGTTTGAGACGGAAACGGGCGGATTTGAGCGCATGACATTTGCGGAATACTTGGCGGATTTTAAATACGAACAGCCGGCTATTGTTTGCTGGTTCGAATAAGGAGGACGAACGGATGGCGAAATTAGAAGGCGTTAAGACCCTCGATATGGTGAACGGTGAAATTACGAAGGTTGCGTATGGCGGTGCGGAATATGTGAAGACGGATAGTCCCGTTCAGGAAGGCGACATATTCCTATTAACGGAAGGACATCTCGTAATCGGTGGCGATACTGGAGCGTTTTACATGGCGAATAAACGTCCTGGCGGTGGTATCGAAATCCCAACGATATATAGAGGGAACGCTTCAGCCGTCCAAAAGAATGGTAACGGTATCGCTTTCCGCAAAGTGGCCGCCAGCACCAACCCGTCCGTAGAAGAACGCGTAGCAAAGGCGGAAGGCGAAATCGAATCGTTAAAATTCGACGTGGCTACGTTGAAGGGTGAAGCGGAATATAAGCGGATCAGTAAAAGCGAAGCGCGAGCGGGCGATTACGTAAAGTTCGATGATCCTCCGAGCTATCAAACCGATAAGGAATATTACGAAATTAAAGAATTTGATGACGGAGACCCCGTAATTATTGACGATGATAACGATGAATATGACACCTACAGTGACAATTTCGAAGTCTACCGCAAAGTCAGCGCCTCAAGCGTAGAGGCCGAGCCGAAGCCTGAGCGTCTGAAGGTCGGTGATTATGCGAAGGTGGTTCAGGAGCCTCATCGCCAAAACGGCGAAATCGTACGCCTTCGAGCTAACGAATTAGCGTGGCCAGATGCGTTTCCTTTCCGATCCGAAAGGCTTGACGGAACAACCGGCGATATTTTCGGACATAAAAATCTAGTACGCGCCACTGACGAAGAAGTTGCCGAAGCTAAACGCGCAGTAGAACTCGCTAAATTTAAGGAAGGCGCAAAGGTTCGACTGAAATCGGGCGGTGGTGAGTTTCCTCTTAACGGATATGAAAACGGAAAAGTTTACGAGATTTCATACGCCCATCTCCAACGTAACCGTATCGGCATCATTGGTGGCGAAATCACGATGGGATTTGCAACGCCAGACCAACTCGAAATTTTATCCGAAGAGGAAGCCTCCGAGTACAAGAAATGGGCGGGAATCGGACGCGAGGTTGGCAGCCTTAAGAAAGGCGATTTAGTACGAGTCGATAATTCTTGCGGAGCCCCACTGGAATTGTGTGAACTCGTTGAAGTAGTATCCGATTCAACCGAGGAAAGAGCGAGGGTTATCGGACAGCATGTTGACGGTGTGTGGAGCGTTTACGCAAAACTTGTAACGCCAGTCGAGGCGCGCTTTGACCGCTAAAGTCGCCGCCGTCTGCGCCAATTGCAACGCTAACCTCTACGAAGGGCGATCCGCCATTTACGATTCGCTCTTCGAGGTCTATGCATGCGACGCGACGTGTTGGTCGGAGTGGTATGCGGATAATGCCGATGAATATAAACGAAGATGGACGGAGGCGGTCGATTTATGAGGACGCTATGCTACGCGACGAATGTAATATTCGCGATATGTCTCGTCTTTTGGGTAATCGACGGAAATTGGCCGTTAGTTGCGGCGAACGTGATGCTTCTCCTATTGAACGGATTTTACTTAATCTACGAAGGCAATAACGAAAAGTAACCCGCAATTACTTCGCGAGGAAGGAGGACGACGGATGGAAGGCTTACGGTTAAACTTGAACGCGCTTAAGCCGGCGGCACCGAAAACGGACGCGGTCCAGGCGACGGCCAAGCGGAAGGCGAAAGCCAAGACCGCCGAGCCGATCGAGGAAAGCTGGCGCAAGATATTCGCGATGAAGCTATCGGATGCCGACCGTAAACGGCTCACCGAAGTCAAGGCGGCTATGGATGCGGGCAATCTGGCGCGAGATCCGGCTGACTGCGTTAATAAGGCCGGCAATCCTAAAGCGTTCAGCAAGGCGGAGGCGCTCCGGTTGTGGAAGTCTTTACAGGAAGCCCAGCGCGAAGAAACCTTGCGGCAGATGGTTGAGAGCACGCCGGATAATTACGAATTAATCACTACTGATGAACGATTCCGGGCACTGATCGATGCGTTAAATAACGAAACAGAGATCGCAGTCGATACCGAAACAACCGGCGTAGATGTTTATACGGACGTAATCGTCGGGCTTTCGCTGACGTTACCAAACGCTGACTGGCACGTTTATATACCGGTGGATCACGTTGATTGCGAGCAACTAAGTCGCGAATATGTACTCGAAGGTCTGGCGCCTGTATTTAACGATGAATCAATCGGCAAGGTTTTACACAACGCGATATTCGATATTGCGATGCTTCGGCGGCACGGATTCGATTTGAAAGGCGTCGCTTGGGACACGATGACCGCGATGCACCTTCTTAACGAAAACGAGAGTGATCGGACATTAGGCGGAGCCGGTTCGTTTAAGCTCAAAGACTTAGCGCCTAAATACTTAAAAACACCGGCAGACACTTTCGATGCTTTGTTCGGCAGGAATGCGCAATTTAAAGAAGTTCCGTTAGATATAGCGCTAGTTTACGCAGCGAAGGATACGGAATTAACGTGGAAGCTGTGCGAATTTCAGCGTTATCACATGGCGAAAATGCCGACGATTTTGGAATATTACCAAACCGTTGAAGTTCCGTTACTGTACGTAATCGTTGACTTAGAAGCTAACGGTTATATTCTCGACCTGGATTTCGCTAAGGAATACGGAGAAAAACTGCATAGACGTGCGGAAGAGTTGCGCACGGAATTGGTTGCAGAGTTGACGCCGTTCCGTGAAGGCGACGAACCGATAAATCTAAACTCGACCCAGCAGATGCGTCCAGCCCTTTCGAAGGCGATCGGCAAGGAGCTACCGAATATGGACGCGAAGAAAACACTCAAGCCGCTGAAAGACGACCACGAGATCATCGCTAAACTTCTCGAGTATAAAAATATCGTTAAGCTAAGCGGCACGTACATTGATACGCTACCTACAAAGCAGAATCCGACAACTGAGCGTTGGCATTCGCGGTTCAATCCGATGGGAACCGTTACGGGACGGTTCAGCTCCGGTAAGGACGAAGAGGATAAAACGCAGCAAGGGTTTAACGTGCAGAATCAGCCGCAAGAAGCACGTCCAATGTTCGGTCCTCCTCCCGGAAAGGTGCTAGTAGGCGCCGACTTTAAAGCGCAGGAAATTCGCTGTGTTGCGTATTTGTCGGGAGAGCCTGTATTGATTGACGCGTTTTTGAAGAATCTCGATCCGTACGCAACAATGGCCTCAAACTTTTATAAGCGTCCGTACGAGGAAGTTTATAAAAACCCTGACGGTTCTGATACGAAAGAGCGTAAGCGAATGAAAGTTGCTTGGCTTGCGACATTGTACGGTATGAGCGATTATTCACTCGCGGATATGCTTGGCGTTAGTAAGAAAGAAGCTACCGAGTTTAAGGAAGAATTATTCGGAAGCATGCCGGATTTATCGGCGTGGCTTAAAGAGAACGAAGAATTTGTGCGTAAGAACGGATATGTATGGGCGGACTTAAAAGCGCGTAAACGCCGGCTTCCCGACGCTAAACTGCCACGCAAAAACATTCCGTATGGAAAATGGAATGATCCGAAATATGATGCCGCAAGGAAACATAACTCACGGATCAATCGCGCTTTACGCCAAGCGACAAATGCCCGCGTACAAGGATCGTCGTCTATCCAAACGAAGGTCACGATGATTAAGGCGCACGAATATTGCGCTAACAAACCGGGATGGGCGCTGTGGTCAACGGTGCATGACGAACTCATTTTCGAAGTTCCGGAGGATTTTACGTGGGAAGAAGCGCAAGAAATTCGCGATATCATGCTTAATTCTTACCGATGGGGTGACGTTGTGCCGAACGGTACAGATATCGAAGTAATGCGCAAATGGGGCGAAGGTGTGCCCGTAGAAGAATGGTTTAAAACGAAAGGGGACGTGATTAATTGACGAACGCAAACGCACGATCAGCCGCAAACTCACTGCGCGCCCAATTAGCGCCGGCGCCGCCCGAGCCGACCACATACGCGCAGCAGATTGCGGATGAACTCATCGAATATCTAAACGAATGGCACTCGCAGCCCGAAGCTTGGGACAACGACTTGGATGCGCAAATACACCGATGGTATGCGGATGCTCCGAATATCAAACCGAAGTTTCCGTATTTCTCACCTTCGTCTGCTAACGCATGTGCTCGCGAATTATACCATAAAGCAAAGTACGGAAAGAAAGATAAATTCAAGATACCGCCATATCAAGGACGCTGGCAACGAATCGGTACCGCAATTGGGGACGTTATTCAACGCGATATTTTATTCATGGAAAAACATTTCGAAAAGTTAGTCGGACGACCGTGTCCGTTTAGTTTTGAGCGTAACAAGGACGGCACGCCGATGTTTGAGGACTTCGCGAAAAAGAATCACTTAGTAACGCATAATGGACAGTCGTTTCACCTTTTCGGAACATGTGACGGGATCATGCGCTATGTAACGGAGGACGGAGAAGTCTTACGCGTCGGCCTCGAAATCAAATCGAAGCAAACAAGCGCGGCGCGGACGTCTTATTACTCGCTGAAAAAGCCGGACGAAAAGCACGTAAAACAATGCTACTCATACGCGGTTATGTATGACGTTGATCTTTACGTAATCCTTTACGTTAATGGTTCGAAGAAGGCGTGGGAATACGACGAAGGTGAGTTCGAAAAGTCTCCGGATATTCGTGCTTTCGGATTAGAGATCGGAGAGTCCGAGATTAATTCCGTTCTTGATAGATTCGCAGATATCCAAGCATCTATCAACGCAGGAAAGCCGCCGGAGCTCGACCTTAACGGATGGACATTTAACGGATATAAAACGGAATGTGCGAAATCGCTTACGGACGCAGAACTGGAGGACGTACGCGATAAAGTTTCACGGGTCATGCGATCGAATGTGTACCCGTCTACTAAGCAACAGTACGCCGGGGCGTTAGAGTTTATCGAAAAAGTACGCAAAGGGGAGGCGGTTTGATGAGGACAGTTGCTAAAGCGAAAGTTATAGGTGGCTGTTTTGAAAATTTCAATAAAACCTTACAAAAGTTTATTGACGAATGTACAGCTGAAGGATTGATTGTTACAGTGCGGGATCACAAAAGTGTAGTTTATGGAGAGTTTGAAGGCTCAGGTGGCTACGGTGGAATTCGCGAGAGAGTGTTAGTAGTTGCTTATAAGGAGCTCCGATGAGTAGCGCCAAGCCTATCCGGTGCCTCGCGTTCGATACGTCGATGACTTGCCCGGGCGTCGCGATAATCGAGGTGCGCAACCGAAAGCCAACGATCAAAGCGCTGTCGCACGTTAAGCCGAATTCCAGTCGATCACATGCGCACCGGGCGGAAGTTATTGAAGGATGGGCGATGATGTTTCTCGACAAAAACTGTCCGCGGGATGGCTTCGACTATGTGGTGCGAGAGGACTTCGCAGGCAAAACGTCGACCTCAAACTATCCGGTGCTGGCGGCATGGAATGCGTGTGAACGGGCAACGTCGCGATTCGGGCTGACGTTCGATAAGTTCCGGAAGCCGGGCAAGCGTACGGCGGATCTCGGGATATCCGCAACGACGGTCAAGTCGAAGGTGGCCGGATCAGGCAAAGCGGAGAAGGACGAACTACAGGCGGCGGTGCGGCGCATGACTGGATATACCGGCGAGTTCGCTAATTTCGATGAAAGCGATGCAGCTGCGATTGGGCTTGCGTGGTTGATTCATGAAGGCGTAATAGATAAACCGAAGGAGGATAAATAATGTCAGCGATTATTTTAGCGGTATTATTGGCGTTTGGGCTACAGTTAGTCGTTTGGGAGTGCGTAGTTCTCGGAATATCTTACGGGATTCATTTGCTATCGGGAGCCGATGTTCCTTACGGATTAATTGCGCTGATTGTATTCGGAGTCTGGTTCGTGATTCTTTTAATCTACGGTTTATTTGCATACGGAGCACACCGTTTAGAAAGGGGCGAGTAGATGGAGCGCTTAATTAAATGGGGAACGATCGCGATAATCACGTTGGTTGTAATTGCTCTCGTAGTTGTGGCGCCGTTATTTACGATCGCGTCTTACAATAACGAAAACACTTACGTAATAAAGGTGACGGATAAAGAAACGAAAACCACCGAAGATTCCTCGAAGTATCTAATTTTCGGAGAGGACGAGAAAGGTAACGCAAAAGTATTCGAAAACACGGACGCTTTGTTTGCGCGAAAGTTTAATTCCAGTGATCTGTACGCGGAGATTGAGGTCGGTAAGACTTACGAGTTTAAGACGATCGGTTTCCGTGTTCCGTTTATGTCGCTTTACGAAAATATCCTGACAATAAAGGAGAAGTGATACGTATGATGGGATCAGCGACGGACGCACAACTACAGCAGATGTTACGGATTCATCGCGAAGGACTTGCCGAAGATGATTACGCAATCAGTCGGCACGAACGTCAGCTAATCGAATTGCGGATCGAAAGAGATCGTCGACTTGCGAATATAGCGGCACTGGAAGAAGAAATCGAGAGACGGAAGGGGTCGGTTAGATGACGTATCTAGCAATCGGATGTTTGGTCTTGCTGCTTGCGCTCGTAGCAAGTGCGGAAGTATCGAATGATGGAAGCTTCGACGAAAAAATAGTGAAAGGTATCCTCGTCCTGCTGATCGTGATTCCTCTCGCGGTCTTGGTGGCGGACGTCGTATGTTAATCGCCTATTATTCGCGGACCGGCAACGTACACCGATTCGTCGCAAAGACCGGCCTGCCCGCCGTTGGGATCACGCCAGACCTAACGCTTGCCGAGCCGTTCGTTTGCGTAACTGGAACGTACGGATTCGGACAGGTGGTGCGGCCGGTTGCGGATTTTCTTGCAGCTAATAGCGCGCACTTGGCGGGCGTGGCTGCGTCGGGGAATCGTATATGGGCGGATAATTACGCAAAGGCGGCGGACATAATCGCAGCACAATACGGCGTACCGGTGGTCGGGCGCTTTGAATTGGCGGGCACGGACGCAGATGTACGACAATTTATCGAAAGGGTGAATGCGCTTGACGAGTTACATCGAACTTAATAACGAAATTATGCTACAGAAGGACGGCCGGTTCCAATTCGAAAAGGATCTCGAAGCCGTCCGCGCTTATTTTATTGACTACGTAAATCAAAACACCGTATTTTTCCACGACCTTCGCGAAAAACTCGATTACCTACGCGATAACGATTATTACGAAACCGAATTCCTGGACGCCTATACTTTCGGGGAAATCAAGGCGGTCTATAAAGCGGCGTATGCGCACAAGTTCCGTTTCCCTTCGTTTATGAGCGCGTTCAAATTCTATAACGACTACGCGCTGAAGACGAACGACGGCAAAAAGATTCTCGAACGCTACGAAGATCGGGTCGCTTGCTGTGCGTTGTTCTTCGCGGAAGGCGACGCAGCCAAGGCGCTTGAGTACGTCGATTTAATGATGCGCCAGGAATACCAGCCGTCCACGCCGACGTTCTTGAATGCGGGCCGTAAACGACGAGGCGAATTAGTTTCGTGTTTCCTGCTCGAAGTTAACGATTCCCTTAACGATATTAGTCGCGCGATTGACATTTCGATGCAGCTCTCGAAGCTTGGCGGCGGCGTATCGCTTAATTTATCGAAGCTCAGAGCGAAAGGTGAGGCGATTAAAGACGTAGAGAATGCGACGAAGGGCGTTGTTGGCGTTATGAAGCTGCTCGATAATGCGTTCCGTTATGCGGATCAGATGGGTCAGCGGCAGGGCTCCGGCGCAGCGTACCTAAACGTATTCCATGCGGACATTAACGATTTCCTTGATACGAAGAAAATCAGCGCAGATGAGGACGTACGCGTTAAAACGTTATCCATTGGCGTTGTCATTCCGGATAAGTTCATCGAGTTAGCGCGAGAAGATCGGCCGGCTTACGTTTTCTATCCGCACACCGTTTACAAAGCATATGGCCAACACCTTGACGAAATGGATATCGGACAAATGTACGATCAGCTCGTCGATAATCCGGCCGTGTGTAAGGAAAAAATAAACCCGCGGAAGCTACTCGAAAAGCTTGCCGTGTTGCGGTCCGAATCGGGCTATCCGTATATCATGTTCGAAGGCAACGTAAACGCGGCACATGCGAACAATCACATTTCGAAGGTTAAGTTTTCGAACCTCTGTAGCGAAGTGCTTCAGGCGTCGAAGGTATCGGAATACACGGACTACGGCGAACCAGACGATATCGGCCTCGATATTTCGTGCAACCTCGGCTCGCTCAACGTTGCAAACGTAATGAAAAACGGCGACTTCGGTAAAATCGTTAAGCTGTCCGTCGATGCTCTAACGCGAGTCTCGGAAACTTCGAATATCAAGAACGCGCCGGCTGTTGCGCGAGCTAACCGCGAGATGCGTTCGATTGGGCTTGGCGCGATGAACTTGCACGGATATTTAGCGCAGAACGGAATCGCTTATGAGTCCGAGGAAGCACGCGATTTCGCTAACGTATTCTTCGTGCTGGTGAATTATTGGTCGCTTGTGCGTTCGAATGAATTAGCGCAAAAGACCGGCAGCACGTACGAAGGATTCGAGGGATCAACGTATGCCGACGGTAGTTACTTCGATAAATACGTCGCGGGAGATTTCCGCCCTAAAACGGAGAAGGTTGCGCGACTATTTGAAGGCGTAACGATTCCGGCACCGATCGAGTGGGAAGCGCTTCGAGACAACATTGTGATGCACGGACTATACCATTCGTACAGACTTGCGATTGCGCCGACGGGATCTATTTCGTATGTGCAGTCGGCTACGGCGTCGGTCATGCCGATTATGGAGCGCATTGAGGAGCGTACGTACGGTAATTCGAAGACGTATTATCCGATGCCGGGACTATCGCCGCAGAATTGGTTTTTCTACAAGGAAGCGTACGACATGGATATGTTTAAAGTCGTCGATATGATCGCAACGATTCAGCAGCACGTCGACCAAGGCATTTCGTTTACGCTGTTCTTGAAAGATACGATGACGACGCGCGATCTGAACCGGATTGACTTATACGCGCATCATCGCGGTATCAAAACGTTGTATTATGCGCGAACAAAAGACACCGGCCAGGATTCGTGCTTGAGTTGCGTAGTTTAAACGAAAGGGGAGGCGGATAGATGCGCTTGATCTTACTGAAAATTGTCGTCGTAATTTTCTGCGTACCACTTTGCGGTTTCCATTTGCTCGCATATTGGTACGACAAGTCAGGAAACGGAATAAAAGTGCAAAGAAGCGATATCAAACGAGAATTCACGGAGTACTGGATCGATTTTTGGAAATCTTTACGCTACTAAGGAGGACGAATAATTGACGAACGCAAATGCAATCCACACGGCGGCCGATTGGTCGCGCCACGAAGACGACTTTACGCAAATGTTCTACGCGCAGAACGTTAAGCAGTTCTGGCTTCCGGAAGAGATTTCGCTAAATGGTGATCTCTTAACGTGGAAGTCGTTGAGCCCGACCGAACAACTCGTTTATATGCGTGATCTCGCGGGCCTGACGCTTCTGGATACGGAGCAGGGAAACACCGGAATTCCTATCATCGCGCAGCACATCGCCGGTCACCAACGCAAGGCCGTCCTTAATTTCATGGCGATGATGGAGAACGCTGTCCATGCGAAATCCTATTCGAATATTTTCATGACGCTCGCTCCTACCGAAACTATTAACGAAGTTTTCGAATGGGTTAAAGAGAACCCGTATTTGCAGCGGAAGGCGGCGCGAATCGTCGGTTTATACAACGCGATTGAGCCCGGCGATGATATTTCGCTATATAAGGCGCTGGTCGCATCCGTGTATCTCGAAAGCTTTTTGTTCTACAGCGGATTTTATTATCCGTTATATTTCGCGGGGCAAGGCAAGCTAACGAACTCAGGCGAAATTATCTCGCTTATTATTCGCGATGAGGCGATTCACGGCGTTTATACCGGCTTGCTCGCGCAGGAAATTTATAATCGCCAAGCTCATAGCGTTCAGTTAGAATTACGCGACTTTGCGGTTGATTTGCTAACGGAGCTGTACGATAACGAGGTCGCATATGCCGAGGATCTTTACGATACGGTCGGTCTGACGCACGACGTTAAACGGTTCATGCGCTATAACGCGAATAAAGCGCTGCAAAACCTCGCGTTCGATCCGTACTTCGAAGACGAAACGCCGAATCCGATCGTGATGAACGGACTTAGTACGAAAACCAAATCGCACGACTTCTTTTCGCAGAAGGGTAACGGTTATAAGAAGGCGACGGTCGAGGCGCTTAAAGATTCGGATTTTTATTTCGGGGAATAACTGCGCGATTTTACTCCTAGGCGCATATTATTTTACGAAAGATGTCGCAAAACAGGCGCCCACCTACCCGTTATATAAGTAAGGAGGTAAACGCCAATGAAACGACATATAAGCATAGCGGCCACATGGATCGCCGGATTCCTTTTCGTCCTGCCTTATATCCATACGATAGGCTTTCGGTGGTTCGCTGCGGTGGCTGTGTTCGCCTTGATCGCGATATTAACGCATGAGAGTACGAAGGAGGAAACGAAATGAACGTAAATATAAAACGCTTATCACCGGACGCTCAAACGCCAACCTACGCACACGCAACGGACGCTGGCTTCGATCTAGTCGCGGCGGCCGACGTAATTATCTATCCGGGCGAGACGGTGTGTGTGCCTACGGGCTTGGCGTTCGAGATTCCGGAAGGCTACGAAATGCAGATCCGACCGCGCTCGGGGATTACGCTGAAGACGCCTTTACGCGTGCAGCTCGGTACGGTCGACTCGGGATTCCGGGGCGAGGTTGGCGTGATTGTCGATAATATTTCGCGGGGAGACTGGGGATCGACGCCTAGGTTGCGTGAACTAAACGGGGAGACAGAGCACCTTGACGACACTTATTATCCGAAATCTACGTATATCATCCGCAAAGGTGATCGCCTGGCGCAAGCCGTAATCAAGCCGGTCGAGCAGGCGGTGTTTACGGAGGTTGATACGCTCGGCGATAGCGATCGAGGTGCGGGGGGCTTCGGGAGTAGCGGAGTCGGCAGTCCACATCCGGAATATTTCGGAGAACCTACGGGGAAGGAACGGATATAATGGCGCCACTCCCTCGCAAAAGTGGTAAAACGCGATGGGCTATGCAGTTTCCGTTCCGAATACTTGACGAAAGAGCGCCGGAATTCATCGCGCTACACATGTCCGTGTATCACAAGCCGTTTAAAACTACGTTGCGCTGGATTGCGAAAAATAGACGTGGGTTATTCGTTAATCTGAACGCAATCTCAGCCGAACAGTACGCGGAGCTTGAGCGCGAAGTTGGATTGCATACATTGGCGCTTGCTGGGGCGAGTAGAAACGCAATTAAACGAGAATACAGACGATTGTTACAACGATTGGAGGACGAATAAGTGCGGTTTTGGATTATATACGGGGCATGTGTTTTCTTTTTCACATATTTGATCACACAGCTTATTACGTTTGAGTCGGATACCTATACAGGCTTGGCAGTATTTTTTATTCCTATTACAATGTCGGCGCTTATAACAGCCTTTATTGTTTCAATCGGATTATTCGGAAGTAGTTCTCATAGTGGATACGGAGGAGGAGAATAAATGGCGGATAAACAGTACTTAGACTTAGCGCGACACATACTAGAGAACGGCGTCGAGAAGTCCGATAGAACCGGAACGGGCACGCTCTCAACATTCGGTTATCAGATGCGCTTTAATCTTCGCGAAGGCTTTCCGTTACTTACAACGAAGAAGCTGCACTGGCCATCAATCGCGTATGAGCTGCTATGGTTTCTAAGCGGAGATACAAATACGAAATATCTAACGGACAATGGCGTACGAATATGGAATGAATGGGCGGACGAAAATGGCGACTTAGGTCCGGTATATGGTCAACAGTGGCGTAATTGGGAGTCGCAATACCGGCTAGATTGCATCGATAATAGTTTTGTTGAATTATCGACCGATCAAATTGCCGATGTTATAAAGCAAATTAAAACGAATCCAGATAGCCGTAGGTTACTAGTTAACGCTTGGAATGTCGCTGACTTACCGCATATGGCTTTACCGCCTTGTCATTTCGCCTTTCAATTCTACGTTGCAAATGGGCGATTAAGCTGTCAGCTATACCAACGATCTGGCGATGTTTTCCTTGGAATTCCGTTCAATATCGCAAGCTACTCGCTACTAACGCACATGATCGCGCATGTCACCGATTTAGAAGTCGGCGAATTTGTTCATACGATTGGTGATGCGCATATATACACGAATCATATCGATCAAATAAAAACACAATTGACGAGAGAGCAGCGAAGTCTTCCAGAGTTGCGTATAAAAAGAAAAGTCACGAATATCGACGACTTTAAGTTCGACGATTTTGAGATTATCGGATACGATCCGCACCCTAAATTAACCGGAAAAGTAGCGGTATAAGAAAGGACTGATTTTATCGGTATACTAACGAATCTAGCGATGTCAACGCAATTACTTACGAACCCGACCGCCAAGCCACCCGAACCTCCGCCGCCAGACCCGCCACGCATTACCGAAGAAGAGGCGGCGTTGCAGAAAGCAGAGCAAGAGAACGCGAAGGCAAACGAACGCATCAAGGCGCTTGAGGACGAAGTGGCGGCGTTAAAGGCGGAGGTCAAAGCGAAGCCTAAGGCGCGATCTAACGAAAGTGTTAACGAAAAGCCAAACGCGAAGGAACCCGCAAAGCCAAACGCATGGCAAACGTTCGAGGCTTCGGCTTATACGGCGGATTGCCCCGAAGGTTGCAGCGGCATCACAGCGACCGGCATAGACGTAACCGGAACGATCTACTACGCAGGCAAGCGCATTATAGCGGTTGATCCGTCAGTGATTACGTTGGGTTCGACGGTTGAAATAAAACAGGCGGACGGCACTACGTTTGAAGCCGTGGCGCAGGATACTGGAGGCGCGATTAAGGGCGCCAAGATTGACGTATTAGTTGCGCGAGAGACCGAGGCGGTACAGTTCGGACGGCAGTCGGTGCAGGTTCGCGTAATAAATTAACGGGAGGGCGATCGGATGGAGATTAAATTAAGTCATGCGGAGATACAGACCGCGGTAAACGATTATATTCGTAAGAAAGGATTAAACGTAGATGTGAAACGGGTTGAATACGTCGGTCCGTACGGAATCTTTCTTGACGATCTTGATGCGGTAATAAAATTCGAAAAGGAGGCGGAATAAATGACGGAAACTAACGCAAACGCAAGCGCAAATATCCACGTACTGGCTGACGAAACACTAGGAGGCATCAAGCGCGAATACGTAGAGGTGGGGCGGGATATAAGCGCACGAAGCATGGGAAGATACGTTCAGTTCACAGAGACACCGAATCTCGAGCCGACCGACATCGTACACATTGACGGACCTGACGGTACGACGCAACGCTACGCTTTAACCGATCGCAAGGCGGAAGTGGGCGAGAAGGTTATTATTACGAGGAAATTAGACTGCTGTATGCTCGATATGAAAATCGGATGTATCTACGAGGTTGTACGTCTAGTTGAGGGATCGCACGGAGACGTGAACGTAATCGATGATACAGACGAAGAAGCAACGGCGTCGTTTGGCGGCTATCGCGTACTCGTCCCGGTTGAAACCGAATCCGACGAACCGCAGCCAGCCGATCTAATCGATGTCGTATCTAATCTGGCGACGCGAGTAGCGGACTTAGAGCGTACGATCAAGCACCAAAAGGACGAAATCGACACGCTGCACAAAGACAACCTGACGCTCGGCGAGGAATTGGAACGGTTGAAAGAGCCGAAGGATAACGAAAGCTGGCCGGCGGCGGTTTCATTCGCGGATTTTTGTGAAGGATTTATCGCATATTCTAAAGCGATGCGGGAGGCGCAAAAGTGAACGATGTAGATTACGTAATCTATTACGGAGAAGATATCTGCCTCAGAACTTACATTTATTACGAATATTTCGAAGATACAGAGGAGGAACGCCCATGAAACTCGCCCTAACCGCACCGTTACGCGCTGGCAAGTCGGAAGCCGCCGGTTATTTATCGCTACATTACGATTTTCATCCATTCGCATTCGGCGACGAACTTAAAGCCGCCTTTCACCGTGCCTTCCCTTCCGTACCCGAAAAGCCGAAGCCACGCGCGTATTATCAAAAGTTCGGCCAGTGGGCGCGAGAAGCCTTCGGTGAGGACGTTTGGTTAAACGCAACCATGACGAAGGTGGACGCTTACCTGGCGCGGCATACTTGCGACTGTGGTGGCGGCCTAGCGCCGATGTTAAAGAACCGTGTGCTGATCGAGGACTGCCGGCAGCCAAACGAATACGCCCGACTACGAGCCGAAGGTTTTACGCTAATACGCATCACGGCACCGGAAGCCCTACGGATTGAACGCGCGAGAAAAGCCGGCGATGACTTCGACTTGGCGGCGCTGAAGCATCCGACCGAGCTTGCGTTACTAGATTTCGAAGTTGATTACGAAATTACAAACGATGGTACGATCGATGAATTATACGCGAAACTGGACGCGTTGATGGATCAACTGCGGCTTAACTCGAAAGCATAAACGCCTTCAGGATACGCCATATACGCCTGTTTGGCGGCCTCACCTTCGCCGATCATGTAGAAGCGCAACGGTAAGTCTTCTTCGCGGAATCCCGCGGTTTGTAGAACTTTGCTGGCGGACTTATTATACGAACGCTTATCGAACTTGAACGGGGAGACGTCAGCTTTTATGTTCTCAGGCTTTGCGCAAACAAGCCGGCGTGATTCCTCGTCGTATCCAAGCGTTAGATAAAACGGCGCTTTGTTAGGAAGTCCGATAATATTACGAGCGCCAGACGATATGTAGATTCTTCTTTGCGAATCAAGCGTTATATACGCGTCGTTATTCTGCGCTGATATCCAATTAATTACCACGGAAACCACCTCGATTATACATTATACGGAAATTATATTCGCTTTCAGGGCGAAAGTCAAACGATAAGGGGGCGATTGTTATAGGAACGGTAAAGGTGGATCTACACCGAAAGGAGCGCGAATTCGACGTAGCCTATGCGCTCGATAACGCAGAAGGTGTCAAGGTATTACTCGCCGATTATCAGAAGTTCGTCAGCCGGAAACGCTGCGGAGATTACGATGCAGCTACGATTCTTATCGATATTCACAAGGCGTTGGAATTAGCGAATCTAACGGACCGCCAGCGACAAGCGATCGAGCTTGTTTACTTCGGCGAACTAACGCAAGCTGAGGCGGGCGAACGGATGTGCATTACGCAACAAGCCGTCGTATTTCATTTAAACGCAGCGGTCGATAGTTTAACGGATGTATATTACTACTGGGCGAGCCACGGCGAAGGCTACGCGATAAGGGGGACGAATTAATGGATAACGCTTTATTGCATGAAATGATTACGGAATTGCAGCTCGAAGTTAGACGCGATTATAGGACGGGCGGTCCGTTAGCTTGGCGCTGCGTTTCCGGCCATCCGCAAGAAGGCGATCGGGTGCTCGTTGATGGCGAAATTGTTACGTATAAAGCTGATGAGCACGCCGGTCTTGAATTGCGGTCCATCTATATTTCCGATCGTGTAGCGCGCCTAGAACGAATCACAGCGCTTACTGACGCTTATATGGACGCGACTGACAAAGAACCGGACTCTATCGCGTTAGATCGCATGGCTGACCTAGTACTTTTCGAAGAATTAGCCGATACGAATAAAAACAAAATGAAGGCGGAATATCCGATCATGAGCGAACGACTGGAAACGACGCGCAAGAACGGAGAGCGGTCCGGAAAGCTTGCGGAAGAATACGATCAGAACGGTCGCAATCGTTCCGAACCAAAGCGCCGGTCGTTATCAACTTACGAATCTATTTTCGTTGATGCGCGCGCCAAGTCGCTAAATAAGCAACGCCGCAAGCGCTATAACGATTTCATTAGTGGACGCACGGACGGCCAGTTTACGGTCAATATCGCAACAGGCGAAAGGGTAGAGCATACGGGCGCATAGGCGCCTTTTTATTTATATATTTACGGAGGTGCGACCGGATGCCAAACGGCTATTATTACTGCTATTCTGCGAATCTATACGAATTCCTACGCGACCATAACCAACGCTATATCTGCGTAGGCTTAAACGAAAATACTTTACGGAAGTTTTGGCAATATGCGCGTACACCCGAACTCGATCGTTTATTGACGGAGTGGCAGCGCCGTAAGCCGGCTTAAGTCGAATATTATTTAAGTGGAGGACGATTATATGAGCGATAAAGCGAAGGCCCTTCCGTTTGATACTGCGGCGGGCTATACGGGCATACCTAACGTTATTCTTACGCATTATCAATACTTTCCGAAGCTAAACGGTAACGCCGTGTTGGTATACGCGTTTCTGCTGAAGTTTTATAACGCGGATTACGGTTACGCCTTTCCGACGCAAGAACAGGCGGCTCGGGCGCTGGCCATGAGCGATTCAACGTACCGTAACGCGGTTAAAACGCTAGTCCAGGCGCAACTTATACAAACGGCAGAGAACGGAGGCGGCGCGAAGAACCTCGTTTATTATTTCCGAAAGCCGATCGAAGACGAAGCCGAGTTTTTTCGCATGTTTCCGGAAGCTGCCGAGAATAAACGAAAGCAGGACGCGATATGGTCGAATATAGGTGCGAAAAGGAAAGCGCGCGTGGTATAATTTACCTACGCTGTTCTTAATATAGCGGAATTAACTTAAGGAGAAGATATACATGCCGAATAAAAATGTAGACGACTTAAAACATGAAGGCTCTCGGTGGGCTGCGCAGCAATGGAAAGACGCATTGGGGTTAGATAAGATGACTACAAGAGAGTGGAATCACGCTGCAGATCGCGCGGCTAATGGCGACAGTGACCAAACGATTCGAAAAAGTATCCTAGATAGTCGGAGAAAATAAAGTTAAAGGACGCCCGTCAAGGCGTCTTTATTTGCGTCAAAGCCACGTATCAAACGAAGGTATCCGTAGCAATCCTTTCCGCGTCCTAAACCGATGCTTCACACGGCACTTCAGCGGCTCTATATTCACGTACTTATCCGTTTCTCCTACGTCCTTACGCTGCGAATGAAATCTCCGCCGTTCATCGTACGGCATAAACTCCATCAGCCCCGCGTAATTGCCGTCCTCATACGCAAGCACCAGCGCATTATCTTCTTTGCGGTATCCCGTAATCCATACATCCGTATATTCGTAATTAACGATCTTCAGCCAGCGGTCCGACCGTTTACTTTCCGCATAAGACGAATCAGCGCGCTTCATAACGATGCCCTCGATGCGATTCTGCCGCACTAGCTCGAAGTAATCGGCCGCGTGTCCTCGCATGCCTTCGATGACCTTAATGTTAGGATGATCGATTGCGAGGCCGGCCAGTAACGCCTTTCTTTCGTACAACGGCTTAGACGTAACCGCGGCGCCATCCAACCGCAAGATATCGAACACGCAGAATACTATCGCGTGAAAACTTTTGCGCGACTGGAATCGTTCCATCATCGCTTCGAAATCGCCAGCGCCCGTCGGTCCGGGCACGATTAATTCGCCATCTAAAACGGTGCCGTCCGGTATTTGTAGCGTGTGGAGTTCGGGGAATTTAGCGGTGACTTCGTTGTTGTGGCGCGTGTAGAGGTGTATTTGTCCGTTAGTTTTAGACGCGATCAGACGGATGCCGTCGAACTTGGTTTCCGTAATGTAGTCGTCAGAGTCGAACGGGGCTTTGGTGGACTCTAATAACATTGGCGAAATAAACAAAAAATCACCTCGTTTCAGCTTCGTATTACTTTAATGATATAGTAATAGTCTGCGAGAACGAAGTGATTTGGTGTTGGTAATGTTTGTTACGAAATTATTTTATAACTGATCGTGTTATCAAGTATATAATCAAGCAATTCACTTGCGCTTATTTCCAATCCGTCAGACGGTTTTACTATATCTTCTGTGACTGTTAAAACAGTAAATAATCTTCCTCCTGTTTCTCCATCAAGTACGTCGATATTAGGTAAGGCGCTATCTATATCGCAGACTATCAATGTTTTAATTCCTGCGATTGAAATAAGGATTTTATCTTTTCCTAAATTATCACCCTCGTTATAGGCTAATTCTTGAGGATCAAAATCTATGCTGCTGTTCGAGGCTTTTAAAATGGTTTTATTCTTTTCTTCGAAGTTTTTAAGGTCTGTTGCTAATTTTTCAAACACCAAAACAGTTTGGATGTCTTTTTTAAACCTCTTTTGTAGTTTTCCTAGAAGTATTTCTGACATTAATAAATCGCTCCTTTATATATTCTTTTTCATTCCGCATCTTCTACACTCACGTAAAAACTTCCCGTGCTTTACCGAACTTTTAAATAACGTATAATCGCAGTTATCGCATCGCCCTGCACGTACGTCCGGCATTTCCTTGTACTCGTACGTTATCGTCGTATCGTATCCCTTTGTTTCGTAGTCTTTTTCCTCCATTTTTCGTTAACCTCCGTGTCCTACATCGTTGTTTAGGTAAATTATAACACGTTGTTTTAGCGTTGTGTGGCGGTCAGGTTTACGTACAGATTCCCACGAAATCAAAACGAAAGAGCCGCCTTAACGCCGACCAGGTACGCTAAGTACCCCGCAGCTTAAAACGGCTCACACACGCTTATTTCACGTTAAAACGCGCTGACTCAAAAGTCCCGATATAATGGCGCTTGCCCGAATCCGTATAACAATCGATCTGAATCACGTAGCTACCGGCGCCAGTTTTACCACGAATCGACTTTACGCTAAACGACTTCAGCGGAGTTGCGGTCTTAAAGCTTCCGCGCTGCACTAAACCCGTATCGGTCAGCCCGCCACCTGAGCGCTTTTTATAAACGCCGGCCGCATAATAAAGCGTGGCCGCGCCTTTCTTTTCGGCCTTCCAATCGACCGTTTTTGCGCTGCTTGTGTACGTAGTCGCATCCGTATAAACGCGCGCTTTGTGTCCGAACTTTTCCGTCTGCCAGCCCGACCAGGCTGCGTCTGCTTGCGGCGCCAAAGCGATAGTACTCGTCAATAAAGCCGCAGTGATTACGATTGATTTAAATAAACGTTTCATACGATTTCCTCCTCGACCTGCAGGCGCGATCCACACGTAGGGCAGCACGCGTCAGGTTTAATTTCTACGTCAAGTCTTGCGTAATTACATTCGTTACAAGCGTATTCAATCATCGTTCATAGACTCCGTTTCGACTTCGATCCGATAGCCGAAATATTGTAGCATCGAATTGATCCCAATTTGGTAAGCGCGCCCACATCGACCGAAATTGGCGGCGGGGCGCTCGTATAGATCGAGGATCTGCGCTTCCTGCTGCGGTGTAAGTGCCGGTGTATCCGACCATATTTCGCGAATCATAAGCTGCTGCATACCGTTATCGCCTCCGTTTGAGTGCGACGACCAGGCCCGCGATTGCAACGATCAGGGCCGCCGCCGTAATTACGATTGATAAAGCCGTTAACATGGCGCGCTCGCCTCCTTGTGTTTTCGTTTTTGATACGGTACTATAGGAGACACGGGGAGGACTCTCACATCTATCCCCGTATCAACGTTTCTGGCGCTAGTCGTTTTTGCGATTAGCGTTTTTTGCGTTAACGCAGGCGGTTGCCAAATTCGTTAGCGCAATGACGAAGTTTACTATCGCCGTTATAATTAGTACCGTGTCCGCGTTCAATTCGTTTTTCCCTCCTTTCTATAATTCTATTATACGATATCGTATAACGTAAGTCAACGATTAAATTGGAATATTATTCGTTTCAATGTCGGTTTTGTTTAGTGCAAGGTTGCCGGATATTTTGTTTCCGATAACTCGCGAATTAATAGATTCATCGGTCTTTATCGGACTGTATAATTTAAAGCCGCTGACGGAATGTACAACGTTTTCTTTAATTAGGGCGCCGTCTGTGTTTTTCGTTTGGATTCCATAGCCGCCGGAAGCTGTTCGATTAAACGTTATATCATTACCGGATATCTCGTGTTTTTTACCACCGATAACGTAAATTGGTATCAAACACTTCCCGTCAGTTATATCGTTGTCTTTGATGCGCACCGTACGACCTTCGGCGCTTTCTCCGTATATAGCCATATTTGTTGGCGTAGGAATTCGATTGTCTTTAATAAATACGTCGCTGCCTTTATCGAAAGCTACCGCATATCCCGTAGCGTTAGGATACTCGGTAAGATCGACGTCATTATCGAGTACTTTCGCGGAGGACCTCGTAATTACGACGCCTTGTTTGCTTCGCTTTATATCATTCGACTTTGCTTTAACGTTGGTAGAATCAATGATCTCCATCGCGGTGATATCCGAGTCATTTAATTCGTTACCTTCGAACGTTATATCTCTAGAATTGCGTGCGCAACACAGCTTTCCTGGACAGTGGTTTACGGTATTATCCGAGAATTTAACGTTCTTGGCTTCGAATGTGGCTAAGGCAATACCGTCCACGCTTAATTCTGAAATCGTATTGTCTGAAACAGTAACGTCAGCGCCGCGAACATCTATACCACTGCTGAAGCCTTTTATCGTATTACCAGAAATGGTTGCGTTATTTCCTATAAAACCTGCCGAAACACCGAGCCCCGCAATTGCAGTGTATTTTTTATCCTTACGAACAAATATATTATTTTCGATGTTTGTATCGGTTCCGTAGCCGTAAGAGATCGTATTGTCCGAATGGTTTTCGGATATAACGACCCCATAACCACTGAAGTTACACACCGACTGTGCCACGTTGCCCGCGAAGGTATTATTCGTTATCTTTACGTTGCGCGGTTCTTCGTAATCAATGTCGCCTTCACCATAGCCCTCGATATCTATACCGAACATCGGCATACAACCATCGTTTATGCCTGCGTTGGTAATTTCGTTATCGTGAATTTTAACGTCCTCGCCGCCTGTAACCGATATATTATTTCGGCGTGCTCCGTCTAACTTGCAGTTCTTAATCGTTATATTGCGAGCAGGGCGGTAAGTCGTCCAGGAAACGTTAAGCATGCCTTGCGCGTTAACCATAATGCAGTCGCCCGTACAATCGGCAATATCAACGCCTTCAATTACGACATTCCTAGCGCCGTGTACGTTTATTCCGTAACCCCATTCGTGCGTTTCTTTCTTTTCGAAGTCGCCGTGACCGGTAAAGTCGTGCTGATAACGTTCACCGCGTATCTTGCCGCCTCTCAGCGTCACATTTTCGACTTCTCCGATATAGAAGCACGAATACCCGAACGAACTATTCGGCACCACGCGGAATTCAGCCTGCGGATGTTTTGTTATCGTAATATTACCAGGCACGATGATTCCCGCGCCTTCTTCCGGTTTTAGTGCCGATTCTTTATTAACAGCATCGATATAATAAATACCTCGCGGAATATAAATCTCCGGATAGCCGATCTCTACTGCGTCAAGGAGGGCGCGGTTAAATCCATCCGTAGTTCTGTCTGCCTGCGTGATATCGCTACTAATACCGTACTTTTCGACTTCCAAAGTATATCGCATCATTATTCGTTACCTCCAACGTTATAATTTTCGTCAATAAAGGCCGACAGCAACCCGGTAAACTTATAGAACGTTGCGGTTTCGGTTCCAGCGCGTCCAGTAAGCGAGAACGTTCCGAACATGCTTCTCCGCAAACCGGTGCTAAGTTCCAGCTGCAGACTTTCGCCGGTTACGCACTTATTCGCTATGTTCGCAGCACTGGCGCCCGCAAAGCGATGTCCTTCGCCTACGAGTTCGGCGCTAAAGCCGGCGGCATTCAAGCGGTCAACTAGCGCCTGGCCGCGTATAGGATCGGTGCCGCCTACGATTATGTGTTCGGCACTGTCGCTATAACCGTGGAGCGATATAACGCGTTGGTGGCGCGTAACCAGGTCAAGCGCAGTCGGTTCGTCAAAGTGGGTGCTCGTGATGTGGAGGTCGAAGCCGTTCGGCGTCTTAAGCGATTCGAAAAGATACGTTGAATAGTCGTTGCTGAGTTCGCGAGCAAGTTCGCTGGTGCCGCCTTCAATACTCCCGCCGTGTGGCGCAAGTATCAAAACTGGCGTGGCGTGGTCAGTCGCGAATATATTGTAGTTCGTCTCGGGTTCGTTAGCTTGGAGTTCGGCAAAGTTGCGGTAAACATCGGTGGCTTTCGTGGTGGCTGAAGTTGTGATATACTGGAAGTGCTTCGCTTGATTCGGACGGTGCAGCTTTGCTTTGGTCGGTGGGGCTGCGCCTCCGTTTCGTTCTAAAATCGCCTTATTCAGTTTTTGTGGTACGTTAATCATTTCGTTACCCCTCTCGGATTTTATTAACGAGGGCCCTTCGTTGACCTAAATATACGATATACGATATTGTATGTCAACGGATTTGCGGAAATTTATTCGATATCGTATAATAGTCGCAGAGGTGATCGAAATGAAATTAAACGCTACGCCGCGCCTAAACGCCGTCATGAAGGCGAAAGGATGGACGCAGGTAAGGTTGTCGGAAGCATCGGGCGTTCCGCAAGGTTCGATATCGCGATTCGATAAGAACAGCCGCCACGAAGATTGGCACGTTTTTTCAATTGCGAAGGCGCTCGAAGTAGAGGTCGAGGAGCTATTCGAAATTGAAGAAGCTACGGAAGAAGACGCTAAATAAACTGGCGTCTTTTTTTTTGTCTTGAATTCCTGCCCTTATCTGGTATAATTATCCTATTAACGTTAGTACGGGAATTCCCGAACCGAAAGGGTGGACGAAATGAAACCGAAAGTCAAAGTGAGCGTTATTATACCGGTATACAACGGCGAAAAGTACCTGCGCGAATGCTTAGACAGCGTGCTCGGACAAACGCTTAAGAATATCGAAGTTTTGATCGTAGACGACGGCTCGACCGATTCAACGCGCAATATTCTGAAGTGTTACGAAGCTGTCGACGAACGTATTAAGCCGATCTATCAGGCGAATCAAGGACCGGCCACGGCACGCAATAATGCGCTTAAACAGGCGCGCGGCGAATTCGTTGCTTTTATTGACGCCGACGATTGGATCGAGCCTGAGGGTTACGCGACTATGTACGAGGCTGCCGTCGCAAACAATGCCGATATTGTATTTACGGACATATGCTGGGATTACGAAGATACAACGAAAAGCTACACGAAAAGTTATCGCGCAAAAGCAAATACGCCGTTGGACCGTGACGCGATAAAGGCGGAAATACTAACGGACTTTTTATATAACGGATCGTACGGCGGCGTATGGAAGGTAATCCGCAAAAGTTTAATAGATACGTATGGCTTAACGTTCCCCGACGGCAAGTATCTCGGCGAGGATTGGCTGTTTAATATGGACGCGTTTACGTACTGTCAGACGGCTTATTATATCGATAAACCGTTGTATCATTACCGGCAAATAAACGACGAGAGCTTGATGCGCAAATATAACCCGCAGCTATTCGATTCTTACATAAACGGCAATACGCTGGAGACGTACGCGAAACGGTGGGGTTTGTACGACGAAAAGGTTGCGGTTGATCTGGCGCGGCGGAAGTGTTATATCGCGGTGAACGGGTGTATACAGAACGAATTTAAGCCGGGCTGCGATAAAGGGATGCGCGAAAAGTTAGCGCTGATTGAGCGCATAGTCGAGCATCCGAACGTAGGGAAGGCGGTGGAGATAGCGTTGCAGTACGAGGAAAGCTGGGCGCGGCGGATTTACCTGGCGATGCTAAAGCGGAAGGCGGTTTTCGGGTTATTTCTGGCGGGGAAAATACTGTCGATGCGGTCATAGGCGGATTTGTCCGGTGATTTTCACTGGATCATACAGCGATTTTTACTGGACGTTCCAGTGATTTTCACTGCGTATAAAGACTTACTATATATACTTACTTATAAAGACTTACTTAAATAATAGCGCCACTATTCGCTTACGCTCATTAGCGGACGCAGATATTAATTACATAGTACTTTGATCGCGATTAGAATTTAATAATACAAAGAGAAGCCAAATTACGTTGTCCGGTGATTTTTACTGGATGAAAATAATTTGGTTTTTTATTTGAAAAATACTTGTTAAAGTGCCCAATATGCTGTCTTACGTTATGAAACCCGATCGAGGTTTACGGTATTCAGTATGTACGGTAAAGGACGCCACCCCTACGGAATAACAACGGGCACTAGCCGCAACTTGGCGTCCTTTTAATACATATTGCGGCGTTATATTAAACGGAGGTGTTCGCGAATGAAAGCTAAGTTTGCCGTATTTAGTGATTACGGACCGGACGCTGGTCAAGTCGTATGTGAAACGTATGAAGAAGCATTAGCCGAATACAACGAACGTATCAACGAAGATTCTTGGAACGGCGTAGACGCGTATCTCTGCGTAGTAATTGACGAATATAAAGCGAAATAAGCGCGCCACAGCCGTTTTAATCCAGTCGGAGGGTATTTACTTCGCTCGTTAATATACGGGCAAATCACGCATATATAATGCGATTCAATCACGAATGCGGTGGCGGAATAGGTAGACGCAAATTCGCGGGTGCATCGAGAGAGTGAAAGACTCCTGCCTTTGCTGGTATACGAAGCACACACGGCCCGGGATAACCAGTATGCTAGGTGCAAATCCTAGCCCGCATATCCGATAGCGACGTCGGATTCTCCGCCGGTGGGGACGTTAAATACGTACCGGAAAGCGTGTAATATTGTCGCGTATATCTGCGATAGGTAGCTTCGCATTCCCTCGTCTTAGGGACGCTATACCCGTCTTGACTGCGGATAGATATAAGGCAGTCGGCTACCAAACGCAATCAGAACGAGGCTTCTGCCAATACGGCGGAGGTCTTTTTGTGCTTGCGTTAAGGCGAGCGAATAAGAAACGAAAAGGAGACGATGAAGATGACGAAGATAGAGGAATTGTTCGCATATTTAGATCGCCTGATTGCGTTGCAGTCTGCCGGACATGCGGTGCGCAAAGAGATTGCGGAAGTTATAGCCGAGATTAGGCACGAAGTTGGACTCGCTAAAGAGAACGATGAAACGACGGTATTGATTGACGGTAAGACTGTTGGCAACTCTAGTACGAAAAGCATCTGGAAGGGGATGCTTTGATGAGCGAGAAGGAGCAGCGTACATTGCACATGTATTTAGGCGATGAGTATATCGGGCCTGTAACGCCACTCGATCCCGAAGTGAATAGCTTCGAAGATTTATCGCGAGGACCTCGAGTTTTCGTACTGCAAAATAAAGATGGCACAATTACCAACGGGTGGTACAAGGATGAGGTCAAAAGCATCGAGGAAGAGGATGGGGAAACGGTCATTAGATTCTATTGCGGTTCTTGGATTTCTGTAACTACACCGCGATTAAGTTTCGGAAAGGGAGTGCGCTGATGAACATAAACGTTAATCAGATGGAGCGTATGCGAGACTCGATATTTTTTGACGATAATGGCGGATTGCCTCATCGGCAGAGTATAGGAACCAAAGTCGAAGCCATTATCGAATTTGAATCCGGTAATCGCGCACAAGCCGTTTTTGAGTTTCCGAATGACGCCGACCTTTCTTTCGAAGAAGCCGAGCGATTGATTCGGAAGGAGTTGGGCGCAGAGTGAGCCGATATTTCTTATTCGCGTTTGACGACTTTTATCCAGGCGGAGGGCTAAACGATTTACACTTAACGTTTAATACAGCCGAAGAGTTAGCGGTTTATTTAGCGACAGCAAATCCGCGCGACATGTATCAAATTCTCGATACGAAGACCGGTAAACAAAGGACGTTTTATTCTGCGGAAGAGCTATCCGAAATAAATAACAGCGCATTGGGCGGGGATAGCCGATGACTAACGTTGTAGCGCTTAACAGCGGCGATCAACCAGAACGAAAGCCAATGCCGAATGACAAAGCCGCGCTCTTAGACAGTCCGCAAGGGTTCGAAGTATACAGCCGCGAGCTTATGCGCAAGGTATTTCCGCGCTTGATTAACGAAGCCTGTGACGTAGCTTATACCGATTACAAACGTAAGCCGGAGATACGCGATGTGGTGGCGTTTTATTTCCTGCTGCAGTCGTACATTGACGGTAATCATACGCGTAGTGACGGTAGCACAAACGACAGGTTCGGCGCATGCTTCTTAAACTACGAAACTATTCAGCAGCACCTTCGCGTAGATCGTAACCGGATTAATTTGCTGGCCGCGATCTTAGAGACTAACGGGATCATACGAACGACCGGACACTTCGAAGGTACTAAGCGATTCAAGTGGTACTTTCCGTCATTCTGTCCGCACATAACTGACGATGGGTATATCGTTAATGAGTTCGGTGAAACGGTGCGGCCGGACTTTAGCGTGTACTTGCCGAAGCGTCGCAAACGTTGATATGACGCATAGTATGCGCAGGACATACTACCGGTGATATGCGCAGGACATACTATCGATCGTATGCACAGGACGGACTGTAAAAAGAGAAAGAAGTAAAAGAGCAATACGTAAAAGAGAAACAAATAATAGCGATCTATTCGCTGCGCTCATACGATACGCAGATATTAGTAATCATCTATTAAATACCTTATCGCGATAAAGAACTTATATAAAGACAAAGTGCAACGGTATTGGTGGGGCGCGCTAGGTTTTATATCTATTAGAACGGAGGGATAGCGTTGAAAGACGGATCATCACGGTATATCGATATGAAGTCAAGTGGTCTAACGGTGAATAGTTTTCGTCGGTTATACGATAGGGAAACGGAAGGGGATTCGGATACTAAGGCGTCAGCATCACCGAACCTACTAACGATAGAACTAACAGATGAGCAATCGATACCACGCATCGTATACAAAGGCGAAGATATTACTGCTCTTGTTGCGGTAGACTTCGAATGGCGTACGAGAGATGAGGATCAGATCGGCTCTACCTACTTCCGTATCAAGCACGCTAATACAAACGTTAAGAAGCCGGTTGTAGAGACGAAGGAACTGGCGGTAGGCGAACGGGCTTATGGCGCATAACTACTACGACAAGCACAAGCGCGATCCTGAAGCACGAGCGTTCTATAAGTCGAAGGCATGGACGGAATGCAGAGCGTTGGCTCTTACGCGCGACCACGGCTTATGCCAAGACTGTCTCAAAGAACGTAAGATAACGAAGGCTCAGACGGTTCATCATATCAAAGAGCTACGTGATCATCCGGAACTCGCGCTAACGCTCGAAAATCTCGTAAGTTTGTGCAATCCGTGCCACAACCGAAGGCACCCGGAAAAAGGCGCTGGACCGGCTGCGAAAACGGCTAAGAAGCGCAGAATAAACGTGGTGAAGGCGCAGGCTAATCCGGAGCTATAGCCCCCCGTACCTTGGGATTTCGAAGGCAAAAACGTAGGGACCGGCGGGGCCCCTTCGCTTGTAGCGCGACCGGAAATTTTACATTAAAGGGGGTAAATCCCCGGACGAAAGGAGCGATCATATGGCGGTACCCACTGCGAAAAGGCTACGCGAATATCTTGGCGACAGGTATACGGAATCGGACGAAGAGCTTATCGAACTTTACATCGATACGCATAAGTTCTACCGCCGATTAAAAAAGGAAGTGGCGGAAAACCCTTTAATGATGCGGCATACGAACAAGGCAGGCGCGGAAAACCTCGTCAAAAATCCGTTAGCGATTGAGCTTACGAAGACGGTTACGACGTTAAATAACCTTCTGAAATCGCTCGATCTTACGCCGGCACAGCGCAAAGAATTAAACGCGGGCGGTGATGACGATGACGACGATTTCAGTAAATTCTAACGCTACAGAGGTCGAAAAATGGTACGAAAACTGGCTAAAAACGCAAAAAATAGCCGGATTTATACGCGAAAAACCGTCCGAAAAGTTGCTAACGACTTGGTATGCGGAAAAGGTAGCGTCAGGTGAAATAGTTGCGAGCAAGAAAAATATTCTCGCTTGCAAACGTCACCTTCGCGATCTTGAACGCGCCGGCACAGACGAGTTCCCTTACGTTTTTGACGAAGAAAAAGGACACCGGCCGATACAATTTATCGAGCGGTACTGCAAGCCGTCGCAAGGCCGGTATTCAAACTTAACGCTTCAGCCGTGGCAGCATTTCGTAATTGGATCGCTGTACGGGTGGGTTCATCGCGATACTGGGCTACGACGTTTCCGCGAAGGCCTGATTTTTGTTGGCCGTAAGAACGGAAAAACCACGAAAATCAGCGGTTTAGCCAATTTCGCGATCACAAAAGACGGCGAACCAGGCGCCAGAGCCTACGTTTTAGCCAACTCGAAGCAGCAAGCGGGCGTGCTTTTCGAAGAGAGTCGCGCAATGATTAGAAAGTCGCCAAAGCTTCGTAAACATATTCGCGAAAATCAGAAAGGCATTTATCACGACGCGTCAATGAGTCAGATCGAAGCGCGGGCGTCAGATAGCGAAAAGTTGGACGGCTTAAATACGCACCTCGGCATATTCGATGAGATCCACGAGTTCAAAGATTCGAAGCTTATCAGCGTAATCAAGAACTCGAGGGCTGCGCGGACTCAGCCGTTAATCATCTACATTACGACGGCGGGATATCAGCTCGACGGTCCATTAGTCGAATATTACGAAATTGCCTCCGATGTTCTTGACGGAAGTAATGTACAGGAGCGAAATTTCTACTTTATGGCGGAATTAGACGACATATCCGAGGTCGAAAACCCGGAAATGTGGATCAAAGCGAACCCAAACATCGGCGTAACGATGGATATTCCGTCAATGATCCAGGACTTTAATGCGGACCGACACGTACCACGCGAATACAACGACTGGCTGGTCAAGCGGTTCAATATCTTCGTTGACAACGGCGAAGAAAGCTTTATCGACTTCGAAGTCATTAAGCGCAATAACGGACATGTAGATCCGGAATCATTGCGCGGAATGAGATGTATCGGCGGATTCGACTTATCGCAAACGGAAGACTTTACGAGCGCGTGTCTGGAATTTATTTTGCCGGATAATCGCGTTTTTGTTTTGTCTCATTCGTGGGTTCCGGCGGCAAAAGTACAAAAAGATAACGAAAAAATCGACTACCGTGGGTTTGAATCCGACGGTTATTTGACGATTATTCCGGGCGAATACGTAGAATACGAGTACGTTTACGACTGGTTCGTGGAAATGTCGCGCAAATATCAGATCGAAAAGATCACGTTTGACCCGGCGAATGCGATGCGGTTGGTGCAAGACCTGCAGAACTACGGATTCCAAACGGAGGTCGTGCGGCAGGGTTACATTACGCTAAGCGATCCGTTGAAGAACGTTAAAGAATTATTGCTCGACGGAAGAGTCGTATATAACGAAAACAAACTCTTTACGTGGTACTTAAACAACGTCAAGCTGGTCGAAGATCGTAACGGAAACTGGCTGCCGACCAAACAGACACGCTACCGAAAAATAGACGGCTTTGCTGCGTTCCTTAACGCCCATTCGCAGGTATATCTCGATATGACGAAGCCGGTTGGAGGCGGGAGCGTCGGGTTTATCTCGATTAACGATCTATTAAACGGTTAGGAGGTGAGAAAATGGGCTTTTGGAGCAACGTACGAAGCTTTTTCGGAGGCGCAACCGAAGCAAAGGCGGCCGTTAAAAAGGATTTAACGCGTTGGTTTATTCCTCGCGCTACATTGTTTGGAACTTACGGAGAACATGCGCTGGCGGATAACGAAACAGTCTTTTCGGCTGTATCGCGGCTATCAAATACGATGGCGAGCTTACCGATAAAAGCGTACAAGAACTATCAACCGATCGAGTCACAGGCATCCGAACTATTAACGTACGCGCCGAATCATAACATGACTTCCGGTGAAATGATCGGACTTTTAGAGACGCATCGAGCTGTTTACGGTAATGCTTACGCGATAAAACGGTACAACATTCGTTACGAAGTCATCGGATTAGACGTTTTAGACCCTTCGAGGGTGCAGCCGGTCATTGAAGAAACGTCTCGTGAGCTCTGGTACGAGATATTCGGAGACAATGGAAACTACTTAGTTCACAACATGGATATGATTCACGTTAAGTATACGTCGGTTGACGGCCTCAAAGGAATCTCGCCCTTAAAGGTATTGCGGAATGCACTCGACTTTGATCGCGATGTAAGGACGTTCAGTCTCGAACAGATGGACGGCGCCAAGATATCGTTTATTCTCAAAGTCGCTAATCAACTCGATGATGACCGGAAAACAGCGATGTTAGAGAACTTCCGGAACTTTTATTCGAACAATGGCGGCATTCTAATTCAAGAACCTGGCGTTGAAATTAAGGATTTAAAGAAGGAATTTATCGATACAAAGGCGTTCGAGGTCGAAAAAGTGACCCGTTCAAGGGTTGCGCAGGCTTTTAACATTCCGTTATATATGCTCGGTGAAACGCAAGGCAGCGTATCGAACATGGAGCAACTTTACATCGATTATGTACAAGGCACGTTGATGCCTATCGCAACTCAATACGAAAAGGAATTTAACCGGAAGTTGCTGACCGAAAAGGAACGCAAGGCCGGTTATTATTTTAAGTTCAGTATGAACGCGTTATTGCGCGGAGACATGCAGACTCGCGGTAATTTCTATCAACAAGGCATCCGGAGCGGTTGGTTTAAGCCGAACGAGGTGCGTGCATGGGAGGATTTACCGCCAGAAAAGGGCGGAGATACGCTTTATTTAAGCAAAGACTTATTCCCGATCGATCAAGTCGCGCAGCAGAAAATCACAAGCACCGACGCGCCAACGCCTCCAACGTTAAAAACTAACGAAGATGATAACGAAGACTCGAAAGGAGGTGAGGACGATAAAGAAGTTCTGGGAAATCAAAGCGGCGAAGAATGACGCTAAAGCTGGAGAGGTATACATTTACAGCGAAATTAGTTCGGCTCAATTTTGGGGCGACGAAGTAACAGCGCAGACTTTTAAGGCGGATTTAGACGAACTTGGCGACGTTTCTACGCTAAATATCTATATTAACTCGCCTGGCGGGTCCGTTTTCGAAGGAAATTCGATCTACAACATTATAAAACGGCACAAAGCCCACGTTAACGTTTACGTCGACGGGCTGGCAGCCAGTATCGCAAGCGTCATTGCAATGTCCGGTGACGCTATTTTTATGCCCGCAAACGCGATGATGATGATTCACAATCCGTGGACGTTAGCGCAGGGAAACGCGGACGAACTCCGCAAGCAGGCCGATGACATGGATCGTATTCGCGAAAGTCTTATCGAGGCTTATCTCGGAAAAGCAGGCGAAAAGCTTGATCGCGACCGTTTAATCGCGCTTTTGGACGCTGAAACGTGGCTTACAGCGCAAGAATGCCTCGAATTAGGGCTTTGTGACAGTATCGAAGCACCTAAGCAAGTGGCTGCGAAAGTAGATACGAAGTTATTCGCGAGTTATCGGAATACTCCGGACGCTTTACTTAATCAAACGCAAGAAGACGAAAAGCAGGCGGAAAGAGAGCGCCTGGAACGCGAGCAATTAATCGCGGAAGCACAAACCAACTTACTAAAACTCAAAAATGGGGGAATTATTTAATGGAACTATTTGATCTGAAGGCTCACTTAAACACAGTAGGTACACAATTAGCGGCAGTTGAAAAAGAAATCATGGATAAAGCGGCAGATCCAACTATCTCTATCGACGATGTTAAAGCACTTAAAGGAAAAAGAGAGGACCTTAAAGAGCGTATGGACATCCTTCAAAACCAACATGATTCTTTAGAGCGCGAGCAAAAAGCCAAAATCCAAGCGAGCTTAGAAAAAGCAAAAGCTGGTGTATCTGCGGGGCTATCCAGTAACGATCCTGAAGTACAAAAAATCTCTGCTAAAGCCGGATTCATTCGCGCAGCTGTACGTAAAGAAGTCCCTGCACAAGAAGTTAGAGCGGTTTTAGGAGACAACAATGGAACTGGTGGCGAAAAACTCCTTCCTAAAACAGTTTCACAAGAGCTTTTACACGAGCCTTTTGTAACAAACCCACTACGCAGTGTATCAACTTACACTAACGTTACAAATCTTGAGATCCCTAAAGTGGACTTTTCTTTAGATGATGACGACTTCATTCAAGATACACAGACTGCTAAGGAACTAGAAGTTGAAGGCTCAGTCGTTACTTTCGGCCGTCGTAAGTTCAAAGTTAAAGCTAAAATCTCTGAAACTATTTTGGCTGCTACTGATACTGACTTGGTTTCAACTGTTGAGAGAGCGCTTCAGTCTGGTTTGGCTGCAAAAGAAAAGAAAGTTTCTTTCGCTGTGACTCCGAAAACTGGTGAAGAAGAAATGTCATTCTACGGTGCGGGAATCAAAGAAGTTCAGGGAGACAGCACATATAAAGCAATCAAAGCGGCAATTGCTGATCTTGCGGAAGACTTCCGTGATAACGCAAAAGTTATGATGCGCTACTCTGATTACCTAGAAATGATCGAAACTCTCGCAAACGGCAGCGCAACTCTTTACAACGCTCAGCCAGAGCAAATCATCGGTAAGCCGGTTGTATTCTCTGATGCTGCGGTTAAACCAATCGTGGGTGACTTCCGTTACTCTCACTTTAACTACGATCCAGCGATCACTTACGAAAGCGACAAAGACATCAGCACAGGCGAAAACTTATTCGTTCTGACTGCTTGGTTCGATCACAAAATCAAACTTAAATCTGCTTTCCGTATCGCATCTGTCGTAACTGCGCCCTAATGCGCCCCAAGGGTTAACGGCGACTCCTAAAGACACAACGGTGTCCCTTAGTTGGGACGCCGTAACCTTTAATGGGGGCATCAAAGAATATGAAGTATATAGAGACGGATTATCAATCGGAACACGCGTAGGCACATCGTTTGCAGACAGCGGCTTGACGCAATTAACGACGTATAAATACCAGGTTCGCGCAATTCCTAACGTCGGTGATCCGTCACCACTTAGCGCCGAGCTTTCGGTTACAACGTTAGCGACCGAACCTACGAGCGTTAACGTAACGGAATCATCTAAGACATTAACGGTCGGCGATACGTACCAGATTAACGCAACAGTTTCGCCAGCAGGCGCAGACCAAAACGTGACCTATACGTCTAGTAGCACCGCAACAGCAACCGTATCAAGCTCCGGCTTAGTAACGGCTAAAGCGACCGGCACAACGACGATCACAGTCGCGTCTAAGGTTAAACCTTCGGTTAAGACAACGGTTGCTATTACCGTTAACGAACCGACACCACCGGCAGGTGAATAACGATGGCTCTTACGCTTGATGAAGCAAAAGAATACTTGCGGATTGACGGAGATGAGGACGACAACCTCGTCTCCTTTTTTATTTCCGCAGCAGCCAAGCACATGGAAAACGCAGGCGTAAAGGATACCGAATCGGACCTATACAAAATGGCGGCGCTAATCTTTGTCGCGGATGCCTACGAAAATAGGACGACAGCCAACAGCGGCACAAAAATCGCCGGTATGATCCTTCAATTGAGGTGAAGCTATGGCGGTAAATATCGGAAGTTTAGACAAGCGAATCACGTTTTTACAATACGCAAACACAACGAATGACGAAGGGTTTGAGATCGATGGCTGGACGCCAGTCGCTACGGTATGGGCGGCAGTAAAGACGTTACAGGGCCGGGAATATATCGCGGCGGCTACGATTCAGGCCGAGAGAACGACCCGTTTTATCATTCGGTACTCAAAGCGGATGAATTCGCTGCTCAACAATAAGATGCGCGTTAAGTATGGTGCACGAGAGTTCGAGGTTGATAGCTTCATTAACGATAACGAAGCGAACGTTACCTTCACGATTATTGCGAAGGAGGTCAACGTTAAGTGAGTTCAAGATCAAATGTAAAAGGGATGCGCGAATTAATGGCGCGGCTTAATCGGCTGGGGCGCGAAGCTCAATCCGTTAAGAAAGGCGCTCTCGAAGCCGGCGCTAAACCGGTATTTGACGAGATGGAAGCGCGAAAGCCTAGCGAACAAAGCAAGATCCTAGTCAGCGACGTTAAGAACGACATTATCGAAATCGGACCGAGCGACCTCGACTTTATATCGCGATTCGCTGAGTTCGGCACTAGTCCGCACTTAGAGAAAGCGAAGAACAAAAAGGTCATGAGCGACGGTTCTACGTTTTACGGAAGAGAAGTCGACCACCCCGGACACCAAGCGATGCCTTTCATTGAGCCGTCTTTCAACGCGAAAAAGAACGAAGCACAGCGCGAAATCAGACGCTATTTAGAAAGGGAGTTATTGCGATGAGTGCACGGGCAATCGTTAATTCGGCGCTTAAACCGTTGGGCGTGCCCGTTGTTTTTCTGAAGTATCGCGGAGAGGACGAAACGTATATCCGTTTTTTCTTCTACGACGAAAAGAGCGCACTCAATGCGGAAGATGCCGAGGAAGCGACGGGCTTTTACGTTCAAGTTGATATTTATACGAAGGACCCTAGCGAATACGCACGGCTAGAAACCGGCGTTAAGAAACAGCTCGTTGATGCGGGCTTTGGGCGCTTAGGACAGTACGACCTATACGAAAACGAAACGGAGATCTATCACAAGGTGCTCCGTTTTTATTATGCGCAAAATACAGAGGAGGAATAAATTTGGCAGGAACACGCATGGGATTACGCGATATTTACTTTGCGAAATTGATTAAGGACGATGCTACGGGTGCCACTTACGATACGCCGGTTAAGGTCGGTAAGGCAATCGAGGCATCTATTTCACCGAATACAAACAGCGAAACTTTGAACGCGGATGATGGTCCGTCAGAAATCGAAACAGCTTTCGGAGGCGTTGAGGTAGAAATCGGCGTTGACCAATTATCTCACGATATCCAGGCGTTATTGCTCGGTCACACTATTAACGCTGACGGTGTACTCGAAAAGAAAGACACTGACTTGGCGCCATATGGTGCGTTGCTCTTTAAGTCGCAAGTATCGGGCGGCGGCGATAAGCTTTACGCGTTATATAAAGGTAAATTCCAGTTGCAAGAAGAAGAATTCGCAACTAAAACGGATAGTCCGGAATTCCAGACGGATTCAATTTCCGGAACATTCATGCGTCGTGAATTTGACGGCGTTTGGGGACGTTCAGTTTACACGAAAGGTGAAGGCGTTAATCAGACGGTCATTAACGATTGGTTTAAGAAAGTTTACGAGCCTTCTACGTCTGCACCTGCACCGGAAGAAAATACAGGAGCTTAATAGATTCAACGGAGAGTTCGGCGCAAGCCGGCTCTCTTTTTATTTGACTACTTAAAAAACAAAAACTAGGAGAGTGTTTATATGCAAATTACATTACTAATCAACGGTGAAGAAAAAGTATTTAGCGCGCCATTCATTAAAGGAAGAATGCTTCGCGAAGCTATCAAACTTTCGAAAACAAGCAACTTCGATGACCTGGACGTTGGCGATCTTGACAACCTCGTTGATTACGTTGTTCGCGTTTATGACGGTCAGTTCTCCCTTGACGAATTCTACGACGGCATTTCTTCCGAAAAGATGATCTCAACTATTTCCGATACGATCCAAGGCGTCGTAGGAACGGTTAATGCAGGCGTTGAACCGTCAGAAACTGCGAAAGGTGAAGGCGAAGCCACTGCGGAGACTCCGGCAAAAAACTAACGCCGGGGTACCTTTTCCCCTTAGACTTCCTCGAAAAGCTCGAACACGACATTAAAAAGCTTTATCTCGACAGCATGGAACGCCCGCAGGACATCTATTACCTAGACGAAATGGACATCGGCTGGTTCTTCGAGCTCATGCAATATTCCGATAGTGGCAAAAACAAGCGCAGCAATTCAAGCGGCGGGAAGCAGGAAGTCTATATCGATCAGGTACTCGGTTTTTAGAAAGGAGGTAAAGCATGGCGGAATCACTCGGCTCATTGCGAGTCAGTATCGGACTAGAAAGCGCAGACCTAACGCGAGGACTTGCAGATATCAACCGAAAGCTCGGTGCGCTTAATAGCGAATTCAAGGCGACTATGGCTGGCGCAGGTAAATTCGATAATAGTCTCGATACTCTTAATCAGAAAGCGAACGTACTAAATCGGACGCTACAAGTACACAAAGCGAAACTAACCGATCTTAAGCGTCAGTACGAAGAAAGCGTGCGGACAAAAGGAAAAGATGCGGCTGCCTCCGTTAGGTTACTAACGCAGTACAATAAAGCGTTAGCGGCCATGAGGAAAACCGAGGACCAACTCGATCTCGTCAACAAACGGATTAAGGAACAGAGTACAGGTTTCGCACAGCTAGGCGCTAAGCTAAACGCGAGTGTCAATACGATCACGACGAAAATGCGTGCGCTTGATGCGGCGTTTAAAGCGTCAACGGCTGGCGTTGATAACTTCGGATCGACCTCGGACCAACTGAGGCAGAAAGCCGACCATTTAAATAAATCGATTGATCTTCAGCAGCAGCGCCTCAAAGACCTTCGCCGTTTATATCTCGAATCTAAACGCGCAAAAGGTGAGGACGCACAGGAAACGCAGGAACTTAGCGCTCGTATGAACGAAGCGACCGCACAGCTTCGCGAAACGCAGGCGCAATTAAGATCGACCAATACGCAAATAGAACAGCAAGCCAACGCATGGCATCGCATGGGAACGCAAGCACAAGAGAGCGGCGAAAACCTCCGGACGGTCGGCGGAAATTTACAGTCGATCGGCTCGGAAATCGCGACATCATTCGGCGCGGCTACCTTAGCGGTTGGTGGAGCGCTTGGCCTTGCGACTAAAAAGTCGATGGACTTCGAACAGCAAATGTCGAACGTTAAATCGGTTATGAATCCGGAAGAAGCGAATAAGTACAGCGATGCTTTAACGAACCTTGCGGTCAAACTCGGTGCTGATACGAAATACAGCGCACTAGAGGCTGCGCAGGGTATGGAAGAGCTAGTAAAAGCCGGTGTAACTACGCAGGATATTATAAACGGCGGGCTTTCCGGAGCGCTATCGTTGGCAACGGCGGGCGGTCTTGAATTGGCGGATGCGGCAGAAATCGCTTCGACTGCGCTTAACGCGTTTAAGGACGACAATCTCAGCGTTGCGCAAGCAGCGGATATTCTGGCAGGGGCGGCCAACTCTTCGGCAACCGACGTTCAAGAAATGAAGTACGGGTTATCGATGACTTCTGCGGTTGCTGCCGGAATGGGGCTGACGTTTAAAGATACGGCGACGGCGCTTGCTGTTTTCGCGCAGAACGGTCTTAAAGGATCGGATGCGGGTACGTCACTTAAAACGATGCTAAGCCGTTTGGTACCGATGACTGAAGGCGCTTATACAACGATGGAATCTCTCGGTCTAGTAACGTTGGATACGAATAAGGCGTTCGATGTCCTTTCTAAGGAAGGATTTAAGCCGGCAAGCAAGAACCTCGGCGACGTATATAATGCGTTAGACAAGTACGTAGAAAAAAGTACCGGACTTAAGAAAGGAACGGACAGCTTCGAAAAGGCGTTTTCTAAGGCGTCTAACGCACTCGGCATAATGGACAACAAATTTTTCGATGCGCAAGGGAACATCAAAAGTATGACGGAAATCTCCGGAGAGCTTTCGAAAGCCCTTGACGGCATGACTGCGAAGGATAAGCAAGAAGCGCTGTATAAAATATTCGGTTCTGACGCAATCCGCGGCGCGTTGATCCTCGGAAAAGAGGGCTCTAAAGGATTTAACGACATGGCGAAAGCGATGGGAAAAATCAAAGCGGCCGATGTTGCGGCTGAGCGGATGAATAACCTTAAAGGTCGGATCGAAGAGCTTTCGGGCGCATTCGAAACAGCGCAGATTAACATCGGTAAAGCCTTAACTCCGGTCGTATCGGCGTTAGTGGCCGTGCTTCAAAAGGTCGTTGACGCGTTCAATAATCTATCGCCAGGTATGCAGAAATTCGTTGCTATCACGCTAGCGGCGACTGCGGCAATTCTCGGCGTCGTAACCGTTCTCGGCGTTCTACTGGCCGGAATCGGAGGCGCGCTTGTCGGTTTAGGTTCTTTACAAATCGCGTGGGGTCTTTTGTCGGTTCAGATTGCGGCGGCAGGCGGCATGATGGGAATATTTACGTCGATATTAGCGGCCCTAACGAGTCCAATTTCGTTAACAATAGCGGGCATAGCCGCACTAGTTACCGTCTTTGTTCTCGTATACAAACACTCGGAACAACTACAGAAACTCCTTGGCGTAGTGTTTAACGCAATCAAAGCCGGAGCCTTAGTCGCATATAACGGCGCGAAGGTAGCTTTTGACGGAATCGTAGCGGCAGTCGATCGCGTAGCAGCGTATTTGCTCGAAAAAGGGCCGGCCATGTGGAACGGGTTTGCAGCGGGAGCGGTTAACATAGGTACCGCAATACAAAGCGGATTTAATGCGGCCATTAGCGCAATCGGATCGTTCTTTTATTCAATCGGCCAGAAAGCATCGGAGTCTTTTGCTCAGGGAATCGGAGCTAAAGTATCGGAAGCTGCGGGCGTGTTCTTCGCACAACTTAAGACGGCATTCTCAAGCGTAAGCGGCGTTATTTCTATCGTTGCGCCGACGATCACAGCGTTTGGTTTGGCGTTAATGGGCGTATCTGGGCCGATTGGCTTCGCGATTACAGCGTTGGTCAGCTTGACCGGATTCTTATTCCGACTTTACCAATCTAACGAACAGTTTCGCAACTCGGTTACAACTGTTTGGTCGCAAGTATCAAGCGTCATTAGTAGCGCAATGACGTCGTTGCAACCGGTGTTTGATGCGTTTAGCCTATACTTCGGACAGATTGCGGCTGAACTAGCGCCACAGTTTGCGGAAACAATGAACGTTATGGTTACGAGTCTAGCTACGTTAAAGCCGGCATTTTCGGATTTAGGTACAGCGATCGCAGAGCTCGGTCCAGCATTCGCGCAATTAGGTACGACGTTCGTAAGTTTAGCGGGTTCTTTAGGAGCTGCGTTTTCTGATGCGGTTGTTCAAATTACGCCTTTACTCGGAGAATTGGCGGGTGCTTTTGCGCAGGTTCTTCCGGGAATCATAAGCTTGGTTGGTGGACTAGTAAGCGTGTGGGCGCAGGTCCAAGGCACGTTGTTACAGGTCGTTACAGAAATCGTAACGGCAGTAATTCCGATACTTGTTCAAGGTTTTACGTCACTACTTCCACCGATACTGAGCATTGTTCAATCAGTATTTCCACCAATATTAAGTATCATTAAAGCGCTTGTTCCTGTAATTCAAGTAATTGCGAGCGTTTTATTACCACTGCTATCGAGCGCAGTTCAAACGATTTTTCCAGTTATTCTGTCGATAATCCAAGCGGTTATGCCAGTTGTCTTAACGATAATTAAGTTATTCGCCTCAGTAATAAATGATTTAGCAGTTAATATACTTCCACTCATTCTTAGTGCAGTGCAGGCAGTATTTCCAATAGTTTTGGCTGTTATACAAGCATCAGTTCCAGTTATTGTAGCAATACTTCAAACTGTTTCTTTTATAATTCAAAATGTCTTGATACCTGCAATACAATTCATACTCAAAGTCGTGCAGATAGTATTCCCTGTTATTGTTGGTGTAATAAAGGGCGCTCTGGGCATTGTTACAAACATTATCAATCTGTTCTCATCTTTACTTAAAGGGGATTGGGAAGGTGTCTGGAATGCGGTTTTAGGGATACTGAAGAGCGTGTGGACAATTATTGGTTCTGTTATAAAAGGTGCCGTTAACTTAGTTTTATTAGCTGTTACAACTGCGTGGAACCTAATAAAGTCTGTAACTTCTTCTGTTTTTAATGCGATATGGGGATTTCTGAAGAGTATATGGAACAGTATATGGGGAACCGTTAAAAACCTGGCAGGAAAAGTAGTCGACGGTGCGGTAAATGCTTGGGACTCTTTGTGGGGAAATACTAAAAAATTCTTTAAACGAATAAAAGATTTTGCGGTTGAAACTTTTGACAAGATGGTTACAAATGCGAAAGAACTTCCCGGTAAGATAGGCGATGGAATTAAAAACATGGCGCATAAGGCTATGGGTGGAGTTAAATCTTTAGGTAATAAACTTCTTGGTGGCATCGAAGGAATTGTCAATGGTTTAACGCAGAGCGGAATCAACAAAGTTCTAGGGCTAATCGGCGTTGACAAAAAGCATTACATTCCGAAATTAGAGATTCCTAGATACGCGAAAGGTACGTCAGCAGGCGGACATCCAGGCGGTCCCGCAATCCTCGGCGATGGTGGCGGTCCTGAATTATTCCGTACACCTTCCGGATTTACCGGCCTAAGTCCCGGCAGAGATACGCTATTTAATTTGCCGAAAGGAACGCAAGTCCTTCCGCATAACATGACGAAAAAACTTATCGCGCAAGGTATCCCGGCCTTTAAGAAAGGTACGAAGAAGAAAAACCTATTCGAAAAAGGCGTCGACGCAGTTTCAGGTGCGAAAGACACCGTCGTTAATGTCGCGAAGGGTGCCGTTAACAAAGTCAAAGAATTCGCTTTTGACGTATGGGATTACGTTTCAGATCCGAAGAAACTAGTCTCGAAAGTTGCCGACAGTCTCGGCCTAAAACTTCCGGAAATCTCTGGCGTATTCGGTAGTATGGCGAAAGGGGCCTATGAAAAGATTAAGTCGTCAATGGTCGGCTTCGTCAAGAAGCAAATAGATGATTTTGGCGGCGGTTTCGGAAGCGGAGAAAAAGCGACAGGCAACGTTAAACAGTGGATTCGGAAAGCGATGGAGATTACGAAGGTTCCGAGCAATTGGTTCGGTCCTTTAACGACCATGGCGATGAAGGAATCAGGAGGACGTACTGGACCTTCTACGATCAACAAATGGGATAGCAACTGGAAGCGCGGAACACCGTCGATGGGGCTTATGCAGACAATTAGAACAACGTTTGATTCGCATAAGATGAAAGGCATGGGCGATATAATGAATCCGGTCCACAATGCGGTTGCAGCAATCCGGTACATCATTTCGCGCTACGGAACAGTATTCAATACGCCGGGCATCAAGTCAATGCGCGCAGGTGGCCCGTATAAAGGTTACAAAATCGGCGACATCGTAACGCAGAAACAGCTTGCTTGGGTTGCGGAAGAAGGTCCGGAAGCTGTTATTCCGTTAAAGAACAACCGTCAACGAGCGCTTCAGCTTTATAAAGAAACCGGTAAGAAATTAGGCGTAGAAAGCGGAACAGATCAGACGGTTGTAGCGAACCTACTTGAGCGCTTAGTTAGTGTTGAGCAACGATCTTTGGCGGCACTTAATATAATCGCGCAAAAAGATCCGAGCGTACGCGTAGACAAGGACGCTTTAACTAACTACGTCGACAGCTCGCAAGCGCAACAAGCTACGATGAAAAGATTATTTAGGGGTGATCGGTAGTGCATCTAATAATTATAAAAAACGGTGAAACGATCGATCACCGTAATTTCGGTTTGCGTCTCCTTAGTTTTCGCAAGGACTCGTTAACCCACCGTACAGATCTTCAGGAAGTAGACGGCCGCAACGGATCAATCGATATGGGTACGACCTTCGATGTTCGTAAGCTAACGGCCGTCTTTCTTTTTAAAGGCGTCGATCATATCGATTATCATTTACTATTAGACGAGGTGTACGATTTATTCGCGACGCAGAACGAAATGGAAATAATAGATTCGCGACAGCCCGGAAAGGTTTGGTCCGTAAAGGTAAGCAGCACGTACGAACCGGAAGATATCACGCCGAGGAGCGGGAAACTTACGGTTGAGTTTACGGCTGCTTTTCCTTTTGCGGCTTCTTTAGGTTCGACGCTCGACCCGTTAACGTTTGATTCCGATAAGTGGCAAATATCGCAAGGGATGATTTTATCTGACGATATGAAATATCGGTTCACAACGACTAGGTTTCGTGTCTATAATGCCGGCAATGTTACCGTAGATCCCTCCGAAGACGTTCCGTTAAATATCGTATATAAAGGCGCTTCAACTAACTTCGCGATTACAAACAAAACGACAAATCAATCGGTATCATATACGGGGAGCTCCGGAACTAGCGATACTATCACACTCGAAGGCCTTCGCCATTTAAAGAACGGTGCGACCATATACGCTAATACGAATCGAGGTTATATTTCGCTTGCGCCCGGTTGGAACGAGGTTGAACTTTCCGGCACGTCGGGAAGCTTCGAAATATCTTTCGATTTCCACTTTCTATATAAGTAGGTGTATGCGATGACTATATTAGCAGTTAAAGACATATCGGGAATCGCCGAACCTCTGCCGGGATTTTATGTAACGCGAAGTAACGGTGTCGAAGGCGAGAAGACGTTAAGTGTGACGGGCCATAAGACGGAGATTAATCAGCACGGTTATAAACTTGTGAAAAACGAAAATATCCTCATCTATAAAGACGAGGAGTACGTGATCAAAACGCATAAGGAAAAAACGTTTAAAAACGGTGTGGGCGTCGAAGTGACGGCCCTTCATCGCATATTTGACGACTTGATAAACTATCGAGTTTACGAAGAGAAATCGGGCACGCTGCGAATAAATGCGATGCTCGATTTTGCGTTAAAGGGCACCGGCTATACGTACGAGGTGGATAATACGGACTTGCCGACATCGGTTGAGGTTCAGAACTTCGGTTGGGATAATTCGTTAGCTTTACTGCGAAGCATTCTCGAAAAGTTTGGCGCGGAATTTGATTACGTCGGAAAGCACATTTTCATTGCGAAGAAGATCGGCAGCAAAAAAGACGAACCTTTCCTGCGGTATAAATACAACGTCAGTGAGCCGGAGAAAGAGATTGATACGAGTAGCTTTGCGACATACATTCGCGGTTATGGTAAGCAAAGAGAGGACGGCACCTATGTTGTCCAGGCGGAGTATACAAGTCCCTTAGCATCGATCTACGGAATAAAGCACGCTGAACCGGTCAAGGACGAGAGATTTACGGATAAAGCTTCGTTACTAGCGGAGATGAAAAGCAAACTTGGCGACAGTATGGAAATATCGCTTACATTCACGGCTATTGAACTCGCAAGTATGGGCATTACAGACGTAAGAAAAGGCGATTATTTATGGTGCGTTATTGAGCCGTTTGATATAAACGTTCAACTGCGTGTCTTAACTATCGAAGACTATTCAAACGATAAAAAGCCGCCGGTATTTACATTCGGATCAGTTACGAAAAAGGCTTCGGACTTAATCGCGGACTTTGATACGACTAAGAAAACGGTTGATAAAGTAATCGATCCTTCGACCGGTACCATTAAAACAAGCGCGATCAACACGTCCGGTTTAGCACTTAAGAGCGACTTAGATGCTCACGTGAAAAACACGGACATCCACGTAACTGCAGCGCAAAAATTAACATGGGATTCAAAGGAAGCTGGAGGAGCGGCCGCCGCACTAGAAGCGCGATTAACGAATATAACGTGGACGGCACCGACTTTTAAAAACGGATGGAGTCAATACTCGGACGCCCGCGGAACCTCCGTAGTGCAATTCGGCAAGGATATGGTAGGGACGGTAGTGTTACGGGGTGTTGTCGCGAATGGGACGATCGGGACATCTACGCCAATCTATACGCTGCCTATAGAATATCGACCTACTTATCCGTATTATTTCTGCGGTTCGGCTGGACCGGGTTATATTTTCACCGGAGTTGTAAAGACGAACGGGGATGTGTGCGTAGAGAGTAGTACCAACCCGACTCCGAACGCTTTCATCGCGATAAATACGCAATTTAAAATTTAGCATGAAGGAGGAGACAAATGCCGAATTACCCTTACAAAAAAGCGGGCAGCGCTTTCGATCGTAATTTTAGAAACAGCTATAATGACAATCTAGAAGATATTGCGGAAGACATTAGCGGAGCATACGGCGATCTAAGGGCTCACATTAAAGGTCCTGCAGCCCATACGTCCGAGCAAATAATCCATTTTGACGGATTAACAGTCTCAGACGAAATTGAGAAAGCGAAAAACCGAATAAACAATTTAATTTTAAATGCTGATGGAACCAACATAAAAGAGGTTGTGGATGCACGCGTAGACGATGATGGTTTTGTGTATCCTGTATTGAAAGAAAGATTGGATGCAGATAAGGGAGAAATTAAGACTCAACTAGAAGCAAATAAGAACCAACTAGCAGAAATGTACAAGACGGTTGAATTAATAACCAATTCGCAGGATGCTTTAAGCTATTTGAATAATGTGGAAGCGATGACTACATTTAAGGCGCGGGAAGAAGCTTTATTTTGGCCGCAATCTGCAAATATAAACGAGCTGACAAATGAAATCTATGTTGCTTCCCAAGAAAATGAAGGAACAGAACTGAGAATTGAAATTCGCGATCTTGATACAGGGAGTTTCAAAGAAAGAAAATCAATCCCTATAGAATCTGGCGCATACACTGAGGGGCTGTCATTTTTTTATAATGACCAAGGTAACTTATGCTTTATCGTCAAAGCTTCAAAAATGTCTGGATATAACATTTTTAATTACGATACAGGAGAGCTCTCGGATTTAATTATAGCTGATGTAAGTAGTAAATACGCGGCTAGCAAATATTATTTTGCTTCGATAACCGTAAATCAATCTAGCATTCATGCTTATGTGTACACTTGGGAATCGATAAAGATAGGGAATCCCGTTCTATACACCGATTTTACTGTAGACTATATTCCTAACTTGGAGAAGGTACAAGGCATAACCCTAAATGATGGGTTCCTATTCATGTCACACGGTAAAAGCAACGGGAGGCCAGCTATATCCGTGTACAACCTAGCTGGGGAACTCTTAAATTACTATATCTACACAAAAGACTCACTCGCTAGTGCGATCAATAAAAAGTTTTCTAACTTCATTCCGAATATTTACAACTATAACTTTGAAAATGAATCGTGCTGTGTGTACAAAGGAGATTTAGTTGCAGTTCAGGTCGTGAATAACGCCGACGTTGTTCTTGTACGGCATAATCGAATGTTGGGATATTCCTTGGATGTAAACGCAAACCAATCTCGCAAAGATACGGGATGGATGGGCACAGAATTATTAAATGGTGCAACTGCCTACTCTCTAGAACGCCTACCAAGAATAAGAAGAATAGGAAATAAAATACGTCTAGAGGCCGAACTAAAAGGCATAACGACTATGGACACAGAGTATATAAGCTACTATCCTGAGTGGTCGCCTGATAGAGTGTTGGCCTTTACGATTCCAACATCAGGAGGGTACAATGCCGTTTGTCAAATCCAACCGAACGGAAAAGTTAAAATATTATCCACAAGACACCCTAGTCCTGATGTGAATTCCTGGTACCCAATTGTTTTTGAGTGGTATTTGAATTAATTCACGCGGCGGCTATTTAAAGGGAGGTAACGGATATTGGCTATTTATAAAAATGGCTCTTACGCGTTTGATATAAACGCAATAACAGAAGGAAATTATCACTCGGCTTTTATATTTTCAACGCAAGATATTAATACAGCAAAGTTGATATTTTATTTACGTAAGGACGGAATCCCATTGCCACTATCAGCCGTGACCGGAAAAGTAATCCTCGTTCCGTCCAACGGTAAGCAGAGAATACGGGATGTCACGATAGTTGATCCATTGAAAGGTATCGCAGAGTATGTTTTAGATGAAGATGAAATCAAAATGTACGGCAAATTCAACTGTCAACTCATTCTGAAATATACGAACGGGCAATCACTCTCTGCTCACAAATTCGGGTTTGAAGTATCGCAAAGCCTTGCGGACCAGAACATCGCATCTCTCGCAGAGTATTACGTCGATGATTTCGAATCATTAAAGGCGTTAATCATAGCGATGTATGACGAAGAAACAGCAATTCTGGACGAATTAAAAGCGAAGTTCTCCGATCTCGACCAAATTGAAACGAAAGAGGGAGCGCAAGAAAAGGCAGATACAGCGGAAGCTAACGCAAAGGCTTATACGTCTGAACACGCAGCTAAGACGGATAATCCTCACAAGGTAACAAAAGCGCAGATTGGCTTATCGAATGTAGATGACGTGCAGCAGGCGAGTAAGATAGAATTTAAGGCGCATGACGATGATACTACACGGCATATCACGGCTGATGAGCGAACAGCTTGGAACGCTAAAGAAACAACGAATGGCGCGCAAGAAAAAGCGGATAAGGCGCTTGCTGACGCCAAGACTTACGTATCTAACTTTTCGTGGGTTGTTGCGACTTTGCAGAACGGCTGGTCTCACTACAACGGCGGCGAAGATGTAGTTTTTGGAATTGACGCGTCGAAAACAGTATGGGTGCGAGGGGAAGCAAAAGGAGGCGTTGTTGGAACGACTGTTTTTACACTCCCTGAAAACATGCGGCCGCCACGATCTATGGGTTGTATACAAATAGCGTCAGGGTCGGCACAGGTTGCTCGGATTGCATACAAATCTACTGGTGAAGTCATCGTAGAAAGCGTATCCAGTAACACGAACTATATTAAATTTGATTTCGCATTTAAAGCGTTGTAGAGGAGGAGTTATCGAATGAAACAAATATACAAATACGACAACAAAATGAATTATGTGCCGTCAGAAAATATGATTATCAATGACGGCGAGGATATTCCGGAAGGGTACACAGATATCCCTCCTGTTAATCCCGACGGCGCCGGCATGTATAAACCGGTGTTCGATAAAGGCAAATCGGAATGGCGCGAAACAGCTACACAAGAATACATCGACAGCTTACAGCCGCCTGACCCCGGACCGTCAGAAATCGAAGTCCTTCAGAAACAAGTGGCGGATCTATACTACTTAATCGCGTTAGGAGGAGCGTAAATGGCAATCGATTGGTTTACGTATATTAAAGGGTTTTATGAGAACGGCCTTTGGACGAAAAAGCAGGTCCACGACGTCGTCGCAGTAGGTCGGATCACACCGGAACAATACGAAGAGATTACCGGAGATCCTTACGATCCGGATAATCCGCCTAGTGAAGATATTGCTTAATTAACGGAAAGGAGGGCGCCATAATTGGGCGAACTAGACGTAATTAAATATTTTTTAACGCAAGGGCCCTTCGCGGTCCTTTTTACGTGGCTTCTTATTTACGTCATGAAGTCGAACCGGGAACGCGAATCAAGGCTGCAGGATCTACTCGATAAGTTTAGCGATAAGTATGATGTCATCATCGATAAGATCGATAGACTCGAAGAAAAATTTCGCGGAAGAGAGTAACCAAATAAACGCAATACGCCCGTCAGGTGAGAGTCCCGGCGGGCTTTTTTAATTTCGAAAGGAGACGATAAAATGGCGATTTCAGTACGAAAAAACTTGGTGGCGGGAAATAAGCGCGAATTAAAGTGTCCGTATTCCATGAACGCAAAGTACATTACGTTCCACAATACGGCAAACGACGCATCGGCAGACGCAGAGATCCGATATATGATCGGAAACACAAGTTCAACGAGCTATCATTTTGCGGTCGACGATAAGGAAGTCGTTCAAGGAATTCCGACGGATCGTAACGCATTCCATTGCGGAGATGGTGACGGAGTAAACTCCGGAAACCGTACGTCTATCGGCGTAGAGGTTTGTTATTCGAAATCAGGCGGCGCTAAGTACAAAGCGGCCGAAAAGCTGGCGATTAAGTTTATTGCGCAACTGTTAAAAGAGCGCGGCTGGGGCGTTGATCGTGTCCGAAAGCACCAGGATTGGTCCGGCAAATATTGTCCACATCGCGTGCTCGCTGAAGGACGTTGGGAATCTGTAAAGGCGGCAATCGCAGCGGAACTTAAAGCGCTCGGCGGTAAAACGCCTAAACCGTCTGCTTCAGCGCCCAAGACTTCCGGCTCTACCTATACCGTTAAGAAAGGCGACACACTTTCCGAAATCGCGCAGAAAACAGGCGTAAGTATGGCGAAGCTTCAATCGTACAACGGTATCAAGAACGCGAATAAAATTACGGTTGGTCAAGTGCTCAAGCTTAAAGGCGGTTCAACGTCGACCTCTAAAGGAAAGAAATACGTTTACCTTCCGGCTTCGGCCGATTCTTGGCGTATCTATCCGACTAACAAAGCGCCGGTTAAAGGAAATGAATGCGGCTACTTGCGCCCTCAGAAATTCGGCGGTCTGAAGTACGAAGTCCTTGCGAACCCACAAACGGACGTCTATACGATCAAAACGGATCAGTTCGGAAAAGTAAATATCTATGCTGCGAAATCAACCGGCGCAACAATAAAATAACCAAAAGGGAGACGATAACATGCAAGACGTTTTAATTTTCGCGACTGTACTGGCGCCTATTTTAACGGCGCTTGTTCAACTCGTTAAGAAAACGGTTAAGCTTCCGACTAATGTAATCCCGGCGTTAAGCTTCGTGATTGGCATCGGACTAGGTGCGGTAGCATATCCGTTTACTGACCTCGACTTGGTGTTGCGGTTATGGGCCGGCGGCTTTGCGGGATTAGCTGCGACAGGTCTTTTTGAACTCGGAGCAAAACGCGAAGGTACAACGAAATAACGAAACTTTTAGCGAGTGCTTACGTATGATAACGTAGGTGCTCGCGTACATAAAAACTCATTGCGGATAAGTTTGACGCCGTAGTATAATTTTACTAACTCATATAACGGAGGTAAGGCGGATGGATTTTGTACGGGTAGAGGTAGAACGAAGGCGAATGACTGCTGGGCGGTGGGTTCCTCGTTTAATTATGGGAATGCTCGGTTTAGCACTTTTGTTGTTGAGCGTCATTTTGATCGTCACAATTATCGGCATCTTGCCTGGGCTTGGTCTCGGCGCCATTAGCGTATTTCTTCTTTTAGGAGCCTTCGTTGGTGGTGAGCGCTTAGAATGTCCGCAATGTGAATTTAAGAACAACTTTGTCATGTATGGCAAACATAACGTAACTTGCCGTAAGTGTAAGCAGAATATAGCGATAGATTGGAAGAAGCCCCGTCCTTAACCGGATGGGGCGTTTTTTACGTTTATGATATCCGCAAACCTAACGAAATTTGTATCGCCTTTGGCGTCCTTCACGCGAAACTCCTTCCGTATGTGGTCCACGTAATGTACTGCGCCAATTACCTCGCGTATGTACCCCTCGTCGTAAAGCTCGAATGCGAGCGGCGCACCGAACTCCATCGACTCAGCGACCGTCATTTCCATATCCTCGATCTGCTGCGCATCTAGCTGTGGCTTTTCAACTTTCCGTTTCTCTTCGGCTTGGCGTGCTAGGTCGGCTCTGTGCTCCGGTAATATAATGCGCATCGCCCACCGTTTATCCTCGATCTCCATGGCGAACACCTCCGCATTTATTATATGCGAATATGTGTTCGGTTATCAACAGTCAAAATAATCCTCTCGATCGACTTCGTATCCCAGCGACCTTAAAGCGCGCTGTACTTTTACCCACGTTGAAATACGCGGCGCATAATCGCGATCATTACACATGCTCGTCATTGTGCCGTGACCTATACCGGCCTTTTGGCGAACTTCCTCCTGCGCGATTCCTTCTCGATCTAAAAAGCGGCCGAATCGGCTGCGTCGTTTACCTAGTCCAAACATCGGACAACACCTCCTAAAATCAGCGTGTCCAAAAAATCGGAAAGTTAAACGTGGGCAAAAAACTGTGATATTGGACGATCCGTATCGCGTAACGTTTATTAAACGGCAACTACACGGCAGCTAAACGGTAGGGTGCGGGTAGGTTCGGCAGAGTTGCGAAAAGGTTACCGCACTTGGTGGCGACTTCCGTAATGGTTATTACCGTGTTAACCTACCGCACTTTATCGCGTTTAACGCCCATAACGAAGCCGTTTACGAAATTTGTTAAGGAGTGAGGGAGATGAGCGAAGCGAGACGAAGGAACGACAGGGCGGGGCTCACACGGGCGTTTTCGTTCGTGCCCGACGGATTCACAGCGGCAGGATTTTTCGATATGTCTCCGGAGGTAGTCGGCTTGTACGCGTTAGTAGGTGGCGCGGGCTTGGTCTGCATCGGAGCGGCTTGGCTAGAAGGTCGCTTGTTCGGCGGCAAATTTGCGTATATTGGAGACGCAGTAAACGGGCTCTTACGGTTCGTCCTACCTGCGGGGTATGCCGTGTTGCTACTGCGTTTTTTAAACGCGATATGAAACGGTTTTTGCGCAATCTTCACGCCAAGCAGACGCTAAAGTACGCCTTTGATGCCGCCGGCCTGTGCGCAGCCAAACGCTTGTCTAGCGGAAAAGAAGCGCGCCGATATCCGAAAATCCATGACGTTGATATTAACGAAGAGAGAACGCGATATGTATTTACGTTGCTAAACGGAATGGACCCGAAAGAAATCGCGAAAAAGGAATTTGTGTTCCGGCAAGTATTCGGACGCAACGTTGAACTAAGCGGCGATCTAAAGCGTTATGTGCTTACGGTTTACAGCGCCGAAATGCCGGCCGTATTGCGCTATGACTTTGCGGAAATCCAGCCGGTTATAGAGCGCCATAAGCTAGGCATTATTGCAGGCAAAGATCGCCACGGCCGTTACGTCAGCTTCGATTTATTAACGCAGCCACATATTCTTATTGCGGGCGAAACAGGTAGTGGAAAGTCAACGCAGCTACGATCGATCTTGACGACGCTGATTAAACAGAACCGACCCGACCGACTGCAATTATACCTCGCCGACTGTAAGAAATCGGAGTTTCACGTATTCCGGAAAGTCGAACACGTACAGTGCGTTCTAACGAGCGCAGAAGACATACGAAGAATGTTACGAAGCATAAAACGCGAATTAGATGAACGCAGCAACCTGACGGAGCAATTCGAAATAAGCCATATCGACGAACTTCCGGACGATCAGCGCCGGCCGTATATAGTCGTCTGCATTGACGAGTTTCTTCTATTAAGAAAAGACGCCGAGATCATGGACGTATTAGCGGAGCTCGTCGCGATAGGACGTACGCTTGGAGTATTCGCAATTCTTTCGATGCAGCGTCCGAATGCCAAGACGCTTGATACGACTATTCGCGCGAATCTAACCGTAAGCATGGGCTTTAAGCTTCGCGATATAACGGAGGCCCGAATCGTCAATACGCCAGGCGCCGAGAAGCTAGACGTAAGCGGGCGGTTCATAATGGCGGCCGACAAAACCTACGAACTGCAGGCGCCGTATCTCGAAATGAACGAAGCAAAGGCGCTGCTAAATCCGTACTGCGTAATGAAAGCGCCGACCAAAGACGTAACGCCACCGGCAGCCGATCCGGAAATCTTAACGGAAAAGGACGTGTTTATCGATGGCCCTTACTAACCGAGATAAAGCGATCATTGCGGATCTTAATAAATTTCGCGTAATGGATCGCGATACAATTGCCGAGCTACACTTCGGAAATTTGCGCAGACCAAAATACGCAGCCAATAACGTTCTGCTGCGGTTGCTTAGGGACGGACATATTCAGCGATCGACGGCGCGCCAGCCTTACGTTTACTTTGGCGGCGAAACAACGATGAAAAAGAACAGCGCCAAGATCGATCATTTTCTTGCGATAGGTAACGTTTATAAAGAGATGCGGGGACAGTCGTTGGAGTCGTTCTTGGTGGAGCCGAAGTACGGCGAAAAGGGAACGGTCGAGCCGGATATATTTGCGTTATACCGGCGGACGCCTTTCTTTATCGAGGTACAGCGGTCGGTCTATTCGGAAAAACAGATGCGCGAAAAGTTAGACCGGTATGAAGCGTTTTTCCAGTCGGGCATTATTGCGCTGGAATCGTGGCAGAATCCTGAACGGATAATGTTTCCGCACGTACTGATTCTATCGGATACGCGATACGGACTTCCTTCGTTTCCGTTTAAGGTATTCCAGGCGCCGACCTTTACTGCGTTTATTCAGTCGATAACAAAGCCGAAAGAGAAAACGCCCGCGAATTAATCGTGGGCTTAATCGCGAAACTCAAACAATTCGTTCATATCCGTAATGCCTAAGCCCTTAGCGACTTTGGCGACATACTCGCGGTTTATTGTGCTACGTTGGTTTGCACACAGTTCAGAGATTACATTATTTCTTACGCCTATCTCTTCAGCGAATTTCGTTTTCTTTATTCCACGCTTTTCTAATATTTCCTCAAGCTTTATATAAAGGCGCATTTGTTCCACCCCTAGACATTTGATATTTATATTTTATCGCGTTATCGATATTTTGTAAATAAAATTATTGACTTATTGATAATTTGTTAATATTATTTAATTACTGATATATCGATAAAGTGAAAGGGGTTGGTGATATGCATTACTTAGCGGAACACCAAACGTTCGACTCTACGGCTCAACTTAACGAAGCTGTTTACGAACATATCAAGCGCAATACATACGAACTTAACGATACGGATCGCCAGGCGCTTAAGATGATCGCACGTTACGCGGTTAAGTTTAGCGGGGCGGCGCATCTCAAAGCGGAAACGTTGGCGAGCCTAATCGATAAATCCGTTAAGACGGCGCGGCGGGCGCTGAATAAATTAGCGAGGCTTGGCATCGTAAAGAAGGTCGCTACGACGAGGAAGATTAACGGAGGCAAAGGCGCGAACATAATCGTGATCCTGCCGGTCGGAAGCGGAGAAGAAAAACCGAAGGACGTACTTTTGTCCGAGGGTGACCAGTCGACAATGTCCAATCGCGGACAAGCCGAAAAGCCTACGGAATCAACGGTTGAAGCACCGAAAACGAAAAACGAACCATCGGATTTAATTAAGCGTTCTAAAAACCAAAATAACGTATTAGATACGGCGACTGTGCCGGCTGAAGCGTTAAAAGGCGCGCTTCCTAGCGAAATCTATAACGCAATGGCTCGCTACTTTGACGCAGATAAAATTTATAAATACTACGGAATTCTTTTGCGCGCTAAGGCAAGCGTAGACAGATCGATCAGACTCGAAGAACATGCGGCGCCTTTCGTTGAAGCGTGGCACGCAACGATTATGAAAGCGAAATCACACGAAATTAAGCGTTTCGACGATTACCTATACGCTGGGTTTAGGAAGGCGGCTTGGACGGTTAAGGCGCGCTTAAATCATGGCGGATCGCTTATGGAACGTTTCAGGAAGGCGTTTGAATCTGCGGAGTGACCTACGTTTGCCGTAGCGAGTTTCTTCTATTAATATTTACGCTTGACTATTTCGCCTACTATTCGCAATAATAGAGAACGTAGGCACCATTCGATCATGAACGTAAGACTAGCGTTTGTACGTCGGACCTTGAAATCCGATTGAATCAGCGTTTTGACATACCGAAGACATAACGAAAGGCCTTCTAAGCCGTCGGTCGGGAGTTCGAATCTCTCCTGGGACGTACCAAAAGAAAAACCTCAAATCCATTTAGGATTTGAGGTTTTTTGTTGTCGGCTTATGATTTTCATTTGTTATTTAACGGATCATCATCCAAGCCGTCAACTTTTCCTTCTTTATTCAGACGAGGTTCTTCTTTTTTCACAGTTTCAGAAATATGTTCATTTTCTTCAACAGTGCGTTTACCGACAACCACTTCATCAGTGACAACCGGTTTTTTAGTCACTTCCAGCTTTTCCTCAACGATTGGCACTCTAATTTCTTCCGAATCGTTGACGGGAGAAGCATCCGCTTTATTTTCATCCACTGGCCGGCGTTCGACATAAATTTCATCATGTCTCACCGGGATATCCATATCTCTTTTTTCTGTTTTTACTTCTTTTCCTATCTCTACTTCACCGGTTTGAACGTCTTCCTTATCGACTTTCAGCTGTTCTTCCCGGAGCGGCATCGTTTTTTCTTCTTTCGTTGTATAATCCGCCATTTCATTTGTGCTTGAAAAGCCGCCTGAAAGGGCATTGCCGTTATCAAGAGGAGCATTTACATCTGCATCTGTATCGACGGCTACCAGAAGTTTTCCGTCATCCAAATCTTCTTGATACTTGTCTATTTCATCCGTTTTAATATCCAAATCGGATAATGCTTTGCTGTGTGCAGCAGTATCATCCATTGTGAAATAATCTTTCAGTTTATCGAAAAAAGATTCAGATTCGCCCTGATGTGCATCGATGGCTTGATTGACCTCTGTTCCTGTACGTGACTCCAAATAATCTGTATCTCGCCGGCTTGTTACAACAGAGATGTCGTCAGAATCATAGCCTTTTGTGAGTAAGCCTTCAATCGCTGCGATGGTTTCCTGCGGAGTTTCGAATACACCAACTATGCTTTTCATATCAATCTCCTCCTTTATGAATTTGCATGATATCGTTCATGTCGTTTGTAATTCCCGCTGTTCTTTGAATTAAACAAAATTGAAAACATTGGGTGGGTATCAAAAGGGTGAAAAGTGTGTAAATACAAAAAAATAGATAAGACAGACTTTCCTCTGTCTTATCTATCTTCATAGTTGCAGCTCCTTCGTCATAAACACACTGTTCTGATCTTCAACATAGTCTGCAAACGGTTCGCAATACTGAAAACCAAAGCTTTCATACAATTTTCTTGCCGGCTCAAATGAAGTCATTGAACCCGTTTCTAAGCTTAGTCGCTCATAACCTCGCTTCTCGGCTTCTTCAATGATGTGCTGGAGAACTTGTTTGGCAACGCCTTTTCTTAAATGTGAAGCAGAAGTTCGCATTGATTTGATTTCTCCATGCCGGCTGTCCAGTTCTTTTAGCGCTCCGCAGCCGGCGAGTTCATCACCCTCCCAAGCGCTCCAAAATGTTATTTCAGGCTCTCTTAGTTTCTCTAAACCTAAGGCATGAGTGCTTTCTGGCGGGGATATAAGCGTCATGCTATGTAAATGCTCATTCACAAGTGAGACCACCTGACGTCCAGTTAAATCGTCTATTTTTATATGCAATTTTATTCCTCCTCAAACTTTGATCTTAATCATATTTCATCCTGTTTCCAACTATAAAGACAGAAAATCTGACAGTATTGAAGCCAATATATGAGTTGTAAAAGATGTTTGAAAGCAAAAAAAGAGGCCGAAATCGTTGTTCGGCCCTTGCAGTATTCTTTAATATCTAAAGCCTCCATGCACACCGGCTGTTCCGCTAAAACCGCCGACATGTGTCGCCGGAATACTGAACCCGCCGCTATGGCCGCTGAAGCCAGTGCCTGAAAATTGCTGTCCGAAAAAATCTGAAGTGTATGGATAAGAGGAGTACATAGCAGAGGGAGTGGTCAACGGGCTGTATGCCTGGCTGAACGGCTGTCCGTATCCGTATCCTCCAAATGGCTGCTGGCTTTGCTGGTAAAAGGCAGGGGAAGCAGGATAATGCTGCTGCGGAAAGCTGGGGAAGCTTGGAAAGCCCGCAGGAAATCCTTGCATGTCTGCAAATGATTTATTCATCGTATCACCTTTTCTTTGCAAGATACCATTAATGTATGCCGAGGGAACAAGGGGAGTGCCTATCCAGATTGAAATGGTTTGCAAGATGATCTGCCAGACTCAATTCCCATACGAATTATAGCGCGTTATAAAATCTTACACGTTTATGTAAAATTGAATTATTCTGGTGTATCCTTGATAGATTAATAAAAAAATTATAAAAACTTTTAACATTTGCAATTCCTTTTGTACCAATAATGAAAGCGTATACAATATAGATTGATTAATCAAAATTGTCTAATAATTTTAAAAAATGCTGTTGACACTGCGTCCAAAGCGGCGTAATATGAGTTCAACAAAAGATAAACGCAAGCTTCACAAGCGAAAATGATCGCAATATGATTCTGAAAAAATGAAAAACAATCGACCTTCTTGAACAGCTTGCAAGGCGTTCTGAAGGATGAATATGAAAAGCGCAGATGAGGATAAGTAGCCTTGATAAAGCTTTCCACAGAGAACCGGGTTAGCTGAGAACCGGCGAAGCTTTACAAGGTGAACTCGCCTCAGAGTGCCAGTCTGAAATGACAGTAGGACTTGGCCGGGTGAATTTGATTCACTCGTTACTAAAGCGGATAGAAATATCCATGAGACGGCCGACTAAGGCCATAAACAAGGGTGGTACCGCGGAAAGAAAAGCCTTTTCGCCCCTTTTAGCTATCGCAGTTACTGCGCGGCTGATTGTGGGTGGAAGGGCTTTTTTTATTGAATAATCAGCTATCTAGCTAATGAAAAGATGATCTTTAAAGGATGAAAATCCAAAAGGAGGAACTAAAATGAGGACTAATGTACAGGTGGATTCAGCATCTGCCAAATGTACACAGACGATGAGCGGAGCATTAATGCTGATTGAATCATTAAAAAAAGAGAAAGTAGAAATGATTTTCGGTTATCCGGGCGGGGCTGTGCTTCCGATTTACGATAAGCTATACAATTCAGGGTTGGTACATATCCTTCCCCGTCACGAACAAGGCGCAATTCATGCAGCGGAAGGATACGCAAGAGTCACTGGAAAACCGGGTGTCGTTATCGCCACATCAGGACCGGGAGCGACAAACCTTGTTACAGGCCTTGCTGATGCCATGATTGATTCATTGCCGTTAGTTGTCTTTACAGGGCAGGTGGCAACCTCTGTTATCGGGAGTGATGCATTTCAGGAAGCAGACATTCTAGGGATTACGATGCCAGTGACAAAACACAGCTACCAGGTTCGCCAGCCGGAAGATCTGCCGCGCATCATTAAAGAAGCGTTCCATATTGCAACAACTGGAAGACCCGGCCCAGTATTGATCGATATTCCGAAAGATGTAGCAACTATTGAAGGAGAATTCAGCTACGATCATGAGATGAACCTCCCGGGATACCAGCCGACAACAGAGCCGAATTACTTGCAGATCCGCAAGCTAGTAGAAGCCGTGAGCAGTGCGAAGAAACCGGTGATCCTGGCGGGTGCGGGCGTACTGCACGGAAAAGCGTCAGAAGAATTAAAAAATTATGTCGAACAGCAGCAAATCCCTGTGGCGCACACCCTTTTGGGGCTCGGAGGCTTCCCGGCTGACCATCCGCTTTTCCTGGGGATGGCGGGAATGCACGGCACGTATACAGCCAATATGGCGCTTCATGATTGTGATCTTTTAATCAGCATCGGCGCCCGTTTTGATGACCGTGTCACAGGAAACCTGAAACACTTTGCCAGAAACGCAAAGATTGCCCACATCGATATTGATCCAGCTGAAATCGGAAAAATCATGAAAACACAGATTCCTGTAGTGGGAGACAGCAAAATTGTCCTGCAGGAGCTGATCAAACAAGATGGCAAACCAAGTGATTCAAGCGAATGGAAAAAACAGCTCGCCGAATGGAAAGAAGAGTACCCGCTTTGGTATGAAGAGAATGAAGAAGAGGGTTTTAAACCTCAGAAATTGATTGAATATATTCATCAATTTACAAAAGGAGAAGCCATTGTCGCCACGGATGTAGGCCAGCATCAAATGTGGTCAGCGCAATTTTATCCGTTCCAAAAAGCAGATAAATGGGTCACGTCAGGCGGACTTGGAACGATGGGATTCGGCCTTCCGGCGGCGATCGGTGCACAGCTGGCTGATAAAGATGCCACTGTCGTCGCGGTTGTCGGAGACGGCGGTTTCCAAATGACGCTTCAAGAACTCGATGTCATTCGCGAATTAAATCTTCCGGTCAAGGTAGTGATTTTAAATAACGCTTGTCTCGGAATGGTCAGACAGTGGCAGGAAATTTTCTATGAAGAACGCTATTCAGAATCTAAATTCGCTTCTCAGCCTGACTTCGTCAAATTGTCCGAAGCATACGGCATTAAAGGCATCAGAATTTCATCAGAGGCGGAAGCGAAGGAAAAGCTGGAAGAGGCATTAACGTCAAGAGAACCTGTTGTCATTGATGTGCGGGTTGCCAGCGAAGAAAAAGTATTCCCGATGGTGGCTCCGGGAAAAGGGCTGCATGAAATGGTGGGGGTGAAACCTTGAAAAGAATTATCACATTGACTGTGGTGAACCGCTCAGGCGTGTTAAACCGGATCACCGGTCTATTTACAAAAAGGCATTACAACATTGAAAGCATTACAGTTGGACACACAGAAACAACAGGCGTTTCCAGAATCACCTTTGTCGTTCACGTTGAAGGAGAAAATGATGTTGAACAGTTAACAAAACAGCTCAACAAACAGATTGATGTTCTGAAAGTCACAGACATCACAAATCAATCGATTGTCCAGAGGGAGCTGGCCTTAATCAAGGTCGTCTCCGCACCTTCAACGAGAACAGAGATTAATGGAATCATAGAACCGTTCAGAGCCTCTGTCGTCGATGTCAGCAGAGACAGCATCGTTGTTCAGGTGACAGGCGAATCTAACAAAGTTGAAGCGCTTATTGAATTGTTGAAACCTTATGGCATTAAAGAAATCGCGAGAACAGGTACAACGGCTTTTGCGAGGGGTACCCAGCAAAAGGCGTCATCCAATAAAACAATATCTATTGTATAAAACATAACAAGGGAGAGATTGAAATGGTAAAAGTATATTATAACGGTGATATCAAAGAGAACGTATTGGCAGGCAAAACAGTAGCGGTTATCGGATACGGTTCGCAAGGCCACGCACATGCCCTGAACCTTAAAGAAAGCGGAGTAGACGTGATCGTCGGTGTTAGACAAGGAAAATCTTTCACGCAAGCCCAAGAAGACGGACATAAAGTATTTTCAGTAAAAGAAGCGGCAGCCCAAGCTGAAATCATCATGGTTCTGCTTCCTGATGAACAGCAGCAAAAAGTATACGAAGCTGAAATCAAAGATGAATTGACAGCAGGAAAATCATTAGTATTTGCTCACGGATTTAACGTGCATTTCCATCAAATTGTTCCTCCGGCGGATGTAGATGTATTCTTGGTAGCGCCTAAAGGTCCGGGACACTTGGTCAGAAGAACATATGAGCAAGGAGCCGGCGTACCTGCATTGTTCGCAATCTATCAAGATGTGACTGGAGAAGCAAGAGACAAAGCTCTCGCATATGCAAAAGGAATCGGCGGCGCAAGAGCGGGCGTATTAGAAACGACATTTAAGGAAGAAACAGAAACAGATTTGTTCGGTGAGCAGGCGGTTCTTTGCGGCGGATTAAGCGCGCTTGTCAAAGCAGGATTTGAAACATTAACTGAAGCAGGTTATCAGCCTGAACTTGCATACTTCGAGTGTCTTCATGAGCTGAAATTAATCGTAGACCTTATGTACGAAGAAGGACTTGCAGGAATGAGATATTCAATTTCTGACACAGCACAGTGGGGAGATTTCGTATCAGGACCTCGCGTTGTGGATGCTAAAGTAAAAGAATCGATGAAAGAAGTATTAAAAGATATCCAAAACGGTACATTCGCAAAAGAATGGATCGTCGAAAACCAAGTAAACCGTCCTCGTTTCAATGCTATCAATGCGAGCGAGAACGAGCATCAAATCGAAGTAGTGGGAAGAAAGCTTCGTGAAATGATGCCGTTTGTGAAACAAGGCAAGAAGAAGGAAGCGGTGGTCTCCGTTGCGCAAAATTAATTTTTTCGATACGACGCTTCGTGATGGTGAACAGTCTCCTGGAGTGAACTTGAATACACAGGAGAAACTTGCCATAGCTAAGCAGCTCGAAAGACTCGGGGCAGATATCATTGAAGCGGGATTTCCCGCTTCGTCCCGAGGTGACTTTTTAGCTGTTCAGGAAATCGCTAGAACCATTAAAAATTGTTCAGTGACTGGTCTGGCCCGTTGTGTAAAAGGTGATATTGATGCTGCTTGGGAAGCGTTAAAGGATGGTGCTTACCCGAGAATTCATGTTTTTATCGCCACATCGGACATTCATTTGAAGCACAAGCTGAAAATGACACGTGAGCAAGTCATTGAAAGAGCAGTTGAAATGGTGACATACGCAAAAGAACGTTTTCCGGTTGTGCAATGGTCAGCTGAAGATGCCTGCCGTACTGAGCTGCCGTTTCTGGCAGAAATCGTCGAGAAAGTGATTGACGCAGGCGCCAGTGTTATCAATCTTCCAGACACTGTCGGCTACCTGGCTCCAGCGGAATACGGAAATATCTTTAAATATATGAAGGAAAACGTTCCGAACATTCACAAAGCAAAGCTATCAGCTCATTGTCATGATGATTTGGGAATGGCAGTTGCAAACTCTCTTGCTGCGATTGAAAATGGCGCTGATCAAATTGAATGCGCTGTGAACGGGATCGGTGAAAGAGCCGGAAATGCGGCATTAGAGGAAATTGCCGTTGCCCTTCATATCAGAAAAGATTTCTATCAAGTCGAAACAGGTATTACATTGAACGAGATTAAGAGAACAAGCGATTTAGTAAGCAAGCTGACCGGCATGGCTGTCCCGCGCAATAAAGCAGTTGTGGGCGATAATGCATTTGCCCATGAATCAGGCATCCATCAGGACGGCTTTTTAAAAGAAAAATCAACTTATGAAATTATTTCACCGGAGCTTGTCGGTGTAACCGCAGATGCGCTTGTCCTAGGTAAACATTCTGGACGCCATGCATTTAAAGACCGGTTGACTGCTTTAGGATTCCAATTTGACAGTGAAGAGATTAATAAATTCTTTACGATGTTTAAAGAGTTGACTGAGAAGAAAAAAGAAATCACTGATGAGGATCTTGTTTCTCTTATTTTAGAAGAAAAAGTAACAGATCGCAAGATTGGGTATGAATTTCTTTCTCTGCAAGTACATTACGGAACTAGTCAGGTCCCTACGGCTACCCTTTCTTTGAAAAATCAAGAAAACGCAGAGCTTATTCAGGAAGCTGCAACTGGGGCCGGAAGTGTGGAAGCAATCTACAACACGCTTGAGCGCTGCATCGATAAAGACGTGGAGCTCTTAGACTACCGCATTCAGTCTAACAGAAAAGGCGAAGATGCATTTGCCCAGGTGTATGTAAGAGTTTTGGTGAACGGAAAGGAATCAGCAGGGCGGGGCATAGCGCAAGACGTATTAGAAGCATCAGCGAAAGCCTATTTGAACGCAGTAAACCGTCAATTGGTTTTCGAGTCGAATATGAGCGGACTTAAAAACCACACAGCTGTCGGATCATAAAAGAAAGGAGAACGGTTAATTTGAAGAAACGTATTGCTCTATTGCCCGGAGACGGGATCGGCCCTGAAGTATTAGAATCAGCGACAGACGTACTGAAAAGTGTTGCCGAACGCTTTAACCATGAATTTGAATTTGAATATGGCTTGATTGGAGGGGCGGCGATTGACAAACATAACAACCCCCTCCCAGAGGAAACCGTTGCCGCTTGTAAAAATGCAGATGCGATATTGCTTGGCGCTGTCGGCGGACCGAAATGGGATCAAAACCCTTCGGAGCTGAGACCGGAAAAAGGGCTGCTCAGCATCAGAAAACAGCTTGATTTGTTTGCGAATTTACGGCCAGTGAAGGTGTTTGAAAGCCTTTCTGACGCTTCGCCTTTGAAAAAAGAATACATCGATCATGTTGATTTTGTTATCGTCCGAGAGCTGACAGGCGGCTTGTATTTCGGCCAGCCGAGCAAACGCTATGTAAACACTGAAGGTGAGCAGGAAGCAGTAGACACCCTGTTTTATAAGCGGACGGAAATTGAACGCGTGATCAGAGAGGGCTTTAAAATGGCAGCAGCCAGAAAAGGAAAAGTAACCTCTGTTGATAAAGCAAACGTTCTAGAATCAAGCAGACTGTGGCGTGAAGTGGCTGAGGACGTTGCAAAAGATTTTCCTGATGTAAAGCTGGAGCACATGCTTGTGGATAATGCAGCCATGCAGCTGATTTATTCACCGAATCAATTTGATGTCGTGGTGACTGAAAATATGTTTGGTGACATTTTAAGCGATGAAGCGTCGATGCTTACAGGATCACTCGGGATGCTCCCGTCAGCCAGCCTATCAAGCTCAGGTCTTCATCTGTTTGAGCCTGTTCATGGCTCCGCGCCTGATATTGCCGGCAAAGGGATGGCAAATCCATTCGCGGCCATATTGTCAGCGGCAATGCTTTTGAGAACATCTTTCGGGCTTGAAGAGGAAGCGAAAGCTGTAGAAGATGCGGTAAACAAAGTCTTGGCTTCCGGAAAAAGAACAAGAGACTTGGCACGGGGTGAAGAGTTCAGCAGCACTCAGGCCATTACGGAGGAAGTTAAGGCAGCAATCATGAGTGAAAATACAATTTCTAATGTGTGACAGCTTACGATAAGCGGTCTTAGTTCATAGGTAGAGGGAGGAAATAAAGATGATGCCTCGAACAATCATCGAAAAGATTTGGGATCAGCATATTGTAAAACATGGTGAGGGAAAACCCGATCTTCTCTATATTGATTTGCATCTCATTCATGAGGTGACGTCACCTCAGGCATTTGAAGGTTTGAGACAAAAGGGAAGAAAGGTCAGAAGACCCCAAAATACATTTGCGACAATGGACCATAACATCCCGACCGTCAATCGTTTTGAGATAAAGGATGAAGTTGCGAAACGCCAAGTAACGGCGCTTGAAAGAAACTGTGAAGAATTTGGCGTGCGCCTTGCCGATCTTCACAGTGTGGATCAAGGGATTGTCCATGTCGTCGGCCCTGAACTGGGCTTAACGCTTCCAGGGAAAACGATCGTGTGCGGCGACAGTCATACATCAACACATGGCGCTTTCGGCGCTCTTGCATTCGGAATCGGGACGAGTGAAGTTGAACATGTCCTTTCCACACAGACTCTTTGGCAGCAGCGTCCGAAAACACTTGAAGTGCGCGTAGATGGAACGCTTCAAAAAGGGGTAACGGCAAAGGATGTCATTCTAGCTGTCATCGGCAAATACGGTGTGAAATTCGGCACTGGCTACGTCATTGAATACACTGGGGAAGTATTCAGAAATATGACGATGGATGAACGAATGACCGTTTGCAACATGTCAATTGAAGCAGGAGCAAGAGCAGGTTTGATTGCACCTGACGAGGTAACATTTGAATATTGCAAAAACCGCAAGTACACGCCAAAAGGCGAAGAATTTGACAAGGCTGTAGAGGAATGGAAAGCGCTGCGCACAGACCCGGGCGCTGTTTACGATAAATCTATCGTCCTTGACGGCAACGACATTTCTCCTATGGTGACATGGGGCATTAACCCGGGAATGGTTCTTCCTGTCGATTCTGAAGTTCCAGCGCCGGAAAGCTTTTCTGCAGAAGATGACAAAAAAGAAGCGATTAGAGCTTATGAATATATGGGGCTGACTCCCCATCAGAAAATCGAAGACATTAAAGTGGAGCACGTATTTATCGGTTCCTGCACAAATTCCCGCATGACTGACCTTCGTCAGGCTGCTGATATGATCAAAGGGAAGAAGGTAGCTGACAGCGTTAGAGCCATCGTCGTGCCAGGATCCCAAAGTGTGAAGCTTCAGGCTGAACAAGAAGGGCTTGACCAGGTTTTCTTGGAAGCTGGATTTGAGTGGAGAGAGTCAGGCTGCAGCATGTGTTTGAGTATGAATAATGATGTTGTTCCTGAGGGAGAGCGCTGTGCGTCAACCTCTAACCGCAACTTTGAGGGCAGACAAGGAAAAGGTGCAAGAACACATCTCGTCAGCCCGGCAATGGCTGCGATGGCTGCCATTCACGGACACTTCGTTGATGTCAGAAAGTTTTATCAGGAAAAAACAGTTGTGTAAGGAGTGCGCGAGATGGAACCTTTGAAATCACATACGGGGAAAGCGGCCGTATTAAATCGGATCAATGTTGATACTGACCAGATTATTCCTAAACAATTTTTGAAGCGGATTGAAAGAACAGGCTACGGGCGTTTTGCATTTTTTGACTGGAGATATGATGCGAATGGTGAACCGAATCCTGAATTTGAATTAAACCAGCCTGTTTATCAAGGAGCTTCCATTTTAATAGCAGGAGAAAACTTCGGCTGTGGATCATCGCGCGAACACGCTCCGTGGGCGCTTGATGATTATGGGTTTAAAATTATCATTGCGCCGTCATTTGCTGATATTTTCCATCAGAACTGCTTTAAAAACGGGATGCTTCCAATCCGCATGCCATATGACAATTGGAAACAGCTAGTCAGCCAATATGAAAACCAGTCATTGCAAATGACTGTTGACCTTGAAAATCAGCTGATTCATGACAGTGAAGGCAATCAAATTTCATTTGAAGTTGATCCGCATTGGAAAGAGATGCTCATCAACGGCTATGATGAAATTTCATTAACGCTGCTGCTTGAAGATGAAATCAAGCTATTTGAATCGAAAAGAAGCTCTTGGCTTCAAGCCTGAAGAAGCGGCCGGTCTTAGTCCGGCGGCTTTTTTTGCCTGGTGAAACCTTTCATTTCTTGTGTTTGTTCACAGGTGTTGATACACTTGAACAAAATAAATGCCTGAAAGGAATATAGGTATGACGCATGACAAGAAAAACGCAAAAATTATTCCTTTTCCTCATCTGAAAGACCGCCTCGTGGAAAAAGGGATGTCATCACTCAAGGAAAAAAAGTATCAAGAAGCGCTTGAGCTGTTTTCTGAAGCAATAAAATATGATGATACTGAATCTGATCTTCACTTAGGGATGGCCATCTGCTTTTTAGAGCTGGGCGAACTGGAAGAGGCAAAAAGTGTGTGCGAGAAGATGCTCAAAGAAGGTTATGGCCATTATTTTACGGTTTTGCAGGTGTACATGACCATCTTAATTCAGCTCAAAAAATACGAAGAAGTCAAAAGCACTATTGAAGCCGTTTTGGAAGAAAATCAGCTGCCGGCAGAAAGCGCCGAGCAATTTTACAAGCTGCTTGATTTCAGCCGGAAAATGACCGATCCGGATCGAGAGGACGAGGCTTGGGACGAAGAATACGAGGATACAATTGACACCGAGAAAGTGCTGGCAAGCCCTGAGGAGCAAATGAATCTCATTCATTCCTTAAAAGACCGTAACGTAGCAAAGTATACAGGGTTGCTCAAAACAATCCTTCAAGACCCCTCAGCCCACCCGATTATCAAAACGATGATTGTTATGCTGTTGGCCGAGCATGAGTACAGTAAACCTGTGCACATTAGTAAATTTGGCGAGTCGTTGACAATTGAACCGTCTGAGATTGTCCCGCCTGATGCCGCTCCGATTCTGCACCGTGTTCTCAGGGTCCTGGATGAGACACTTGGAAATGAAAATCCAACCTTGTATGCGGCAGTAGAAGAATTGTGGAGAAGACATTTATACGTTTTATATCCGTTCCAGCCGAAATTGCTGTCGGCTGATCTTTGGGCGGCTGCCCTGCATAAAGTCGGCTACGAGATGCACGGGATTGAAATTGAAAGAGAAGAACTTCATATGATGTATGAATTTACCGACAGAGAACTCGATGAAGCTTGCACTATGATAAAAGATATTGAAGAAATTTCTTATTTGTAAATCACGCCATATAGTTGAAAGCGCTATGTGTTATGTTATAATATAGTGGTTGTATTTGTGTATAACGGGTTATAAGAAATACGGTTGGACAGGCTTTGCAGTTCATTATTAACATCTATACATAATGATTCTGATCTTTGGCAGCTTTGTTTTTGTTGGACGAAGCCGAATGATTGCTTTAGAATGGAAGACCGACACAACCTGAATAGATTTTTGGAGGGAAACACATGTCTGTAAAATGGGAAAAACAAGAAGGCAACGAAGGCGTTTTAACGGTTGAAGTTGATGCTGAAACGTTTAAAACAGCACTTGATGATGCATTTAAAAAAGTAGTAAAACAAGTTTCAATTCCTGGATTCCGTAAAGGTAAAATTCCTCGCGGATTATTCGAACAGCGCTTTGGCGTAGAAGCTCTTTACCAAGATGCTTTGGATATTCTTCTTCCTGTAGAATACCCTAAAGCGGTTGAAGAAGCTGGAATCGAGCCTGTAGACCGTCCTGAAATCGATGTTGAAAAAATCGAAAAAGGCGAAAGCTTAATCTTCACTGCGAAAGTAACAGTAAAACCTGAAGTGAAGCTTGGCGACTACAAAGGCTTAGGCATTGAAAAAGACGACACAACTGTAACTGACGAAGATGTTCAAAACGAACTAAAAGCGCTTCAAGAGCGTCAAGCTGAGCTTGTTGTAAAAGAAGAAGGCGCTGTTGAAGAAGGAAACACAGTTGTTCTTGATTTCGAAGGATTCGTTGACGGCGAAGCATTCGAAGGCGGAAAAGCTGAAAACTACTCTCTAGAAGTAGGTTCTGGTTCATTCATCCCTGGCTTCGAAGATCAATTAGTCGGCCTTGAAGCAGGTGCGGAGAAGGATGTTGAAGTGACATTCCCTGAAGAGTACCATGCTGAAGATCTTGCAGGCAAACCAGCTGTGTTCAAAGTGAAAATTCACGAAATCAAAGCGAAAGAGCTTCCTGAGCTTGACGATGAATTCGCTAAAGATATCGATGAAGAAGTGGAAACACTCGCTGAATTAACTGAAAAAACTAAGAAACGTTTAGAAGAAGCGAAAGAAAACGAAGCTGACGCTAAATTGCGTGAAGAGCTTGTTCTGAAAGCTTCTGAAAATGCTGAAATCGATGTGCCGCAAGCAATGGTTGACACTGAGCTTGACCGCATGCTGAAAGAATTCGAACAGCGTCTGCAAATGCAAGGCATGAACCTTGAGCTTTACACTCAATTCTCAGGCCAAGATGAAGCTGCGTTAAAAGAGCAAATGAAAGAAGATGCTGAAAAACGCGTAAAATCTAACCTGACTCTTGAGGCGATTGCGAAAGCGGAAAACCTTGAAGTATCAGATGAGGAAGTTGATGCTGAGCTTACTAAAATGGCTGAAGCATACAACATGCCTGTTGAAAATATTAAACAAGCCATCGGTTCTACTGACGCGATGAAAGAAGATTTAAAAGTTCGCAAAGCAATTGATTTTCTTGTAGAAAACCGTTAATATGGTGCATAATAATAGTAATAATAAAACAGGGCGCGAATCATTCGTGCCTTGTTTTGTACAATTATGAGTTATCTCTTTTTCTTGGGGCAAGATAGTTAATGCAGGGCAGTTTTTTGTCATACATATAGAATGTGCAAGTCAGAAACACATTGTTACCGTCTTTTTGGAAAGTATGGTAAAATGCAATACATACTCGTTTCGTTTCAAGAATCATTTTCTTTTGCTCTGCCGGTAAAAGAAAAAGTGAGACAAGATTAAGGGGTGAAAGAATGTTTAAATTTAACGAGGAAAAAGGACAATTGAAATGCTCGTTCTGTGGAAAAACACAAGATCAGGTTCGTAAGCTTGTAGCTGGGCCTGGTGTATATATATGTGACGAATGTATCGAACTCTGCACTGAAATTGTAGAGGAAGAACTCGGAACAGAAGAAGAAGTAGAATTTAAAGACGTACCAAAGCCTCAGGAAATTCGTGAAATCTTGAATGAATATGTCATCGGCCAAGACCAAGCGAAGAAATCACTTGCTGTTGCTGTGTATAACCACTATAAGCGCATTAACTCCAACAGCAAAGTCGATGATGTTGAGCTTTCAAAAAGTAATATTTCATTAATCGGGCCTACAGGAAGCGGTAAAACCCTTCTGGCGCAAACGTTGGCTCGCATTTTAAATGTGCCGTTTGCGATTGCAGACGCTACATCTTTGACTGAAGCTGGATACGTGGGTGAAGATGTAGAGAATATTCTCTTGAAACTCATTCAAGCTGCTGATTATGATGTGGAAAAAGCCGAAAAAGGCATTATCTATATTGATGAAATCGATAAAGTGGCTAGAAAATCTGAAAACCCGTCTATCACACGTGACGTGTCAGGTGAGGGCGTACAGCAGGCATTGCTTAAAATTCTTGAGGGTACAGTGGCGAGCGTGCCGCCTCAAGGGGGACGTAAGCATCCTCATCAAGAATTCATTCAAATTGACACAACAAATATTTTGTTCATTTGCGGCGGAGCTTTCGATGGTATCGAACAAATCATCAAACGCCGTTTAGGCCAAAAAGTGATTGGATTCGGTGCTGACAACAAAGCTGCTGATCTTGAGAAAGAAGATCTTCTTTCAAAAGTGCTTCCTGAAGATTTGCTCCGCTTCGGGTTAATTCCTGAGTTTATCGGACGTCTTCCGGTTATTGCAAGCCTTGAAAAGCTTGACGAAGAAGCTTTGGTTGCGATCTTAACAAAACCGAAAAACGCTCTTGTTAAGCAATTCAAGAAAATGCTTGAGCTTGACAATGTTGAGCTTGAATTTGAAGAAGAAGCGCTTTCTGAAATCGCTAAAAAAGCGATTGAACGCAAGACTGGCGCACGCGGACTCCGTTCTATCATTGAAGGCATCATGCTTGATGTGATGTTTGAGCTGCCTTCTCGTGATGACATTGAAAAATGTGTGATTACCGGGGCAACTGTGACACACGGAGAGCCTCCTCGCCTCTTATTAAAAGACGGCACTGAGGTTAGCCAAGATAAAACATCTGCATAAAGATAAACACAAACCTCCTGAATGAATCATTCAGGAGGTTTTTTGCATGTAAACTCTTCCGGAAAAACGTTTATTCCCGCCTCCTATGGGAGATACTAGCAATCAGAGGAATGAATTGGATACATAAATTGTTTTTCAGGAGGGACCACCATGAGTTGGACAGGGATCGCGTTATTTATTCAGCTGTTTTTTGGGATCATCATTGGTTTGTATTTTTGGAATTTGCTTAAAAATCAAAGGACACAAAAGGTCACGATAGATAAAGAATCAAAGAAGGAAATGGAGCAGCTTCGGAAAATGCGCGCTATCAGCTTGTCCGAGCCATTATCTGAGAAGGTCCGCCCCAAAAGTTTTCAAGATATTGTCGGACAGGAAGACGGTATTAAAGCATTAAAGGCGGCTTTGTGCGGACCGAACCCTCAGCATGTCATTGTCTATGGACCGCCGGGAGTTGGAAAAACGGCTGCTGCGCGGCTTGTGTTGGAAGAAGCAAAAAAACATAAACAATCACCGTTTAAAGAGCAAGCTGTTTTTGTGGAACTCGATGCGACAACAGCCCGTTTTGATGAAAGAGGAATTGCCGATCCGCTCATCGGCTCTGTCCATGACCCGATATACCAAGGGGCCGGAGCAATGGGGCAGGCTGGGATACCGCAGCCGAAGCAGGGAGCTGTCACTCATGCCCATGGCGGTGTGCTGTTTATTGATGAAATAGGGGAGCTGCATCCGATTCAAATGAATAAAATGCTGAAGGTGCTTGAGGACAGAAAAGTCTTTTTAGACAGTGCGTATTACAGTGAGGAAAATACACAAATTCCGAATCACATTCATGATATTTTTCAAAATGGGCTGCCGGCTGATTTTCGCCTGATTGGCGCAACCACAAGAATGCCAAACGAAATTCCGCCAGCTATCAGGTCCCGCTGTTTGGAGGTTTTTTTCCGCGAGCTTGAAAAGGACGAACTGAAAACTGTTGCCAAAACAGCAGCGGATAAAATTGAAAAAAATATCTCTGAAGAAGGCCTCGATCTTTTGACCAGCTACACGCGGAACGGACGGGAAGCTGTCAATATGATTCAAATCGCAGCGGGGATGGCTGTTACGGAGAATCGGAAAGACATTACCATTGAGGATATTGAATGGGTCATCCACTCTAGTCAGCTTACACCGAAGCATGAGCAAAAAATCGGTGTTGAACCGCAGGTCGGCATTGTAAATGGGCTTGCAGTCTATGGGCCTAACAGCGGGTCGCTTCTGGAAATCGAAGTAAGTGTAACCGCGGCTCAAGATAAAGGATCAATTAATATCACAGGAATTGCTGAAGAAGAAAGCATCGGCAGCCAATCAAAATCAATCAGGCGAAAAAGCATGGCGAAGGGTTCGGTTGAAAATGTGTTAACCGTGCTCCGGACAATGGGAATGAAGCCGTCTGATTATGATATTCACATCAATTTCCCAGGAGGGGTTCCGATTGATGGGCCGTCAGCAGGCATCGCGATGGCGGCGGGGATTTTCTCGGCGATACACAAAATTCCTATTGACAATACCGTTGCGATGACAGGCGAAATCAGCTTGAACGGCCTTGTGAAACCTATCGGAGGCGTTATACCGAAAATAAAAGCGGCCAAGCAGTCCGGTGCGAAAAAGGTGATTATTCCATATGAAAATCAGCAGGCGATCTTAAAGCAGATTGACGGAATCGAGATTATTGCAGTGAAGACGTTCCAAGAAGTGCTTGATAAAATTTTAGTGAATCCGCCAACGGAACAAAAACCGTTCCATATTGAAATTAATAAAGAATCCGTTTAAACCCTATTTTTATAATAGGGTTTTTTTCATGAAGGACATCTTTTCCTTTTTCATATCAGAAAGAAAGGGTATACTACGAGGAGACTGCTTTATAGAAAATGGAACCATGCCGTTTATTGTACAAGGATGAAAAAGTTGTATTATAATGGTTCATACTAAAGTCACGGAGGTGTCAGTCACATGGCAGAAGAATTAAAACGCAGCATCCCGCTCCTCCCTTTAAGAGGTTTATTAGTGTACCCGACGATGGTTTTGCATTTAGATGTAGGACGTGACAAGTCGGTTCAGGCTCTTGAACAGGCAATGATGCATGATCATATGATATTTTTAGCCACTCAGCAGGATATTTCGATAGACGAACCTGGTGAAGACGAGATTTTCACTGTCGGCACCTATACAAAAATTAAGCAAATGCTGAAGCTTCCGAACGGTACGATTCGTGTGTTGGTGGAGGGCCTCAAGCGCGCCCAAATCGTTAAATATAATGAACACGAGGAATACACGTCGGTCGACATTCAACTCATTCATGAAGATGATTCAAAAGATACAGAAGACGAAGCGTTGATGCGGACTTTGCTAGACCACTTTGATCAGTACATAAAAATTTCTAAAAAAATCTCGGCCGAAACGTACGCCGCGGTTACTGATATCGAAGAGCCGGGGAGAATGGCAGACATCGTTGCTTCTCATCTGCCCCTTAAACTAAAGGATAAGCAGGATATTTTAGAAACGGCAGATGTCAAAGACAGGCTGAACAAGGTCATTGATTTTATTAATAATGAAAAAGAAGTGCTGGAGATTGAGAAAAAAATCGGCCAGCGTGTCAAACGTTCAATGGAACGTACGCAGAAGGAATACTATTTGCGTGAACAGATGAAGGCGATCCAAAAAGAGCTTGGCGATAAAGAAGGCAAAACTGGCGAAGTTCAGACGCTGACTGAAAAAATTGAAGAAGCAGGCATGCCTGATCATGTGAAGGAAACAGCCCTTAAGGAATTGAACCGATATGAAAAAATTCCGTCAAGTTCTGCGGAAAGCTCCGTCATCCGCAGCTATATCGACTGGCTGATTGCTCTCCCGTGGACGGATGAAACAGATGATAAGCTTGATTTGAAAGAAGCAGGACGTCTCTTGGACGAAGAGCATCACGGACTTGAAAAAGTAAAAGAACGTATTTTAGAATATTTGGCTGTCCAGAAGCTGACAAAATCCCTGAAAGGCCCGATCCTCTGTTTGGCAGGACCTCCAGGTGTCGGAAAGACGTCTTTAGCCAAATCAATTGCAAAAAGCTTGGGACGGAAATTCGTCAGAATCTCACTCGGAGGAGTACGGGATGAATCAGAGATCCGCGGACACAGACGAACCTATGTCGGAGCAATGCCAGGACGGATTATTCAGGGGATGAAAAAAGCCGGCAAGCTGAACCCAGTTTTCTTATTAGATGAAATTGACAAAATGTCATCTGATTTTAGAGGAGACCCGTCATCTGCTATGCTTGAAGTGCTTGATCCAGAGCAAAACAGCAGCTTCAGTGATCACTATATTGAAGAAACCTTTGATTTATCAAAAGTGCTGTTTATCGCAACGGCGAACAATTTGGCTACAATTCCAGGACCGCTCAGAGACAGAATGGAAATTATTAATATCGCGGGCTACACAGAAATAGAAAAACTTGAAATCGTAAAGGATCACTTGCTTCCAAAGCAGATCAAAGAACACGGGCTGAAGAAAAGCAACTTGCAGCTGCGTGATCAGGCGATTCTTGATATTATTCGATACTATACGAGAGAAGCTGGTGTAAGAAGCCTTGAACGCCAGCTTGCCGCAATTTGCCGTAAAGCTGCAAAAGCCATTGTTGCTGAAGAGCGAAAACGGATTACGGTTACTGAGAAGAACCTTCAAGATTTTATCGGAAAACGCATTTTCAGATATGGACAAGCTGAAACAGAGGATCAAGTTGGTGTAGTGACAGGGCTTGCCTATACAACCGTTGGCGGAGATACGCTTTCGATTGAAGTATCGCTTTCACCGGGAAAAGGGAAATTAATCCTGACTGGAAAGCTCGGTGATGTAATGAGAGAGTCAGCTCAGGCAGCATTCAGCTATGTGCGATCCAAAACAGAAGAACTTGGCATTGAACCTGACTTTCATGAGAAGTATGATATTCATATACATGTACCAGAGGGTGCGGTGCCTAAGGATGGTCCGTCAGCCGGCATTACGATGGCAACAGCACTTGTTTCTGCTTTAACGGGGCGGGCAGTTTCTCGTGAAGTCGGCATGACTGGGGAAATTACGCTTCGCGGGCGCGTGCTGCCAATCGGCGGACTGAAGGAAAAAGCGCTTGGCGCACATAGAGCGGGATTGAAGACCATTATTGCGCCTAAAGAGAATGAAAAAGATATAGAGGATATTCCTGAAAGCGTCAGAGAGGGGCTGACATTTATATTGGCATCCCACCTAGACGAAGTTTTGGAACATGCCTTAGTAGGAGAGAAGAAATGAAAGTCACAAAGTCAGAAATCGTGATCAGTGCAGTAAAACCGGAACAGTACCCTGAAGGAGGGCTACCGGAAATTGCATTGGCCGGAAGATCAAACGTAGGAAAATCGTCTTTTATCAATTCATTAATCAATCGCAAAAATCTTGCGAGAACATCGTCAAAGCCTGGAAAAACACAAACGCTTAATTTCTATATTATCAATGATGAGCTGCATTTTGTGGATGTGCCGGGGTACGGTTTTGCCAAAGTGTCAAAGTCTGAGCGTGAAGCTTGGGGCAGAATGATTGAAACCTATATCACGACACGCGAGGAATTAAAAGCAGTGGTACAGATCGTTGATTTGCGGCATGCGCCATCCAATGATGATGTACAGATGTATGAATTCTTAAAGTATTACGGCATTCCTGTTATTATTATTGCTACAAAGGCGGATAAGATCCCGAAAGGAAAATGGGACAAACACGCGAAGGTTGTCCGACAAACATTAAATATTGATCCGGAAGACGAGCTGATTCTCTTTTCCTCAGAAACGAAAAAGGGGAAAGACGAAGCTTGGGGAGCGATCAAAAAAATGATAAACCGGTAGAGAATCCTCTACCGGTTTTATTTATCGTATAGATTTTTTCCGTTTTATCAATAATAACAATAAACTGATTCCAATAAAGACAAACGGCCAATACTCCTTCAGAAGTGCTGTTGGAATATGCGCAGACTCAAGCCACGCCATAATTTGTTTGAAAAAGTACAAAAACAGGGAAAAACAAATCATCGACACAGCCTCATATACATATTCTTTTTTTTGAACGGTTGAAACGAGTAGTGAGAAGCCGATCATAAAGAGAAGCATTTCAAAATCATCCGGCCACCATACCCATTTCGGCTTGGCAAAAAAGTGTAAACCGATCCCGAAGAGAAGCAAACCGATAAAGAAATGGGGTGCAACGGCTTCTTTTTTTCCTTGATATACAAAGGCTGCGCCTAACAGCATGAGGAGAACAGGCCATTGATCCTGTCCCGAAAACAGTTCAGCTTGGCCGCTTTCAAGCCATGCATATACAGAAGCGGCAAGCAGCAGACAAGGGAATAAAATTGATTTTTGTTTCATGCATATCACCTTCTTGTTTTTTAGAGCTGATGTGTAGTAAATTTCTGCTGTTTTTGGTATTGTCAATAGGAATGCTTCTTTTCCCTGAAGCTTTTTCTAATATAGCATAAGAATTTTAAAATCTGTTCACATTTTGTGAAAGAATCTATGTTATAATTATTATAAATAATGAGTTCTATGTTAGAATAATTATAAATTAAGATTGGGTGTTGGGGGTGTAATTAAAGCGATGCATATACTTGTTGTGGGAGTAGATTATAAATCCGCCCCTATTGAGATACGTGAAAAAGTAAGTTTTCAGCCGAATGAGCTGGCAGACGCAATGGTGCAGCTGAAAGAAGAGAAAAGCATTCTGGAAAACATCATTGTCTCCACCTGCAACCGCACTGAAATTTATGCGGTAGTCGACCAACTCCATACCGGCCGTTATTATATAAAAAAGTTCTTAGCTGATTGGTTTCAATTAAGCAAAGAAGAGCTGTCACCGTTCTTAACATTTTATGAGAGCGATGCAGCTGTTGAGCATTTATTCCGTGTAGCCTGCGGATTGGATTCGATGGTGATTGGTGAAACGCAGATTCTCGGACAGGTACGCGACAGCTTTAAAACAGCTCAGCAAGAAAAAACGATCGGGACTATTTTTAATGAGCTGTTTAAGCAGGCCGTGACAGTGGGCAAACGGACTCACGCCGAAACAGACATTGGCTCAAATGCGGTGTCCGTAAGCTATGCTGCAGTTGAACTTGCTAAAAAAATCTTCGGAAATCTCTCAAGCAAGCACATATTGATTCTCGGTGCGGGAAAAATGGGCGAGCTTGCTGCGGAAAACCTGCACGGACAAGGAATCGGCAAGGTCACTGTCATTAACCGAACATACTTGAAAGCGAAAGAGCTTGCTGACCGTTTCTCCGGTGAAGCGAGAAGCTTGAATCAGCTTGAAAGCGCGCTTGCGGAGGCTGATATTCTAATCAGTTCAACCGGTGCAAGTGAATTTGTCGTGTCCAAAGAGATGATGGAAAACGCGAATAAGCTTCGCAAGGGACGTCCGCTGTTTATGGTGGACATTGCAGTGCCTAGAGATCTTGATCCGGCGCTGAATGATCTTGAAGGTGTTTTTCTTTATGATATCGACGATCTGGAAGGCATTGTAGAAGCGAACATGAAAGAGCGGAGAGAAACCGCTGAAAAAGTTGAACTGTTAATTGAAGAAACTATTGTCGAATTTAAACAATGGATGAATACACTTGGTGTTGTGCCGGTTATTTCTGCATTGCGCGAAAAGGCGCTTGCCATCCAGTCAGAAACGATGGACAGCATCGAGCGTAAGCTGCCTCATTTAAGCACAAGAGAGAAAAAACTGTTGAACAAACACACCAAAAGTATCATTAACCAAATGCTGCGTGATCCGATTTTAAAGGTGAAAGAGCTTGCAGCAGATGTTGATTCTGAAGAAAAGCTCGCGTTGTTTATGCAGATTTTTGATATTGAAGAAGCTGCGGGACGTCAAATGATGAAAACCCTTGAAAGCAGCCAGAAGGTCCACTCTTTTAAAAAGGCTGAATCAAAAGCGGGCTTTAGCCCACTTGTAAGTGAGTGAAAGCTGAATGATTGATACTGCAATGGCAAGACTTAATGAGGGGACAATCGTCATTTACGCGTTAAGTGTACTCTTTTATTTTATAGATTTTCTTCAACACAACCGGAAGGCTGGAAAAATGGCCTTCTGGTTGCTTTCTATTGTCTGGACTCTGCAAACCGTGTATTTGGCCTATTTTATGTGGGTGACGGGGCGGTTTCCGGTATTAAATGTCACGGAGGCGCTTTATTTTTATGCCTGGGTGCTTGTCACGCTGTCACTTGTACTGACAAAGCTTTTACGTGTTGACTTTATTGTGTTTTTTACAAATGTTATAGGATTTTCTATGATCGCCATTCACACATTTTCACCGACAGAGCAGCAGTCAGCGGCTTTTTCCGGGCAGCTTGTGTCAGAACTTTTGGTGATTCATATTACAATGGCGATTCTTTCATACGGCGCTTTTTCCCTTTCTTTCGTTTTTTCTGTGTTGTACATGTTTCAATATCATCTGCTGAAAAAGAAAAAGTGGGGAAAATGGCTGTTGAGAATAGAAGATTTATCAAAGCTTGATTATATGGCGTATGTTTTAAATGTGATCGGCGTTCCGATGCTGCTGCTGAGTTTGATTCTCGGCGTTATTTGGGCATATGTCTCTCTAGAAACGCTGTATTGGTTTGACGCCAAAGTGCTTGGTTCATTTGTCGTCCTGCTGCTGTACAGCTATTATCTTTATATCAGGCTGATTAAAGAGCTGCAAGGAAAGGTCGCTGCACTGTGGAATACGGCTTGTTTTCTCGTGCTGATGATCAATTATTTCCTGCTTGGAAGCCTGTCGCAATTCCATTGGTTCAGTTAAATGATGTCCCAAGCAGATTCGGGAGGAAAGAAATGATGAGAACGATTAAAGTAGGTTCCAGACGAAGCAAACTCGCTATGACTCAAACAAAATGGGTTATCCAAAAACTGAAAGAAATCAACCCTTCGTTTACTTTTGAAATTAAAGAGATCGTGACAAAGGGTGACCGGATTGTCGATGTCACACTCTCAAAAGTGGGTGGAAAAGGGCTGTTTGTCAAAGAAATTGAACAAGCGCTTTTAAACGAAGAAATTGATATGGCAGTGCACAGCATGAAGGACATGCCTGCTGTTTTGCCTGAAGGCCTTGTGATCGGCTGTATTCCTGAACGGGAAGATCCTCGTGATGCCCTTATTTCAAAGAATCGCGTAAAGCTTTCAGAAATGAAGGAAGGCGCTGTCATTGGCACAAGCAGTTTAAGAAGAAGCGCACAGCTTTTGATTGAGCGGCCTGACCTTACAATTAAATGGATTAGAGGGAATATAGATACGAGACTTCAAAAGCTTGAAACAGAGGATTATGACGCGATTATTTTAGCCGCTGCCGGCCTTTCCAGAATGGGGTGGAAGCAGGATGTCGTAACCGAATTCCTTGAGCCTGAGCGCTGTTTGCCTGCTGTGGGGCAAGGAGCACTGGCGATTGAGTGCCGAGAATCGGATGAAGAGCTGTTGGCGTTGTTTTCTCAGTTTACAGATGAATATACAAAACGGACTGTTTTGGCAGAACGTGCTTTTTTAAATGCGATGGAGGGCGGCTGCCAGGTTCCGATCGCAGGCTACTCCGTGTTAAACGGACAGGATGAAATTGAAATGACAGGGCTTGTCGCTTCTCCTGACGGCAAAATCATTTTTAAAGAAACCGTCACCGGAAACGATCCGGAGGAAGTAGGAAAGCGCTGTGCCGCTCTTATGGCTGACAAAGGAGCAAAAGATTTAATTGATCGTGTAAAACGGGAGCTTGATGAGGATGGAAAATGATTTTCCCCTGAAAGGAAAAACAGTGCTTGTCACCCGGAATAAGGCACAGGCAACATCATTTCAGCACAAAGTGGAGGCGCTTGGCGGAAAAGCGGTTTTGACCTCTTTGATTACGTTTCGCCCCGCTTTGCCGAATGATGTTGCGGAACAGGTGAGAGAGGATCTTGCCGCGCCAGGCTGGCTTGTTTTTACAAGCGTGAATGGGGCAGACTTCTTTTTTTCTTATCTGAAGGAAAATCAGCTTATTCTCCCTGCACATAAAAAAATTGCGGCCGTCGGTGAAAAAACCGCCCGCCGTTTAAAAACGCATAACGTATCGGTTGATGTGATGCCGCAGGACTATATTGCTGAACAATTGGCTGCCGTTCTTAAGCAGCATGCTGAACCGGGAGAGCGGATTACCGTGATGAAGGGGAATTTGTCACGTGATGTGATAAAACAAGAGCTTGTTCCGCTCGGTTTTGAAGTGAAGGAATGGGTTCTCTACGAAACGATTCCGGACGAAGAAGGCATCAAGGCACTGAAGAAGGCTGCGGGTCAATATTCCTTTGACTATGTAACATTTACGAGTTCATCAACCGTACATACGTTTATGCATGTCTTGGGAGAAGAATTAAAAAAGTGGAAGGCGAATGAGACTGCCTGTATAACCATCGGACCTTTAACAAGGGACGCCCTTCTGACGTATGGCATTACATCATATACACCAGATACATTTACAATAGATGGCATGCTTGAGTTAATGTGCAGCATGTCTAGAGAGGAAGAGAGAATATGAGTCAATCATTTAATAGACACCGCCGCCTGCGGACATCAAATGCAATGAGAGAGATGGTAAAGGAAACACGTTTGCATCCATCCGATTTTATCTATCCGATTTTTGTCGTAGAAGGGCTTGAAGGCAAAAAAGCTGTTCCGTCAATGCCTGATGTTTATCATGTATCATTAGATCTATTGAAGGATGAAGTAGCTGAGCTGGTCAAACTGGGAATTCAATCTGTTATCGTGTTCGGCATCCCGGAAGAAAAGGATGATTGCGGAACTCAAGCGTACCATGATCATGGTATCGTTCAAAAAGCCATCACGGAAATTAAAAAACACTTCCCTGAAATGGTGGTTGTCGCTGACACGTGCTTATGCGAATATACAGACCACGGCCATTGCGGACTTGTCAAAGACGGGGTCATCCTCAATGATGAATCGCTTGAGCTTTTGGCGCAGACAGCTGTCAGCCAAGCGAAGGCAGGTGCGGATATCATTGCGCCATCAAACATGATGGACGGATTTGTTACAGTGATCAGAGAAGCGCTCGATAAAGAAGGATTCGTCAATATTCCAATCATGTCTTACGCTGTAAAATATTCAAGTGAGTTTTACGGTCCGTTCCGTGACGCAGCAAACAGCACACCGCAATTTGGTGACCGCAAAACATATCAGATGGATCCTGCCAACCGTATGGAGGCACTCCGCGAAGCACAATCAGATGTCGAGGAAGGCGCGGACTTTTTGATTGTCAAACCTTCGCTTTCCTATATGGATATCATGCGTGACGTGAAAAATGAGTTTGCTTTGCCGCTCGTCGCTTATAATGTAAGCGGAGAGTATTCAATGGTGAAGGCTGCAGCGCAGAACGGCTGGATCAAAGAAAAAGAAATCGTGTTGGAAATTTTGACAAGCATGAAGCGCGCGGGTGCCGACCTGATTATTACGTATCATGCGAAAGACGCAGCAAAATGGCTTGCGGAGTAATTTTATTCAGTTGACAGGAGTTGAGGCAGATGAGAAGCTATGAAAAATCAAAAACGGCTTTTAAAGAAGCGCAAAAACTCATGCCGGGTGGTGTGAACAGTCCCGTTCGCGCATTTAAATCGGTAGACATGGACCCGATTTTTATGGAGCGCGGAAAAGGCTCGAAAATCTTTGATATTGACGGGAATGAATATATTGACTACGTCTTGTCATGGGGGCCTTTAATTTTAGGACATACGAATGACCGTGTTGTTGAAAGCCTTAAAAAAGTGGCTGAATACGGGACAAGCTTCGGTGCTCCGACAGAAGTGGAAAATGAACTCGCAAAGCTCGTCATTGATCGTGTGCCATCTGTAGAAATTGTACGTATGGTCAGCTCCGGAACGGAGGCTACAATGAGCGCCCTCCGTTTGGCAAGGGGCTATACGGGCCGCAACAAGATTCTAAAATTTGAGGGCTGCTACCACGGACACGGCGATTCCCTCTTGATTAAAGCAGGTTCAGGTGTAGCCACTCTTGGTCTGCCTGACAGCCCTGGTGTGCCTGAAGGCATTGCAAAAAACACCATAACCGTTCCGTATAATGATTTAGAAAGTGTAAAGCTTGCTTTCCAGCAATTCGGTGAAGACATTGCGGGAGTCATTGTAGAGCCGGTTGCCGGAAATATGGGCGTTGTTCCGCCGCAAGAAGGCTTCCTGCAGGGTCTGCGTGATATCACTGAGCAATATGGCTCCCTGCTGATTTTTGATGAAGTGATGACAGGCTTCCGCGTCGACTATAACTGCGCTCAAGGCTACTTCGGCGTAACGCCTGACCTGACTTGTTTAGGAAAAGTAATCGGGGGCGGACTTCCTGTTGGCGCTTATGGCGGAAAGGCAGAAATCATGGAGCAGATCGCTCCGAGCGGTCCGATCTATCAAGCGGGTACATTGTCAGGCAACCCGCTTGCGATGACGGCTGGATTAGAAACATTGAAGCAGCTGACACCTGAATCCTACAAGAATTTCATCAAAAAAGGCGACAGGCTGGAAGAAGGAATTTCAAAAGCCGCCGAGGCACATGGCATTCCGCATACCTTTAACCGTGCAGGCTCCATGATTGGTTTCTTCTTTACAAACGAACCTGTCATCAATTATGAAACAGCGAAATCATCAGATTTGAAGCTGTTTGCAAGCTATTATAAAGGGATGGCAAATGAAGGGGTATTCCTTCCGCCATCACAATTCGAAGGGCTGTTTCTCTCAACGGCCCATACTGATGAAGATATTGAAAACACAATCCAGGCAGCTGAGAACGTATTTGCTGAGATCAGCCGCAGATAAGAGTGAAAACCGGCATCAAGGACTCCTTGTGCCGGTTTTTTCGTGCGCTCCCACTCATATTTTCTCCAGTTCATACATACACCTTTAGTGACATCTAATTTTAAGGATTAGATGAAAGGAGGATATGAACTTGCCGCAAAATCATCGATTGCAATTTTCTGTAGAAGAATCGATCTGTTTCCAAAAAGGACAGGAAGTTTCTGAACTGCTTTCAATTTCATTAGATCCTGATATCAGGGTTCAGGAAGTAAATGATTATGTATCAATCAGAGGATCGCTTGAACTTACAGGTGAGTACAACATAGATCAAAACAAACATACCGAAGAGATGTATACAGATAAGCGGTTTGTTGAGCAAGTCAGAAAGAGAGAGGATGGAAGTGCGGAACTGGCTCACTGTTTTCCTGTGGATATTACCATTCCAAAAAATAAAGTAAGCCATTTACAGGATGTCTTTGTTTTTATTGACGCATTTGACTATCAATTAACGGATTCGCGCATTTTAACAATTCAAGCTGATTTAGCGATCGAAGGTCTTTTGGATGATACGCAAGACAAAGAACCGGAGATACCTTTATATGAAGCTCCTGAGGCGTTCAGGGAGGAAGAGCTTTCAGAGCCGCCGGCACATAATGTAGAAGAACCAGGTGCATCATCGGCAGAGAAAGCAGTTCTTCAGGATGAACCGCCAGAACTTTTTGTCTCAAAAGCAGGGCTCCGTGAAGAACTGGAGACAGAAAAAGCAGAATCTGAGCCGCCTGAATCGGTTGCTTCAGAACCAGAGGCCAGAGAAGATGGAAAAAAGGAAGACGAGGCTGAAGAGCCTGCAGTGATGGAAGCAGAGGTTCGTACAGAATCGGAAAAAGCAGAATCGGAGCCAGAACCTGCTGCTTCAGAAATAGAGATTCAAGAGATCGTTAAAGCAAAAAAAGAAACGGCAGAGCCGGCAGCTGCAGCAGATGTTCGTGAAAAAGCAGACTCTCCAGCGGAGGATGAGCTTCGTGAACACGCTGGCGCAGAAGAATCGCCTGCATTGGAAGCTGAACATCATTCAGAGACTGTGGTCAAAGAGGAAAAAGCAGAAACATCTATTCATGAATACGCATTGCGTCAAGAGGCTCAAAATGAAGAAGAGCCTCAATCGGATCAGGCTGGTACGGCGCTTTGTCAAGAAGAGCCGGAACCGGATGGAGCTTTGGAGAATGTACCAGAGGCCGCTCTCTCCATAGAAGATAGCAGAGAATCAGCTTCAGCTGTATATGCGGAGAATGATAAAGCCGATTTACATTTCCATTTCCATCAAAAAACAGGCTCAGAGGAGGATCAAGAAGAATCGCCTGAACCGGCCTATCGGACCTTCCTGCCCGAACAAGAAGAGGAGGATTCTTTTTATTCAGCGCCTAAGCTGCTGGAGGAGGAAGAACAAGAGGAAGAAAGCTTCGAAATTGAAGTGAGAAAAACACCACCGGCTGAAGAGCCTATGGAAGAAACACCTTTTCAATCCTTCCAGCTGCCTGAATCCTCTGAGACTGAAAGGAAGGAAACGAATGCTGTTCCTAGGGTTTCTCCTGCTGCTGAAACGAAGGAACCTCAAACAAAGGAAAGTGATAATTCTCTTTATCTAACGAAACTTTTTACAAGAGAAGAGGATGAGTTTTCGAGAATGAAAATCTGCATTGTGCAGCAGGAAGATACGATCGAACGTTTATGCGAACGGTATGAAATTACATCCCAGCAGCTGATCAGGATGAATTCTTTAGCCTTGGATGATGAATTAAAAGCAGGACAGATTCTCTATATTCCTCAATATAAAAATAGCCATGCATAAACCGTAAGCGATCGGAAAATGTGGTGAATGAAATGGAAGATACCCAATCGGTTCTTCAGGAATACGGACTGACTGCTCAATTTATTGAGCCTGTCAGTCCTCTTGTTTGGAAAGTGTATACAGACTATGGCGTATTTGCCCTGAAAAAGTTGAAAGAGGGTCGCGGCAGGCAATTTACAGATCATATGGTGGCGATTGAGGAAAAAGGTTTTCGTTCATTTGTTCCTGTATACAGAACAAATAGCGGTGAGTTTTTCTCAGCAGGCAGGCAATACGGAGATACCTACTATTTAATGCCTTGGCTCCAATTTGACCAAGAAGAAGAACGTGATCAGAAACATGCTTATTTATTTAGAGAGACAGCCCGCCTTCACGAAAGAACCATGCAGGAACTAAAGGTTAGGCGTGATGAGATTGAACGGTATTACGATCAAACGAAAAAAAAGTGGGAACATGATAAGATCTTCTATGAACAGTTTGTGGATAGAGCAGAGAAGGAGTGGTACCTTTCTCCTTTTGAACTTCAGGCCATCACCTATTTTTCAGAAACCATTTCCGCGGTGAACTTTGCGCTGGAGCGGCTGGAGAACTGGTATGAGTCGGCAAAGGAAAAGGACGTTTCAAGGGTTGTAATGAACCACGGCAGCCTGTCTATACACCATTTTCTATATAATGATACCGGGACCGGATATTTTACAAACTTCGAAAGAGCTTCTGTCGGTCCGCCGCAAAACGACCTGCTCGGCTTTTTCACAAAAATGTTCAGAGGCTTTCCGAAAGCTTGTCCGGAATGCGTCGAATGGTTTTATGGATACACGAAATCATTTCCTTTACGTGAAGCGGAAGTCAGTCTATTTCTCAGCTATATGGCTTATCCGCAAGCCATGTACAAGGTGCTGAACGGTTATCAAGCCGGGAAAAGACAGCATGAAAAAGAAGAATGTACACAATTATTAAAGGCGTATTGGCAAATGAAAAATATAGAGCCGTTTGTGATGAAAATTCATCAGATTGAACAAGAGAAAAAATTTCAGGCTGAAAACGAGTCCACGTCTTAATGGCGCGGACTTGTTTGTTTATATCCATTCTAAATGAAGGGCGCAAGCTAAAAAGATTAGGATTGCGAGCAGCAAAACATCAAAGGTTGTCGGAAAGAAAATGGTTCTGATTCCTTGAAAAATCGTAATGGGAATAATCACTTGTGCGGATACAAGCCGAATTTGCCTGACCCATGGCGGCAGCGAATAAGAGCTGAAACGTTTCTTCACAGTGCATCCTCCTCTACGCATTTACAAGCATCATATGTAAACTTGGGCAATAGGTGCCTGCCTATCTGTATAGAAAGCGGTGTTTTTGGAAAAGATGATTGACGAATCAAAAACACTTTTACTATAATAAAGAACATAAATAATGTATACAATGAGCTGATAAATACACCTGCTTAGAACGGGAAGAGTACAAAAAAGGCGCATGCAGAGAGAGAAGCCGTTTGCTGAAAGGCTTCTTATGCTGTCTGATTGGAAGGTCGCCCGGGAGCATAATTTCTTGAAGGAAGAGTAGAGAAATTCGGGAAACACCCGTTATCCGTTATAAGTGCATGAACTGATAGAGTTCATGAAAAAAGGTGGTACCGCGAAAGAGTTTTTCGTCCTTTTACAGGGATGAAGAGCTCTTTTTTCGTTCTCAGCCATTTTTAAACATGCTGGAGGGTTATGATGGAAACGAATGAACAAACAATGCCGACGAAATATGATCCGGCAGCGGTTGAAAAAGACCGATATGATTTTTGGCTAAAAGGCAAATTTTTTGAAGCGGGCAGTGACCAGGCAAAAGAGCCATACTCTGTTGTCATCCCGCCGCCAAACGTAACTGGAAGACTACACCTTGGCCACGCATGGGATACAACGCTGCAAGACATTGTAACAAGAATGAAACGCATGCAGGGCTATGATGTGCTGTGGCTGCCTGGCATGGACCACGCCGGCATCGCGACACAGGCTAAAGTGGAGGCGAAACTTCGTGAAGAAGGCAAATCCCGCTACGATTTAGGCCGTGAAAAATTCCTCGAAGAAACGTGGAAGTGGAAGGAAGAGTATGCTGACTTTATTCGCAGCCAGTGGGCGAAATTAGGTCTTGGCCTTGATTATTCCCGGGAACGTTTTACGCTGGATGAGGGCTTAAGCAAAGCGGTACGGGAAGTATTCGTTAAGCTTTATGAAAAAGGCCTGATCTACAGAGGCGAATATATTATTAACTGGGACCCAGCGACAAAGACAGCCCTATCCGACATTGAGGTGATTTACAAGGATGTTCAAGGCGCGTTCTATCATATGAGCTATCCGCTTGCTGATGGGACAGGTTCAATTGAAATTGCGACGACACGTCCTGAAACGATGCTCGGTGATACAGCAGTTGCCGTTCACCCTGAAGACGAACGCTATAAACACCTTATCGGAAAAACGGTGATCCTGCCGATTGTAAATCGTGAAATTCCGATTGTCGGTGATGACTATGTTGATATGGAATTTGGTTCAGGTGCGGTGAAAATTACGCCTGCTCATGATCCGAACGACTTCGAGCTTGGCAACCGCCACAATTTAGAACGCATTCTTGTCATGAATGAAGACGGCACGATGAATGAAAATGCATTGCAATATCAAGGTATGGATCGTTTTGAATGCCGCAAAAAGCTCGTAAAAGATTTACAGGAATCGGGAGTTCTCTTTAAAATCGAGGATCATATGCATTCTGTCGGCCATAGTGAACGAAGCGGGGCTGTTGTGGAGCCTTATCTTTCTACACAATGGTTTGTGCGCATGCAGCCGCTTGCTGATGCAGCGATTGAGCTGCAAAAGAAAGAAGAAAAAGTTAACTTTGTGCCAGACCGTTTCGAGAAAACGTATTTACACTGGATGGAAAACATCCGCGATTGGTGTATCTCCCGTCAGTTGTGGTGGGGCCATCGTATTCCTGCCTGGTATCATAAAGAAACAGGAGAGCTATATGTCGGGCTTGAAGCGCCGGAGGACAGCGAAAATTGGGAACAGGATACAGACGTGCTGGATACATGGTTCAGTTCTGCGCTATGGCCTTTCTCCACAATGGGCTGGCCTGATGTAACGGCTGAAGACTTTAAACGCTACTATCCGACAGACGTTCTCGTGACAGGGTATGACATCATTTTCTTCTGGGTGTCACGTATGATTTTCCAAGGCATTGAATTTACAAACGAGCGCCCGTTCAAGGATGTTTTAATTCATGGCTTAATCCGTGACGAGCAAGGCCGGAAAATGAGTAAATCTCTTGGCAACGGTGTCGATCCGATGGATGTCATTGACAAGTACGGAGCTGATTCTCTGCGTTATTTCCTTGCGACTGGAAGCTCTCCTGGCCAGGATCTGCGCTTCAGCTATGAAAAAGTGGAATCGACATGGAATTTTGCCAATAAAATTTGGAACGCCTCTCGTTTTGCATTAATGAACATGGATGGCATGACGTACGATGAGCTTGATTTGTCAGGCGAAAAATCAGTCGCTGACAAGTGGATTTTAACGCGATTAAATGAAACGATCGAGCACGTGACCCAGCTTGCTGACCGATATGAATTTGGTGAAGTCGGACGCCATTTATATAACTTTATTTGGGATGATTTCTGTGACTGGTATATTGAAATGGCGAAGCTTCCGCTTTATGGAGAAGACGAAGCGGCTAAGAAAACTACCCGTTCCATCCTTGCTTACGTGCTTGATCAAACGATGCGTCTGCTCCATCCGTTTATGCCATTCTTAACGGAGGAAATTTGGCAGCACCTTCCTCACCAAGGGGAATCGATTACAGTAAGTCAATGGCCTGTTGTCGTGCCGGAGCATACTGATACGGAAGCGGCAGCTGACATGAAGCTTCTTGTTGAGCTGATCCGTTCTGTGCGTAATATCCGCAGTGAAGTCAATACGCCAATGAGCAAGCAGGTTGAACTGTATATTAAAACAAGCACAGAAGAAATAGCAGCCCGCCTCGAAGCGAACCGTTCATATGTTGAACGCTTTACGAATCCGAGCGTTCTTAAAATCGGCACGGATATCGAGGCTGTTGATAAAGCGATGACGGCCGTTGTTTCAGGAGCAGAGGTTATTCTTCCGCTTGAAGGCTTAATTAATATTGATGAAGAAATTGCCCGTCTGCAAAAAGAATTCGATAAGCTGACGAAAGAAGTCGAGCGCGTCCAAAAGAAACTTGGAAATGAAGGATTTATGAAAAAAGCGCCTGCACACGTAATTGATGAAGAACGTGAAAAAGAAAAAGATTATGTGGCAAAGCGTGACGCTGTTCAAAAACGAATGGCTGAGCTGAAGGGCTAATGAAAAGCCGGGGCGGTTTCTAGAGAAACCGCCTTGTCTTATAAAAGAGGGGATTATCATTGTTTACTGCATATCAAGAAGCGCGCAGCTGGATTCACGGGCGGCTGAAATTCGGGGTGAGACCCGGGCTTGGCCGAATGGAGCAGCTGATGGCGCGTTTAGGACATCCTGAAAAAAAAATCCGCGCGCTCCACGTCGCAGGAACAAACGGTAAAGGATCAACTGTCGCTTTTATCCGTTCTATGCTGCAGGAAGCCGGATATACGGTAGGAACGTTTACATCGCCTTATATCATTACGTTTAATGAACGGATCAGCGTAAACGGGACACCGATTACAGATGAAGAATGGACAGCACTCGTTAATCAAATGAAACCGCACGTTGAAGCCCTTGATCAAATGGAACACGGGCAGCCGACAGAATTTGAAATTATGACGGCCTGTGCATTTTTATATTTTGCAGAATTTCATAAGGTAGATTTTATTATTTTTGAAACAGGTTTGGGCGGCAGATTCGATTCTACGAATGTAGTAGAGCCGCTTTTAACTGTGATCACAAGCATCGGACACGATCATATGAACATTTTGGGAAACACCATTGAAGAAATTGCAGGAGAAAAGGCCGGTATTATTAAAAAAGGTATTCCAATCGTTACAGCAGTTACCCAGCCTGAAGCTTTACAGGTCATCCGCCATGAAGCTGAACGGCATGCTGCGCCGTTCCAGTCATTACATGATACCTGTGTTATTTTCAATGAAAAGGCTCTGCCTGCAGGAGAACAGTTTTCATTCAAAACGGACAAAAATTGCTATGAAGATATTCGGACATCCTTGATTGGCACCCACCAAAGACAAAATGCTGCTTTATCCATTTTGGCTGCGGAGTGGCTCAATAAGGAGAATATTGCCCATATCAGTGATGAAGCGTTAAGAAGCGGGCTTGTGAAGGCTGCTTGGCCCGGACGGTTAGAGCTTGTTCAAGAAGATCCTCCGGTTTACTTAGACGGTGCGCATAACGAAGAAGGTGTTGAAAAGCTGGCGGAAACGATGAAGCAGCGTTTCGCCAATTCACGCATTTCTGTGGTGTTTAGCGCATTAAAGGACAAACCGTATCAGAACATGATTAAAAGACTGGAAACCATAGCTGATGAGATTCATTTTGCTTCTTTTGATTTCCCGCGTGCTTCTCTTGCAAAAGAACTCTATGATGCAAGTGAAATCAGCAATAAAAGCTGGAGTGAAGATCCAGACGATGTGATCAATTTCGTAGAAAGCAAAAAGGATTCACATGAAATTGTGCTGATTACCGGATCTCTTTATTTTATTTCTGACATTCGCAAACGGTTGAAATAAACGCATCAGGCTCCGGCAGAATCGAAAAAAGATTCTGCCGGCTTTTTTATGTGTAAAATTGCATAATCCCGATTGGAGTTCAGGTTTCTCATTTTGCTACAATCTATACCAGAACTCAGTGAGTAAAGGTGTGTTGTCTATGCTATTCATTCTTTTTATCTTCGGGCTTATCCTTGGTTCTTTTTACTATACGGCCGGGCGCCGTATCCCCTTACATCTATCTATTATCGCGCCCCGTTCATCATGCTCGTTTTGCCGGCGGGCTTTGACCCCTGCAGAATTAATTCCCATCCTGTCATTCCTATTTCAAAAAGGTAAATGTAAAAGCTGCGGGCATAGGATTTCTTTTATGTATCCCGCGGCTGAGCTTGTGACAGCGTGTTTATTTGCCGCCGCAGGAATACGCTTTGGCATGTCGCTGGAATTGTTAACCGCTGTCGTGTTTCTCTCTCTTCTCATTATTGTTGCAGTGACAGATCTTCATTATATGCTGATTCCAAATCAAATATTGATTTTTTTCCTTCCCTTTTTGGTCGCTGCGAGATTGATTTCTCCGCTTGATTCCTGGTATGCAGGCCTGTTAGGTGCTGCAGCCGGATTTCTATTTCTGGCTTTAATTGCCGCAATCACTCATGGGGGAGTAGGGGGAGGAGATATTAAATTATTTGCGGTGATTGGCTTTGTGCTTGGTGTGAAAATGCTGGCGGCTGCCTTTTTCTTTTCTGTTTTGATAGGCGCATTGTACGGGTCGGCAGCTGTTCTGACTGGTAGACTCGCCAAAAAGCAGCCGCTTCCCTTTGCCCCCGCAATAGCGGCAGGGAGTATTTTAACCTATTTATACGGGGACTCTATCATTTCGTTTTATATCAAAATGGCATCGGGATGACTGCTGAAAAATTTGACGAACGTTTTTTGGACAAGACGACAAAAGTCTTGTTCTTTTTTTTTTCGCCTGTGCTAAAGTGTGTAGCATGAAAAGCCGACAAGAACGGTCAAGCAAATGAAGGGAGGAAGCGGAATTGAAAAAAAGAAAGAATAAAAAAAACAGTAAAGCCGCAGAAAAAGCCCTCAAGGTGACGATTAATGGAAAAGAAGAGACAGTTTACGAACAAGAGACGCAAGAAACAGAGGCGGATAAAAGCATGACATTTTCAAATTGGGAGGAAAAAAGAAAGGCAGAACAAGAGGTTGCGGCATCCCAGGAACATCCTGATGAAGATGAATTTAATTGGGATTCCGAGGAGGACAAGGTGTTTAAAGAGGACCCTAAAGTTGTTCCTCCTTATCAAAAGAAAAAATCAAAGTCTTATGCAAAAGGAAAGACCGGGACTGCCAAACCAGTAAAAAGAGTGGCTGCGACGATTGCCTTCGCGGCTGTCATTGGCACTGGGTTAGGGCTATTCGCGTTAAGCATGTCGGGGAATAAAGAAGCGTCAGCACCGGCCTCTTTAGAGGATTCTCTAGGCAGCCAAACGGCAAAAGCCGGAGATGCTTCTGCTGATAAACAAACCTCAGGCACAGAAAAACAAGCGGCACAAACTGAAGGTGCATACAAAACATACGCTGTGCAAGCCGGGAAATTTTCAAATGAAAAGGGTGCCGAAACGTTAACAAAACAATTGACCGAAAAGGGTTATTCCGCCGTGTCACTGTCAAAGGATGATGGGTACACGTATGTTATTGCAGGCTTAGCAAGTGAAAAGGATGTCTCACAGCAGTTAGGACAGCTTTTAATCGACAGTGATTTTGAAGCTTGGGGAGGTAAGGAGCTTTCTTTATCAATAGAGTCGGATATGACCGATTCTTTTAAGGAAACAGCGGAGCTTGCGACAAAGGCGATTCTCGGAGAAGACTTTACAAAAGCGAGTGTAGAAAAAATAGAAAAGTCGCTTGGTGAAACAAAAGCGTCAGAAACAGGAGAGAAAAAAGCGATTCTGCAGGCATTAAAGGAGTTAGAGGAGCCAAGTGCTGCAGCCGGATGGAAGGCTCAGCAGCAGCTGTTAGCCGTCGTTAAATAAGAAAAAATGCGTGAGCCTTCGTCCTTTAGTGACAGGCTTTTTTTATTTTGTCATGAAAAAGTTATTTTTCTGAAATTGTGACAAGCCCCGTGATTTGGTAGGATAAACGAGTATCTTTTTTTCTTAAGCAAACCCCTGAAAGGATGACGAACATGACAAAACCGCTAATACTTGCATCACAATCTCCGCGCAGGAAAGAACTCCTCGATCTTCTCCAGCTGCCCTACTCCATTATTGTCAGTGAAGTAGAAGAAAAATTAAATCGAAACCTTTCACCAGAAGAAAACGTCCAATGGTTGGCAAAACAAAAAGCTAAGGCTGTTGCTGATCTCCACCCGCATGCAATTGTTATCGGTGCTGATACAATGGTATGCCTTGACAGCGAATGCCTCGGAAAACCGCAGGATCAAGAAGAAGCTGCATCCATGCTGCGGAGGCTTTCAGGCCGAAGTCACTCAGTAATAACCGCGGTCAGCATTCAAGCTGAAAATCACAGCGAGACTTTTTATGATAAGACAGAAGTTGCGTTTTGGCCCCTCAGTGAAGAAGAGATTTGGACGTATATTGAAACAAAAGAGCCGATGGATAAAGCAGGTGCATACGGCATCCAAGGAAGAGGCGCGCTTTTTGTAAAGAAAATAGACGGAGATTATTATTCAGTCATGGGCCTTCCTATATCAAAAACAATGAGAGCTCTACGTCATTTTGATATAAAGGCATGATGATTTTATAAACGGGAAGGGAAAGAAAAGGAGTGCTTGGTCATACACGATCTGCCATTAAAACTCAGAGATTTCCCAACGAAAGAAAAGCCAAGAGAACGGCTCCTGAAAGTCGGAGCCGAGAACTTAGCGAATCATGAACTTTTGGCTATATTATTGCGGACAGGGACTAAACACGAATCTGTTTTGGAGCTGTCAAACCGGCTGCTGCGCTCTTTTGACGGGCTGCGTCTGCTGAAGGAAGCATCGGTTGAAGAGCTGTCAAGCATCCCGGGAATCGGTATGGTAAAAGCGATTCAAATACTGGCAGCAGTTGAGCTCGGAAGCCGGATTCATAAATTAGCCAACGAAGAACATTTCGTCATTCGCTCCCCGGAAGACGGCGCTAATCTTGTCATGGAGGATATGCGCTTTTTAACCCAGGAGCATTTTGTCTGTTTATACTTAAATACAAAAAATCAAGTCATCCATAAACGCACCGTATTTATCGGAAGCCTAAATTCATCTATTGTCCACCCGCGAGAGGTGTTTAAAGAAGCGTTTAAGCGATCTGCCGCTTCCTTTATCTGTGTTCATAATCATCCTTCTGGAGATCCGACGCCGAGCAGGGAAGATATTGAAGTGACAAGACGGCTGTTTGAATGCGGAAACCTGATTGGCATCGAGCTGCTCGACCATTTGGTGATCGGGGACAAAAAATTTGTGAGTTTAAAGGAAAAAGGATATTTGTAACACTTTTTTTTTCGTCGAATTAAGCTATAATAGAGTTTATGAGTTTTTCCCTTTAGGGTATTTTTGCTTTAAGAAAGGAAGATACATACATATGTTTGGAATTGGTGCAAGAGACCTTGGTATAGATCTTGGAACTGCGAATACGCTTGTTTTTGTAAAAGGAAAAGGAATTGTTGTGAGAGAGCCGTCAGTTGTCGCTTTGCAGACGGATACGAAATCGATTGTTGCTGTCGGAAATGATGCGAAAAATATGATTGGACGGACACCGGGCAACGTGGTGGCTCTGCGCCCGATGAAAGACGGCGTTATCGCTGATTATGAAACTACGGCGACGATGATGAAATATTACATCAATCAGGCCATTAAAAATAAAGGCATGTTTGCCAGAAAACCATATGTAATGGTATGTGTTCCATCAGGTATTACAGCTGTTGAAGAACGCGCTGTTATCGATGCGACAAGACAGGCGGGAGCGCGTGACGCGTATCCGATTGAAGAGCCATTTGCTGCAGCAATCGGAGCCAATCTGCCAGTTTGGGAACCGACTGGAAGCATGGTTGTTGATATCGGAGGCGGTACGACAGAAGTTGCGATTATTTCCCTCGGAGGCATCGTAACGTCTCAATCAATCCGCGTAGCCGGTGATGAGATGGATGACGCGATTATCAACTACATCAGAAAAACATACAACCTGATGATCGGTGACCGTACGGCTGAAGCGATTAAAATGGAAATCGGATCTGCAGAAGCTCCTGAAGAGTCCGATAACATGGAAATCCGCGGACGCGATCTGCTGACAGGTCTGCCGAAAACAATCGAAATTACAGGAAAAGAGATTTCTAACGCTCTACGCGACACTGTATCTACAATTGTTGAAGCCGTGAAGAGCACACTCGAAAAAACACCGCCTGAGCTTGCAGCAGATATCATGGACAGAGGTATAGTGTTAACCGGCGGCGGAGCGCTTCTTCGCAATTTGGACAAAGTCATTAGCGAAGAAACGAAAATGCCGGTCCTTATCGCCGAAGATCCGCTTGATTGTGTAGCGATCGGAACAGGGAAAGCACTGGAGCACATCCATCTTTTCAAAGGGAAAACTAGATAATCGGGAGTTCAATAGAAGAGGTGTAACACGATGCCGAATAAGCGGTTAATGCTATTACTTCTGTGTATTATCATATTGGTGGCTATGATTGGATTTTCGCTGAAGGGCGGCCGCAATACCACCTGGCCTGAGAAAGTGATCGGCGATACGACGGGAGTATTTCAAAATATTTTTCATACGCCTGCCGAATTTTTTGCAGGAATATTTGAGAACATCAATGATTTAAAAAACACATACAAAGAAAACGAGCGTCTGAGAGAAAAGCTTGACGGACAGACACAATATGAAGCCAAGCTTCAAGAGCTTGAAGAAGAAAACAAATCCTTGCGTGCCGAGCTTGGCCATGTCAAATCGATTAAGGATTACAAGCCGATTTTGGCAACGGTCATCGCCAGAAGCCCTGATAATTGGGCGAAACAGGTCACCATTAACAAGGGGACTCAGCAAAACGTAGCGAAAGATATGGCCGTTACGAACGAAAAAGGTGCATTAATCGGCAAGATCAAAAGTTCCGGACTGAACAATTTCACTTCAACTGTTCAGCTTTTAAGCGATACTGACCGCAATAACAGAGTCGCGACGAAAATTTCCGGAAAAAAAGGCAGCAAAGGCTACGGCTTGATCGAAGGATATGACAAAGAGAAAAAACGTCTGAAGATGACAATTATTGAGCGTAAGGATAAACAAGACGTGAAAAAAGGCGATCTTATTGAAACATCAGGCACAGGCGGTGTTTTCCCAGAAGGGCTGACAATCGGTGAAGTGACTGATATCGAGTCAGATTCCTATGGATTAACGAAGGTTGCTTATGTAAAACCTGCGGCTGACCTTACCGATTTAAATAATGTGATCGTTGTTAACCGTGACGTGCCGACTGTCGATACAGAGGAGGAAGGATCGTGAAACGTTTCTTTCTCCCTTTCGTTATGATGCTTGTTTTTTCTGCGGAAAGCATTTTTACAGATTTGGTGCATTTTCCTTTCGTTACAGACGACCAAGTGCTCGCTCCGCGTTTTTTGATGCTTGTATTGATATTCATGTCGGCTTTTATCAACCAAAAACACGCGATGATTTACGGATTTATTTTTGGTTTTCTATATGACATGAACTATACAAGTCTATTAGGCGTTTACATGTTTGGTTTTGCAGGGCTATGCTATTTGGCTTCAAAAGCGTTTAAAGTGCTGCATACAAACGCTTTTGTAGTGATATTGATAGCGGTTCTGGCTGTCTGTCTGCTCGAATTTTACGTATTCGGCATTCAGTCTTTGATTCATAAAGATATTATGACGTTTAACGGATTTGTGCTTGACCGGTTTATACCGACAATTTTATTGAATATTGTAGCAGCTCTTATTCTTGTTCTGCCGTTTAGATTATTTTTTATGAGTCTAAAGAAAGAATTGAGAGATGAGTAAAAAGGATTTTATCTTTTTTTGACGAAATGAGTATGTTGTTGAGGTGAATATTGTGAAGACCAAAAAGCAGCAATATGTAACGATAAAAGGAACAAAGAATGGGTTAACATTGCATCTGGATGATGCGTGTTCTTTTGATGAGCTTCTCGATGGTCTTCAGAATATGCTGTCAATTGAACAATATACCGATGGAAAAGGCCAGAAAATCAGCGTCCATGTTAAGCTGGGAAATCGCTTTTTATATAAGGAGCAAGAGGAACAGCTGACTGAATTGATTGCGTCAAAGAAAGATTTGTTTGTTCATTCTATTGACAGTGAAGTCATTACTAAAAAAGAAGCACAGCGGATAAAAGAGGAAGCCGAAATTATTTCTGTTTCAAAAATTGTCCGTTCAGGCCAGGTGCTGCAGGTAAAAGGCGACTTGCTCCTGATCGGTGATGTGAATCCCGGCGGAACAGTCAGGGCCGGAGGGAACATTTTTGTTCTGGGCTCCCTGAAAGGAATCGCGCACGCCGGTTTTAACGGAAATAATCAAGCGGTCATCGCCGCCTCTGAAATGCTGCCGACACAATTAAGAATCAATCATGTGTTAAATCGCTCCCCAGACCACATTCAAAAAGGGAACGAAATGGAATGTGCTTATTTAGATACAGACGGAAATATGGTCATTGAACGCCTTCAACATTTGGCTCATTTAAGACCTGATCTAACAAGGCTTGAGGGAGGAATGTGAATTGGGTGAGGCTATCGTAATAACTTCGGGAAAAGGCGGAGTAGGTAAAACAACAACATCTGCGAACCTCGGTACCGCCTTAGCCATTTTAGGGAAGCGCGTATGCTTAGTGGATACTGATATAGGACTGCGCAACCTTGATGTTGTAATGGGTCTTGAAAATAGAATTATTTACGATCTTGTAGACGTTGTAGAGGGCAGATGCAAAATGCATCAGGCGCTCGTAAAAGACAAACGTTTTGATGATCTGCTCTATTTAATGCCTGCTGCTCAAACGAGCGATAAGACAGCTGTTGCTCCTGAACAAATTAAAAACATGGTCCAAGAGCTCAAACAGGAATTTGACTATGTCATCATAGACTGTCCTGCGGGAATCGAGCAAGGGTACAAAAATGCCGTTTCCGGAGCTGATAAAGCGATTGTGGTCACTACGCCTGAAATCTCAGCCGTTCGTGATGCTGACCGTATTATAGGGCTGCTGGAGCAAGAAGAAAATGTTGAATCGCCGCGGCTTGTTGTAAACAGAATCAGAAATCACCTGATGAAAAACGGTGACACGATGGATATCGACGAAATCGTACAGCATCTGTCGATCGATTTGCTCGGAATCGTGGCTGATGATGATGAAGTCATTAAAGCTTCCAATCATGGCGAACCGATTGCGATGGACCCGAAAAACCGCGCTTCCATTGCATATCGAAATATTGCCCGCCGTATTTTAGGTGAATCTGTTCCTTTACAAGTGCTTGAAGAGCAAAACAAAGGAATGATGGCTAAGATTAAGTCATTTTTCGGCGTAAGATCTTAATGTGATAGAATCAAAGAGAAGAATCTGACAAAGCAAATGCTGTGTCAGGTTTTTTTGTTTTTGTCTGCTTTGTTCCTGACTAAACCGAATATTTGCCATGGACAAGACATATGATGTACAAACCCAACGAATGCAAAGGATGATGGCAATGAGTCACAGAGCAGATGAAATCAGAAAACGATTAGAGAAAAGAAGAAAACAGCTTTCCGGCTCAAAACGTTTCTCTACTCAGACAGTTTCTGAAAAGCAGAAACCCCCGTCCTGGGTGATGGTAACGGATCAGGAAAAGCATGGAACACTTCCGGTCTACGAAGATAACATGCCAACATTCAACGGAAAACACCCATTGGTGAAAACAGATTCAATTATCCTGAAATGTCTTCTTTCGGCCTGCCTTGTTCTCGTTTCGGCTATAGCCTATAAAACAAACATTGGACCTGCCAGCCAGATTAAACCCGCAGTTGCCAAAACTTTCGAAACTGAATTTCAATTTGCTTCGGCAAGCCATTGGTTTGAAACGAAATTTGGAAATCCGCTTGCTTTTCTGGCTCCTGAACACAAAGATAAGGAACAGCAGGTTGAAGTAAGCAAAGATCTGGTCGCGCCTGCATCCGGGAAAGTACAGCAGGATTTTCAGAACAATGGGGAAGGAATTAAAGTTGAAACAAGCAGCGATACGATTGATAGCGTAAAGGAAGGCTATGTGGTTGAAGTCAGCAAAGACAGCCAGACGGGATTGACGGTTAAGGTGCAGCATGCTGACAACACCTACAGTATTTATGGCGAGCTCAAAGATGTGGATGTTGCTTTATATGATTTTGTGGATAAAGGCAAAAAGCTTGGTTCAATTAAGCTTGATGATCATAATAAAGGGGTCTATTATTTTGCCATGAAAGACGGCGATAAATTTATTGATCCGATTCAGGTGATTTCATTTGAATAAATGGCTCGACCTTATCTTAAAGATCCATGTGCATCCTTTTCTTTGGATTATTGCGGCGCTGGGGCTGCTCACAGGCCATATGAAAGCATTATTATGTCTGCTCCTGATTGTATTGATTCATGAGCTGGGGCATGCTGCTCTGGCTGTGTTTTTTTCTTGGAGAATCAAGCGTGTATTTTTGCTGCCGTTTGGCGGAACGGTTGAAGTGGAAGAGCATGGGAATCGGCCGTTAAAGGAAGAATTTGCGGTCATTATTGCCGGCCCTCTTCAGCACATCTGGCTTCAGGTTGCTGCCTGGATGCTTGCAGAAGCCTCAGTGATTCATCAGCATACCTTTGAACTCTTCACCTTTTATAATCTTTCTATTTTATTTGTCAATCTACTGCCGATTTGGCCGCTGGATGGCGGAAAACTGTTATTTTTGTTGTTTTCCAAACAGCTGCCCTTTCAAAAGGCTCACCGGCTCAATCTAAAAACGTCGCTCTGCTTCTGCCTGTTGCTTGGGTGCTGGGTTTTATTTGTGATTCCTCTGCAAATCAGCGCATGGGTTTTGTTTGTCTTTCTGGCTGTTTCTTTGTTTGAGGAATATAGGCAAAGGCACTATATCCATGTGAGATTTCTTCTTGAAAGGTATTACGGAAAAAACCGGGATCTTGAGAAACTTCTGCCGCTGACAGTAAAGGCGGAGGATAAAGTCTATCACGTGATGGCCGAGTTCAAACGCGGCTGCAAACATCCAATTATTATTGAGAAATCAGGCGAGAAGCTCAGCCAGCTTGACGAGAATGAAGTGCTGCACGCTTACTTTGCCGATAAGCGGACGAATTCCTCCATGGAGGAACTGCTGCTGCCTTACTAAAATCGATTGACAAACGTCTTGTATTTTGGTATATTTTTTAATGTTATGGATGTAGCACCATTGCTACAACCGCTCAGTACAGGTGTTAAGAGCTTTTACAGCCCCCTGGTATCTGGCGAGTCTTAGTCTAATAGGAGGTGCAGAGAATGTACGCAATCATTAAAACAGGCGGTAAACAAATCAAAGTTGAAGAAGGCCAAACTGTTTACATCGAAAAACTTGCTGCTGAAGCAGGTGAAACAGTTACTTTTGAAGACGTTTTGTTTGTTGGCGGAGACAACGTGAAAGTCGGCAACCCTACAGTTGAAGGCGCGACAGTAACGGCTAAAGTTGAAAAACAAGGCCGCGCGAAAAAAATCACTGTTTTCAGATACAAAGCAAAGAAAAACGTTCATAAAAAACAAGGTCATCGTCAGCCTTACACTAAATTGACGATCGAAAAAATCAACGCGTAAGCATGATTCAGGCAACAATCAGAAGGTCTCATGATAAAGGCATATTGTCTTTTGAAATGACGGGCCATGCGAATTTTGCTGAACATGGACAAGATCTTGTTTGTGCCGGAGTGACAGCCGTTGTGTTTGGAGCCGTTAACGCGGTCATTGTGCTCGCAGGCTTCGAGCCGCTTCTTGATATAGGAGAGGACGGGGGTTATTTTTATTTTGAATTTCCTGAATCTCTTGATCCGGATGCGCGCCAAAAAGCTCAGCTGCTGATTGAAGGCATGATTGTTTCGCTAGAGACAATCGAACGAGATTACAAAGACAACTTGCGTGTGACCACAAACATAATATAGGAGGTGAGCTACATGCTTAGATTAGATCTTCAGTTTTTCGCTTCTAAAAAAGGAGTAGGTTCTACAAAGAACGGACGTGACTCTGAGGCTAAACGTTTAGGTGCTAAACGTGCTGACGGTCAATTCGTAACAGGCGGTTCTATCCTTTACCGTCAACGCGGAACAAAAATTTACCCAGGTGAAAACGTGGGCCGCGGCGGAGATGACACTCTATTTGCGAAAATCGACGGAACTGTTAAATTCGAACGTTTCGGCCGTGACCGCAAAAAAGTGAGCGTATATCCTGTAGCTCAATAATGATTCAAAAAACTCCGGTCGTTGATGACTGGAGTTTTTTTTGCAATACGCGGAGTAAACACCTAGAATGAAATGCAGAGTATGTGCGAGCAGACCCCGCCAAGAATGAGAATAAACATCTCAAACCCACTGGATATGTTCCCCAAGCAGTAATACATAAAATGTTCTGCCTGGCTGCAAATCAACCAAAGCGCCAGAAAAAAGGAACATGATATTTCTGGGAAAAACAATTGTTTTTCTAACAAAGCCTTCTCTGTTATAATTCATAATACACACTTATACAGACTCCTAAATAAGAAATTAAATGATTGGGAGTGCGAAAATGAAGGATGTTTCAAAAAATCAAGAAGAAAATATAAGCGACACGGCATTAACAAACGAACTGATTCATCTGCTTAGCCATTCCCGGCATGATTGGATGAATAAGCTGCAGCTGATTAAAGGAAACTTAAGCTTACAGAAGTATGATCGCGTCTTTGAAATGATTGAAGAAATGGTTATAGACGCAAAGCACGAATCAAAGCTCTCAAACCTGAAAACACCGCATTTGGCGTTTGATTTTCTTACATTTAATTGGAAAACCCATTATATGACGCTTGAATATGAAGTTCTTGGAGAAATTAAGGATTTGTCGGCTTATGACCAAAAGCTGGCGAAACTGATGAGAAAGCTGTTTGATTTGTTTGATCAAGCGGTCAGCAGAGAGAGTGAAAACCATTTAACGGTTTCGCTCCAAACAGATCATCCTGACAGACAATTGATTCTATACCTTGATTTCCACGGCGCCTTTGCCGATCCATCTGCTTTTGATGATATTCGGCAGAATGGATATGAGGAAGTTGATATCATGCGTTTTAAAATCACAAGTCACGAATGTCTGATTGAAATTGGATTGGACTAGCGGAGTTTTTAACGGTTAGAACGGAGGACATTATGTTTGTAGATCAGGTCAAAGTATATGTAAAAGGCGGCGACGGCGGCAACGGGATGGTTGCGTTTCGCCGTGAAAAGTATGTGCCAAAAGGCGGCCCTGCCGGCGGCGACGGAGGAAAGGGAGGAGACGTCGTTTTTGAAGTGGATGAAGGTCTCCGCACCCTAATGGATTTTAGATACAAAAAACACTTTAAAGCGATTCGCGGCGAGCATGGCATGTCCAAAAACCAGCACGGACGAAATGCTGATGATATGGTCATTAAAGTTCCGCCGGGCACCGTTGTGACAGACGATGATACAAAACAGGTCATCGCTGATTTAACAGAGCACGGACAGCGGGCTGTCATTGCAAGAGGCGGAAGAGGCGGAAGAGGGAATAGCCGCTTTGCTACACCGGCTAATCCCGCGCCTCAGCTTTCAGAAAACGGCGAGCCGGGAAAAGAACGCTACATTGTTCTTGAATTAAAAGTGCTTGCAGATGTCGGACTCGTCGGGTTCCCGAGCGTGGGAAAATCGACGTTGCTGTCTGTTGTCTCGTCTGCAAAGCCGAAAATAGCGGATTATCACTTTACAACGCTTGTGCCGAATCTCGGCATGGTTGAAACGGATGACGGGCGCAGCTTTGTAATGGCAGATTTACCAGGACTGATTGAGGGCGCACACCAAGGCGTCGGACTTGGCCATCAGTTTTTGCGCCATATTGAACGGACACGGGTTATTGTTCATGTCATTGACATGTCCGGCTTAGAAGGCCGCGATCCGTATGATGATTATGTCACGATTAATCAGGAACTGAGCGAGTACAATCTGCGACTCACTGAGCGTCCGCAAATTATCGTTGCAAATAAAATGGACATGCCGGAGGCTGCAGAAAATCTTGAAGCCTTTAAAGAAAAACTGACGGATGATTATCCGGTATTCCCGATCAGCGCGGTGACAAGAGAAGGCCTTCGCGAGCTTCTGTTTGAGGTTGCCAATCAGCTTGAGAACACACCGGAGTTCCCGCTGTATGATGAGGAAGAGCTTACACAAAACCGTGTCATGTACACGATGGAAAATGAAGAAGTGCCATTTAACATTACACGCGATCCAGACGGTGTATTTGTGCTTTCAGGAGACAGCCTTGAGCGATTATTCAAGATGACTGATTTCTCACGTGATGAATCGGTTAAACGGTTTGCGAGACAGATGCGCGGAATGGGTGTTGATGAAGCACTCAGAGAACGCGGAGCCAAGGATGGAGATATTATCAGGCTTCTGGAATTTGAATTTGAATTTATTGATTAATGAAAGTTGGCTGAGAAGAGAGCCTGGTGTCAGGCTCTCTATTTTAAAGGGGAGATGCAAATGAAAGAGGAGACATTTTATCTTGTCCGTGAAGATGTATTGCCCGATGCAATGAGAAAAACGTTGGAAGTCAAAAAGCTGCTTGATCGAAAAAAAGCAGACTCAGTAGCAGATGCCGTTCAAAAGGTTGATTTAAGCCGAAGTGCATTTTATAAATACAGAGATGCTGTTTTTCCATTCTATACTATGGTTAAAGAACAAATTATCACACTTTTCTTTCATTTAGAGGACAGGTCAGGTGCGTTATCTCAGCTCCTTCAGGCGGTAGCTGATTCTGGTAGCAACGTTCTTTCCATTCACCAGACCATTCCGCTTCAAGGGAGAGCAAATGTGACACTGTCTATCAGTACGTCTGCAATGGAAGAAGACATTCATACATTAATGAATAAGCTCAGGAAGTTTGATTTTGTAGAAAAGGTTGAAATATTAGGTTCAGGTGCATAAGGGAGAGAAAATCGTCATGAAAGTCGGTTATTTAGGTCCAGCAGCTACATTTACACATCTAGCAGTCAGTTCTTGTTTTCAAAACGGCGCCGAACATGTGGCTTACCGCACCATTCCGGAGTGTATAGATGCGGCAGTTGCAGGCGAAGTTGATTTCGCTTTTGTTCCTTTGGAAAATGCATTAGAAGGATCAGTAAATCTGACAATAGACTATTTAATACATGAACAGCCCTTGCCAATCGTGGGTGAAATGACGTTGCCGATCCATCAGCATTTGCTCGTCCATCCCTCTAGAGAGAATGCGTGGAAAGAGCTCGACAAAATTTACTCACATTCGCACGCGATTGCGCAATGCCATAAATTTCTCCATCGTCAATTTCCTTCCGTTCCATATGAATACGCCAATTCTACCGGGGCGGCAGCAAAGTTTGTCAGTGACCATCCCGAGCTGAATATCGGGGTCATTGCCAATGAGATGGCAGCTTCTACATACGAATTAAAAATCGTGGAACGGGATATACAGGATTATAGGGACAATCATACAAGATTTGTTATCCTGTCCCCGGATGAAAACATATCTTTTGAAGTGAATTCAAAATTGAGTTCCAGGCCGAAAACGACCTTAATGGTCATGCTTCCGCAGGATGATCAGTCGGGGGCGCTGCATAGAGTGCTGTCTGCATTTTCTTGGAGAAATTTAAACTTGTCAAAAATTGAGTCACGTCCGACTAAAACGGGATTAGGCCATTATTTCTTTATTATTGATATTGAGAAAGCGTTTGATGATGTATTGATTCCAGGAGCCATGCAGGAGCTTGAAGCGCTTGGCTGCAAAGTGAAGCTTTTGGGTGCATACCAGTCCTACCAATTATAAAAAAAGCCCTCTAGAGGGCTTTTTTTAGTCTTTAATTAAAATGCCGGCTTCTTCGAGTGCTTGGCAGGCTTGATCGATGCGGTGTTCATCAGATGCTGTCAATGTATGCAGATGCACGCCGTCGGTCAGCTGTGACAAGTAGGCAGCATTCGTAGAATTGATTTTTTTAATGAAATGGCTAACTTCCTTCCGGGTGCCTACTTGGATGGCTGCAGTTAAATCTCCGTAAACGGGATGCTCAATTTTTACGTCTTTCACTGTAACGCCTTCGTCCACGATGAGCTGCAGTTCCTCTTCTGTCCGTTCAGGACTGTGCAGACATGCTATGATCCTTTCCGCCTGCTGGTGCTGCTGAGCGGCCGCATCCATGTATACATATCCTTGGCTTGTGGCGATAATCGGTTCATTTTTCGCTTTCAAGAGCGATATATCCTGTACAATAACCTGTCTTGAAACGTTTGCTTTTTTTGCGAGTTCTCCTCCTGTCAGCGGTGATGCAGATTCCTTCAGCCACAGAAGAAGCTGGTCACGCCTGTTGGCGCCCATAAGCTTTAATTCCTCGGTCAATATCAAATTCTCCTTTCTTTTGTCCCCAAAGCATTGTAAACGTATGTAATAACTGATCCAGCTGGTCAGCTGTTGTATGCCTGCCAAAAGAGATGCGGATAAATTGCAGAGCCTCTTGTTCCGTTTTTCTTAATGCTTTCATCGTTGCTGACGGACCGTGGTAACCGGCAGAACAAGCGCTGCCCGTTGAAATGCAAATATTGCTCCGATTACATTCTAACATAACATATTGTCCTTCAAATGAGTGGAAAAAACACCCTACAATATGCGGAAGACATTCTGTTTGTGAAGTGTCTGCCGCAAGGGTTACAGGGAGAGACCGCATACGGATTTGGTCTAGAAAGTATGTTCTTAATGCCTCATTGCGGGATATCTGTTTTTCCATTTCGCTTACGATCCATTCCGCCGCGGCAGTGAAGGCTCCGATCCCGGGAACATTTACGGTGCCGGCCCTGAATCCTCGTTCGTGAGTAGTGAGAGGATAAACGGGTTTCCAAGGGACATCCGGCCGGATATAGACCGCACCCACTCCTTTAGGTCCATGGATTTTATGGCTCGATATTGAGAGTGCATCTACTCCCAAATCTTCTGTATTGATAGGAATTTTCCCAAACGTTTGAACAGCGTCGCAATGAAGAAGAATACCCCTGTTATGCAGGTATGAAGACAGACGTTGAATGGGCTGAATGATCCCGGTTTCAGAATTGGCATGCTGAATCGATATCAAGCCTGTCTCTGGACGGATATGAGCTGCTAATATTTCCTCGGTAATAAGCCCGTATTCATTCGGTTGAATGATGGTGACATCAAATCCATGCTGTTCCAGATATGCAGCACAGTTTTGAATAGACTGATGCTCCATGGCGGTCGTAATAAAATGTCTTTTCGTTTTTGGCAGGCCGTTTAGCAATGATTGAATGGCCAGAAAATTAGATTCAGTGCCGCCGCTTGTAAAATAGATGCCGCTTGCTTTACCGCTAATGATGTTGGCGATTTTTTCACGGCAGTACTCCAGTATGTGATTTGCTTTTCCTCCTGCATCGTGCAGGCTGCTTGCATTTCCGTACATATCCATGCTGAGCTTCTGATAAACGTTAAGAGCCTCCTCACAAATCGGCGTTGTCGCTGCATAATCTAAATAAATCATCCGGTCTTCCTCCATCCGTTCTCCATAAAAAACTCTTGAGTTTATTTTATCCTTGTGTAAATATAGGTGTCAAGACAGGTGTAAACAACAGGAGGGTGACATATGTCTAAAAAGACGATTGCAGTCATCGGTTCAGGGGCGGCGGCACTTTCTTTAGCGGCAGCTTTCCCGCCGTCATACGAAGTGACTGTTATCACAAAAAAAAGCGCCAAAAACAGCAATTCTGTCTATGCACAAGGCGGGATTGCTGCGGCCTATACAAAAGGTGACTCGATTGAAGCCCATCTGGAGGATACGTTATACGCAGGGTGCGGCCATAATAATCCAGCTATTGCAGCAGATGTTTTACATGATGGAAAAATGATGATTCAAAGCCTATTGGAGCGTGAATTTCCATTTGACCGCAATGAACGAGGCGATGTTTGTCTCGGAAGAGAAGGAGCCCACTCATACAACCGTATATTTCATGCGGGCGGAGACGCAACAGGCAGGCTGCTTGTCGATTATTTGCTCAAACGGATCGACAGCAAAATTAAGTTAATCGAGCATGAAACGGCAGCAGAGTTGCTTATAGAGGATGGCCGCTGTATCGGCGTTATGACAAAAGACTGCAAGGGGCGGCTCAAGGTAAGGCATGCAGACGAAGTTGTGCTGGCTGCCGGCGGCTGCGGGAACCTGTTTCTTCACCATACGAATGATCCCTCTGTCACAGGTGACGGTCTTTCTCTGGCTTACAGGGCCGGAGCGGAAGTAACGGATTTAGAGTTTACACAGTTTCACCCGACACTGCTTGTGAAAAATGGTGTTTCCTATGGGCTTGTTTCAGAAGCTGTCAGAGGGGAAGGCGGATGTTTAGTAGACGAAAACGGCCGCCGGGTTATGGCTGAACGGCACCCTTTAGGTGACCTGGCTCCAAGGGACGTTGTCTCACGGGTTATTCATGAGGAAATGGCAAAAGGAAATCACGTTTATATTGACTTCAGTGCGATTTCTGATTTTGAAGCGCGTTTCCCTACCATCACCGCCATTTGTGAAAAAGCAGGGGTTGATATCCATAGTGGAAAAATCCCTGTTGCGCCGGGAATGCACTTCTTAATGGGGGGTGTTTCAGTTAATCGCTGGGGAGAAACGACAGTACCGGGGCTTTATGCGATTGGCGAGACTGCATGCTCTGGTTTACATGGAGCAAACCGGCTTGCGAGCAATTCCTTATTGGAGGCGCTGGTGTTTGGTAAAAGAGCAGCAGAGCATATTATGCAAAAACCGGTTTATAACAGGCAATATCAAGCGACTCCCAAAAACGTATTCTACGAGGTGCCAGATATAGAGGTGCATGAACTGCAAAGCCAAATGACAAGCCACATGTCTATTCTGCGGGAACAAAGCAGTTTGATTGAGCTTAGCATCTGGCTTCATACGCTGCCTTTTCAAAAAATGAATGTGAAGGATATCACAATTCGGCAGCTGGAGCTTTCTCATTTATGGCAAACTGCAAAGCTGATGACGTTTTCTGCGCTTTTACGGGAGGAAAGCAGGGGGGCTCACTTCCGCACCGATTTTCCTCATGCTGAGGTGAGCTGGCAGGGAAGACAAATTGTCCATACAAAAAAAGGAACGAAGATCAGAATAAACGAGGGGATTTGGAACAATGAATCATTTACAGCTGAAAAAATTACTGAATCACTTTTTTCTTGAGGATATTGGGTCAGGGGATCTTACATCGCAGTCTATTTTTGGAGAGCAGAGCTGTGAAGCGGAGATTGTTGCAAAGTCAGAGGGGATCTTTGCAGGGGCTGCGGTGATAAAAGAAGGCTTTGCTTTATTAGATAAAAATGTTCAAATCATTTTACACAAAAAAGATGGGGACATTTTGCGAAAAGGTGAAGTGATTGCAGTATTACGAGGTCCGGCGGCAGCGCTTCTTTCAGGAGAGCGGGTCGTATTAAATCTTATTCAGAGGCTGTCAGGAATTGCGACGATGACAAGAGAGGCTGTCCACAGGCTGGATGATGAACAGATTAAAATTTGTGACACGAGAAAAACAACACCGGGGCTGAGAATGCTGGAAAAATACGCTGTCAGAGCGGGTGGCGGGTATAATCATCGATTCGGCTTGTATGACGGTGTCATGATTAAAGACAATCATATTGCTGCATGCGGCTCTATTTTAGAGGCATGCCAGAAAGCTCGTCAGGCCGTGGGGCACATGGTAAATATCGAAGTGGAAATTGAAACGGAGGACCAGCTTCGAGAAGCAATTGAAGCAGGAGCAGATGTTATTATGTTTGACAACTGTCCGCCAGATACGGTCCGTCATTTTTCAAAGCTCACACCGGATCATATAAAAACTGAAGCCTCTGGCGGGATTACGTTAGAATCTTTGCCTGCTTTTAAAGGGACGGGTGTGAATTATATTTCCTTAGGATTTCTGACTCATTCCGTCAAAAGTTTAGATATCAGCATGGATGTTACGTTATCAAATGAATCTGTGGAGGAATGCCGTTATGTCAATTCTTGATGTGATCAAACAATCGAATGATATGATGCCGGAGAGTTACAAAGGACTGTCAAGAAAGGATATGGAAATGCGTGTTGCCGCCATTAAGGAAAAGTTCGGCAGCAGGCTCTTTATACCAGGCCATCATTATCAAAAGGATGAAGTGATACAATTTGCTGACCAAACAGGCGACTCCCTGCAATTGGCCCAAGTAGCGGAAAAAAACAAAGAAGCGGATTACATCGTATTTTGCGGCGTTCACTTTATGGCAGAGACCGCTGATATGCTGACAGGCGAGCAGCAAACGGTTGTCCTGCCAGATATGAGAGCTGGATGTTCTATGGCTGACATGGCTGACATGCAGCAAACCAATAGGGCATGGGAGAAGCTTCAGCATATATTTGGAGATACGATCATACCTTTAACTTATGTGAACTCCACTGCGGAGATCAAGGCATTCGTCGGAAAGCATGGCGGAGCAACTGTGACTTCTTCGAATGCGAAAAAAGTGCTTGAATGGGCGTTTACACAGAAAAAAAGAATTTTATTTTTGCCTGATCAGCATTTAGGGAGAAATACGGCTTATGATCTGGGCATTGCGCTTGAAGATATGGCGGTGTGGGACCCGATTACAGATGAATTAGTGACTGAATCCGAGCATACGAATGTGAAAGTGATTTTGTGGAAAGGGCATTGTTCTGTTCACGAGAAATTCACCACTAAAAATATCCATGATATGAGAGAGCGTGACTCCGACATTCAGATCATTGTGCACCCGGAATGCTCCCACGAAGTCGTGACACTAAGCGATGATAGCGGATCAACTAAATATATTATCGACACAATCAACCAGGCTCCGGCGGGAAGCAAGTGGGCAATCGGGACAGAAATGAATCTTGTCCAGCGGATCATTCATGAGCACCCTGATAAACAAATCGAATCACTCAACCCTGACATGTGCCCTTGCCTGACAATGAACCGAATCGATTTGCCGCATTTGTTGTGGTCGTTGGAACAAATTGAAAAAGGAGAGCCTTCAGGCGTCATTAAGGTGCCAAAAGCCATTCAGGAGGATGCACTCCTTGCCCTGAATCGAATGCTTTCGATCACGTAGATCAGAAATATTTCCCTTCCTGTACTCATAACTTCTTTTGTTCAGGCATATGTTGTGAAGAAACATATTGTAAGCACAGCTGAACTGTTCACGTTTTGCATAGGAGGGGAAAACGTTGAAAATCCATATCGTTCAAAAAGGCGATTCGCTCTGGAAAATAGCTGAAAAGTACGGAGTCGATGTTGAGGAAGTGAAAAAACTCAATACACAGCTTAGTAATCCAGACTTAATCATGCCTGGAATGAAAATAAAAGTGCCGTCAGAAGGCGTCCCGGTCAGAAAAGAGCCAAAAGCGGGCAAAAGTCCTGCGGCCGGGAATGTGAAGCAAGAACATCCATATGCGAAAGAGAAGCCTAAATCCGTTGTCGACGTAGAAGACACAAAGCCGAAAGAAAAGAAGTCTGTGCCGTATGTCCCGCCGATGCCTAATTTGCAGGAAAATGTGTATCCTGAAGCTGATGTGAACGAGTATTATGATATGAAACAGCTTTTCCAGCCTTGGTCGCCTCCTAAACCGGAGGAGCCGAAAAAACATCATGACGGAAATATAGATCATATGTATCATATGCAAGATCAATTTCCACAACAGGAGGCTATGAGTAATATGGAAAATGCAAATTATCCGAATATGCCTAATATGCCAAAGGCGCCAGAAGTAGGCGGTGTAGAAGAAGAAAACGTTCATCACACAGTTCCGAATATGCCGGCTGTTCAGCCTTATTTTCATTATCCGGCTCATTTTGTACCATGTCCGGTGCCTGTTTCGCCAATTCTTCCAGGATCCGGATTGTGCTATCCGTTCTATCCTGCACATGCTTATCCGTATCCGATGCATGGATATCAGCCAGGCTTTGTCTCGCCTCAGTATGACTCGGGTTATGAAAACCAGCATCATGAAAACAGCCACCACGGAAATTACGGTTCATACGGTGATCCGCATTACGCATCTCCGGCTTATGGATCTCCGTATGGACATATGCCATATGGCCCTTATTATGGCACTCCCCAAGTAATGGGAGCGTACCAGCCTGCTGCGGCTCCTGGTTACATGCCGTACAAAGATCATGACGACTGCGGCTGTGACGGTGATCATCAGCCATATTTCTCTGCGCCTGGCCACTCGGGACTGGGATCTTATGGAAGTCCTAATATGCCATATGGCACAGCTAACCCAAATCCAAACCCATATTCGGCAGGAGTTTCTATGCCAATGACGAATCAGCCTTCTGTAAACCAAATGTTTGGCCGGCCGGAAGAAGAAAATGAGTGATCGTTCGGAACGATGTAAATCGTTCCTTTTTTTGTTTTCAAGCAGATCACTGCCAAATGGACAGAACTGACACGCTTAACATGCCCCTCGGACGCACATGATAAAAACGAGCAAACATGCTCAATTCGTCCACGGGGGGTTTTTCCATTGGGTAAAAAAATGACGATCGCTAGCTTGATTCTTATGACAGCCGGCTTAACAGCATGCGGAGCAAACGATAATAATGCGATGAATGATACGCGCAATAACGGCAATACCCGTCCAATCGGATATTATACAAATGAAAACGATGCTGACAGACAGGGAGACGGAATCGACCACGATGGTCCTGTTTCTGAATTAATGGAGGATCAGAACGACGGTAACCGAAACACCACGAATGTAAATAACCGTGACCGTGTTACTGCCGACGATCGCGTTCCTCTGGCTACTGATGGAACATATAACAACACGAATAACCGAAACATGAATCGGAATGTGGCGTACAACGGGTATGACAACCAAGAAAACAGAAGACTGGCGGCCAAAATTGCCAACCGTGTGAAACAAGTGAAAAATGTCAATGACACACAAGTGATGGTATCGGATGACCGAGTAGTTGTCGCAGTCAGAAGCCACAGGGATTTCACAAAGTCTGACAGAGATAATGTCGCAAAAGCTGCTCGCAACTATGCGAATGGCCGTGACGTCCAAGTATCGACAGATAAAGGGCTGTTCAGAAGACTTCATAAAATGAACACCCGCTAAAGATGAAAGGCTGCCGGAAGATAGTGATATTCGGCAGCCTTTTTCTTTGCATCAGCGAACAATACCCATTAAAGTGTACATAGAAAAAGGAAAAGCAGGTGAAAACATGGCAGGCCATTCTAAGTGGAAAAACATACAAAAGAGAAAAAATGCACAGGATGCAAAGCGCGGGAAAATATTTATGAAGCTTGCGAAAGAAATCTATGTGGCAGCGAAAGAAAGCGGAGCGGATCCGGAAGCAAATTCAGCATTGCGTCTAGTTATCGAAAAAGCAAAAGGCGCCAATATGCCAAATGAAAATATAGACCGGGCCATTAAAAAAGCTGCGGGAGGCCAAGATGGAAGCAGCTATGAAGAAATCACCTACGAAGGCTACGGTCCTTCAGGGATTGCCGTCATGGTTGAATGCGTAACAGATAATAAAAACCGAACGGCGTCAAATGTGCGAACTGCCTTTAATAAAAATGGCGGAAGTCTGGGAGAGAGCGGATGTGTAGCCTTTTTATTTGAACGGAAGGGATTCATTACGATAGACCGGACTAAACAGCAAATAGAAGAAGATGAACTCATGCTTGATGTGCTGGAAGCAGGAGGAGAAGAGCTGCGGGCTGAAGAAGACTTGTATGAGGTTTTAACAGAGCCTGAGTCTTTTGAAGAGGTAAAAACAGCGCTCGAATCGAAATATCCAATTTCTTCAGCGGGGGTGTCCATGCTCCCCAAAACCTATGCAGATGCCGATGACCAGGCTGTTGAGAAACTGGAAACATTAATAGACATCCTTGAAGATGATGATGATGTTCAAGAAGTGTATACCAATTATCGCTCATAAAAAACCGGCACGATGTCATATCGGGCCGGTTTTTAGTTTGTTTAAGAGACACGTTCATTTTCGTTAGTGTATTCTTTCTCCCAGAAATCAGCGTTTTTGATACCCAGTGCTTTCGGATCAAAGACCGGGTCTAAGCCCTGCTTCTTTTGGCGTTCATAATCCTTTAAAGCGAGAAGCGCCGGTTTGGCAAGCAGCACAATGGCAATGACATTCAGCCATACCATAATGCCAAGCCCTGCATCGCCCAATGCCCAAGCAAGTGAAGCTGTTTTCACAGTCCCATAGAACGTGGCGGCTAAAATAATCAGTTTTAAGCCGAGCATTGCCCATTTGCTTTCTCTGCCCCGTGCTAAATAAGCAATATTTGTTTCTGCGATGTAGTAATACGCCATAATTGTTGTAAATGCGAAGAAGAATAAAGCGATGGCAACAAAGCCTGCACCAAATCCGGGGAGAACACTGTCAATTGCCGCTTGTGTGAAACCAGGTCCTGCTTCTACGCCTTTAAGGTGATGAACGATAAAGGAACCATTTGCAGCCTGGGTATTGTACATTCCGGTAAACAAGATCATGAAAGCTGTAGCGGAACATACAAACAAGGTGTCGATATAAACAGAAAATGCCTGAACCAGCCCCTGCTTGACCGGATGAGAAACTTCTGCAGCGGCTGCCGGATGCGGCCCTGTTCCCTGGCCGGCTTCGTTTGAGTAAATCCCACGTTTAACACCCCAGGAAATCGCCATGCCAATTAAGCCGCCAAAAGCGGAATCCAATGCAAAAGCGCTTTTGAATATCAGCGAGATCACAGCAGGCAATTCAGACACGTTCATGACAATAATAATCAAAGACAGCAGGATATATCCAAGGGCCATAAAAGGAACAATCATTTGCGCCGCATTAGCAATTCGTTTGACGCCGCCAAAAATAATAAACCCTAATAATAAAACGAGAGCACACCCTGTAATGAAAGGAGAGATGCCGAATGCATTTTTGACCCCGGCCGCAATGGAGTTGGACTGTACGCCCGGCATCAGAAGGGCCATTGCAATCAGGGCAGCAGCGGCAAATAAGACGGCAAACCACTTAATGCCTAAGCCTTTTTCTATATAATAAGCGGGGCCGCCCCGATATTGACCGTCTTGTTTCACTTTATAAATTTGGGCAAGCGTTGATTCAACAAAGGCACTCGCCGCCCCGATAAAGGCAATCGCCCACATCCAGAACACAGCGCCGGGTCCGCCAAATGCAATTGCTGTCGCCACTCCTGCGATGTTTCCTGTACCCACTCGGCCGGAAAGCGCAATTGATAATGCTTGAAAAGAAGAAACGCCAGCTTCAGAGCTCTTTCCTTTAAACATCTGAACAATCATTTCTTTCAAATGTCTGACTTGTAAAAAACGGGTCATAATTGAAAAGACCAATCCAATTCCCAATAAAATATAAATGACGGGGGTACTCCATAAGACCGCGTTTAAACTAGCAACAATATCTGCCATCAAGCTTCCTCCTCACTTCCATTTGAATACATGTATAAAAAGGATTTTGGGCTAATCGAACTATTTCTACAATCGATTTGTCACATTATATGACTGATAATTATCAATAAGAAGAGGAAGGAAAAAAGAAAAAACGCGGCGTATCGATTACGCTGCGTTTTTCTGCAGAGGCCGACTTAGGGCATTTGTTATAAAATTTTTGCAACAATTAGCCTAGTTCAGTCAATCCGTATATAAAAGAACAAGCGATCACAATTGCTTGTTCTTCTTATTCATGTATCGTCACCTCACTTGTGCCTGAGGCGGTTCTTCACGGATCCAATGATCATCTTTTCGCCAATCATACGTTTCATCAGTATCGAGGTGTAATGTCTGATTGCCGATTTTCACTGTGTTGTGATTGATCCACGTCACTGCTGGACGGCTGTCCGGATAATTCCAATAGATTGTTCTCTTAACAAGTGTTTTTTCATTTACAAGTTCACCTCTGGCCGCATCTAAGCTTAAGGTGTTTTCGGATACGTAAGTGTTTAACGTATAGCTGCCGTCAGGCGATTCAACCGATTGGACGAGGTTTCCTTTCGGAACGTTTTTTAGTGAAAATAACATCCAATAAACGGCGCCGCCGAAGAATACCAGCAGCATAAACATCAACGGGACTTTGCTGCGTGTCTTGATGTGACTCTCTCCCTTTTTTTCTCTCATTTTACCATATATCGGATTCATATGATCTTTACATTTCTTTAAAATTAACTCAATAAAGCATTGATATGATGAAATAAAACCAATCAGGGTGAGGGGAGACAGAAAATGAAGAAAACGTATTGTCATTCCGGAGAGAAGGACTCAGAAGCGGTTTACTTAACTGTGAGAGGCTATCGAATTAAGCTGTCGCCTGAACAAATGAAACTGATTTCTACCGTAAGATAGTAAACATCAGAACAAAGGCAGCCACACAAGCGGCTGCCTTTTTGATTTAAGAATACTTTCTTTTCCGCTGTGCGAAATGCCTTTGAAACCAATCTTTCTTATATAAAAATGCGATGATCTCCAGCCAAAAAACCGGAATCTTTTTGGGGAATATCGGTTTTTTGTAGAGTGAATGATATGCTGATTTTAAGTCGTCCCACTGCGTGCATGTTTTTGTCTGCTCAAATCTCGCAACATCAATCACCCGCACCGCTCTGGTTTCTGTCAAAATCAGATTCCGCAAATGAATGTCTGATGGGTTCAGTCCGGCTGCCCGGGCGTCAGAAAGTGCTTCTTCAACCTGCTGAATCATGTTATCACTGATTGCAATGCCTTTCTTCAGACAGTTATAAAAGGTTTCACCTTTAATATATTCCATGAGAATAAATGAATCGCCAGTTTCGTAAATGTCAGGATAGAATGCGGACCTGGCTAATTTTTCATAGATCGCGGCTTCTTTGACTGCTGTCGCTTGATACTCCGGAAAAAATACTTTCAGCGCCATTTTCCGGCCGCCTTCTGTTAAGGCAAACACATAGGCGCTTCTACCCTTGCCGATTAGTGTTAATTCCTCGGATTTCTCTTTGACTTTATCAAATCTGCTGTTTTTGCGGTATATGACTGAATGGGCCAGTTCCTCTGCTTTTGTCAGCATTTCATTCACCTTCTTTGCTCTATTTTATGCAGTCGTTTATAGGAAAATCATAAACTGTTCAGGAAAAAGAGCCTAATTCTAGTGTATCTGGTCTTGGAGAAGAAGGCTACTTATAAGCATAAATTGTGATAAAAGAGACATAGAGCGTTTATTTCCATTCTTGAAAAGCGCTTACAAATGGGATAGTATTAATTTTAAATAAAGCGCTTTCGTGAATATTCAAGGGGGAACATGCGATGACAAAACAGATTGTGACAGGGATTATCGGTGCAGGCCGCATCGGCAAACTTCATGTTCAAAATATAAGCCGGATTCCTCACATGAAATTAAAAGCAATCTCTGATATTCAGGCGAGCCGTATAAAAAGCTGGGCCGACAGTCATCAGATTGAATACATAACTTCTGATTATCGTGATTTATTACATGATCCTGAAATTGATGCTGTTTTTATTTGCTCACCTACAGCCGTACATGCACAGATGATCAGAGAAGCAGCCGAAGCGAAAAAGCATATTTTTTGTGAGAAGCCAGTTAGTTTCTCTCTAGATGAAACAAGAGAAGCGCTTGCGGCCGTCCGGAAACATGGAGTAACACTTCAAGTCGGTTTTAACCGCCGCTTTGATCCTCATTTTAAGAAAATCAAAACAGTTGTTGAAAATGGTGAAATCGGTACACCTCACTTATTAAAAATCACGTCTCGGGATCCAGAACCCCCGAATATAGATTATGTCCGCATGTCAGGCGGCTTGTTTATGGATATGTCAATCCATGATTTTGATATGGCCAGATATATTTTGGGAAGTGAAGTGACAGAAGTGTATGCAAAAGGGTCGGCTTTGGTGAATCCTTCTTTTGCGGAGCTTGGGGATATTGATACAGCTGTTATTACGCTGACTTTTGAAAACGGTGCCATGGCCGTGATTGATAACAGCCGCCAAGCAGTGTACGGATATGACCAGCGGGTAGAGGTTTTCGGGACGAAAGGCTCTGCAGCGGCGGACAATAGCAGGCCGACGACGGTTGAAGTGTCAACCGCTGATTTTGTGATGAAGGATAAACCGCATTTCTTTTTCCTTGAACGCTATAAGGATGCGTATGAGGAGGAGATTCTCCGTTTTGCAGAAGCGATCAGCACAAAGCAGGAGACTGCCTGCACCGGCAATGACGGTTTACAGGCCGAACGGATTGCCAGAGCAGCACAGCAATCGCTTGCTTTTGGCATGCCTGTCAGTATTGAGCACACTGAAAAAATCGCTTTTTAATCAAAAAGGATTACAATTCCGCAAGCTTGGGTATATACTCCATTGATACTTTAAGTAGGCGGTGGAGAAAATGAATACAGTACATGCTAAAGGAAATGTTTTGAACAAAATCGGAATTCCTTCTCACATGGTTTGGGGTTATATTGGCGTTGTCATCTTTATGGTTGGAGACGGCCTCGAACAAGGCTGGCTGTCTCCTTTTCTCGTGGATCATGGTCTCAGTATGCAGCAATCCGCATCGTTATTTACCATGTACGGCATTGCTGTCACCATCTCGGCTTGGCTTTCAGGAACGTTTGTGCAAACGTGGGGGCCGAGAAAAACGATGACGATCGGATTGCTTGCGTTTATCCTCGGTTCGGCCGCTTTTATCGGCTGGGCGATTCCTCATATGTATTATCCGGCTCTCTTAGGCAGCTATGCCCTTAGAGGCTTGGGATATCCGCTGTTTGCATACTCTTTTCTCGTGTGGGTATCATACAGCACCTCTCAAAAAATTCTCGGAAAAGCTGTCGGCTGGTTTTGGTTTATGTTTACGTGCGGCCTTAACGTACTCGGCCCGTTCTATTCCAGCTATGCGGTTCCTGCCTTTGGAGAAATCAATACGCTTTGGAGTGCATTGCTGTTTGTGGCGGCAGGCGGATTTCTAGCCTTATTTTTTAACAAAGATAAATTTACCCCAGCAAAAAAACAAGATCAGCCGAAATGGAAAGAACTGTCGAAGGCATTTACAATTATGTTTGAAAACCCTAAGGTCGGCATCGGCGGAGTGGTCAAAACGATTAATGCAATAGGACAATTTGGATTTGCCATCTTTCTTCCGACTTATTTAGCACATTACGGGTATTCGGTTTCGGAATGGCTGCAAATTTGGGGGACGCTGTTTTTTGTGAATATTGTGTTTAATCTTATTTTTGGCGCAGTTGGAGATAAACTTGGCTGGCGCAATACCGTCATGTGGTTTGGCGGTGTCGGATGCGGCATTTTTACGCTGGCGCTTTATTACACGCCTCAGCTGATCGGGCATCAGTATTGGGTGATGATGATGATCGCCTGCTGCTACGGCGCAGCATTAGCCGGCTACGTTCCATTAAGCGCTCTTTTGCCGACGCTTGCGTCTGATAATAAAGGCGCTGCCATGTCAGTGTTGAATTTGGGATCTGGTTTGTGTGCGTTTATCGCGCCGGGTATCGTGAGCCTTTTCATTGGACCGCTCGGTGCAGGCGGCGTAATTTGGATCTTTGCGGCATTGTATTTTTTCAGTGCTTTTCTGACGCAATTCTTGACAATTCCTGAGCAAGGAACAGAGGTGTATACGGAGGAACGGTTTATCAGGGAAAATGTGCAGACAAATTTTGATAAAACGGTTAAGCAGTAGCCTCTTTGGTCAAACTAATCATAAACGTGTGCAAAGAGGTGTAGAGGGTGAAACGATTCAGCATGGCGTATCTTTTGCTGGGCATTCTTTGCTCAGCCGCAGTATTTCAAATAGGCGCTCCTTCCCGCGCGCTTGGCGCGGAAGTGGAGCACTATGAACCGCTGCAGGTGCATGTGCAGCTTGAAAAGGTGTATTTGGATGGCGATGTCAGCATTGAGCATAAGCGTGAAAAAGTGCTTTCCATGGATGATTTTTGGGCGGCTTATGCCGGATGGACGCTTGTGGAACAAAAAAAGGGATATGTGCTCTTCCGGAAGCAAATGGACGATATTTCTCCGCTCAGCAAAGTGAACGGGTATATCGGTGTATCGGATAATGGAGTGATTTCCACTTTTCATGGGCGGCCTGAGCCAGCTTCCGAACCCATTCAGTCTTTTTTTCAAATTGATTTAGAAAGGCTGGAAAGCCACATGCAAAAAAATCTGTTGAAAGGCATTCCTTTTCGGACAAAAGCGGAGTTCGAGGATGTCATCGAACATATTAAGACATACAGCGGGTAACGTCATCTGATTGAAGACATGTATTCATGTCTTTTTTTTCGTGAAAGAATGAGAGAGAAGCGAACGTATGTTAACTTTTCTATAAGACTTTGGCTGTTTTTATGGTACAATGAAGAACAGTCAAAGAGGTGAATGTGCGTGATTGAATTTGTTAAAGGGACGATTGATTATGTATCTCCCCAATATATCGTCATAGAGAACGGAGGCATCGGCTATCAGATTTTCACGCCGAATCCGTTTATATATAAGGAGAGAAACCAAGAAACGATTTTTACATATCATCATATCAGAGAGGATGCTTTTTCGCTTTACGGTTTTTCAACGAGAGAAGAGAAGGCGCTCTTTACAAAGCTGTTAAACGTGACCGGAATTGGGCCGAAAGGAGCACTTGCCATCTTGGGCTCGGGTGATCCGGGAGCGGTCATCCAAGCAATTGAAAATGAGGATGAAGCTTTTTTGGTCAAGTTTCCTGGAGTAGGAAAGAAAACCGCACGCCAGATTATTCTAGATTTAAAAGGAAAGCTGGCAGATGTTGTGCCTGAAATGATTGAAAATCTGTTTAATCATGAAGAAAGGCTTGAAAAGCAAACAGCTGAAACGGCTCTCGAAGAAGCACTTGAAGCCCTCAGGGTTCTCGGATATGCTGAAAAAGAAATCAAAAAGGTGCTTCCTCACCTTAAAGAAGAAATTGGGCTGACAACAGACCAATATGTGAAAAAAGCATTACAAAAACTATTAAAGTAAGGTGATGTTCATGGATGAACGGCTCGTCTCAAGTGAAGCAGACAACCATGAATCAGTGATAGAGCAAAGCCTGAGGCCGCAAAATCTGGCACAGTATATCGGACAGCATAAAGTGAAAGAAAATTTACGCGTGTTTATAGATGCGGCGAAAATGAGACAGGAGACGCTGGATCATGTTCTTCTGTACGGACCGCCCGGACTTGGAAAAACAACGCTGGCTTCCATTGTTGCAAATGAAATGGGAGTGGAATTGCGGACGACATCAGGGCCTGCGATTGAAAGGCCTGGTGATTTGGCTGCTATATTAACGGCGCTTGAACCGGGAGATGTATTATTTATTGATGAAATACATAGGCTGCACAGATCGATTGAAGAGGTGCTTTATCCTGCAATGGAAGACTTTTGCCTGGATATTGTGATCGGCAAAGGCCCTTCTGCCCGCTCAGTGCGGCTTGACCTGCCGCCGTTTACGCTGGTGGGAGCTACGACGAGGGTAGGACTATTGACGGCTCCTTTAAGAGACAGATTCGGCGTCATGTCACGCCTTGAGTACTATACACAAGAAGAACTGGCCGATATTGTCACGAGAACTGCGGATGTATTTGAGGTTGAGATTGATAAACCGTCTGCTCTTGAAATTGCAAGGAGATCTAGAGGTACGCCGCGCGTGGCGAACCGCCTGCTGAGAAGGGTGCGCGATTTCGCCCAAGTCCTGGGTGACAGCCGGATTACGGAAGACATTTCTCAGGATGCGCTGGAGCGGCTTCAGGTTGACCGTCTCGGTTTGGATCATATTGATCATAAGCTGTTGATGGGCATGATCGAAAAATTTAACGGCGGGCCAGTGGGCCTTGATACGATTTCCGCTACGATCGGCGAGGAATCGCATACGATTGAAGACGTATATGAACCATATCTGCTGCAAATTGGATTTATCCAAAGAACGCCGCGTGGAAGGATCGTGACACCGGCCGTTTATCAACATTTCCAAATGGAGGCTCCCCGATATGACTGAGTTTCCTAAGATCATGATGATTCTTGGTGCTGTTTTGCTTATCATCGGAGCAGTTTTACATTTTGTCGGCAAGCTGCCGGGAGATATTTTTGTGAAAAAAGGAAATGTCACGTTTTTCTTCCCGGTTGTCACTTGTATTATCATAAGTGTGGTATTATCAATTTTGCTTAATCTTTTCGGCAGAATGAAATAACAAAAGACTAGAATAAAGGTGAAGTTATCATGAAAGTCGATTTATTTGATTTTGAACTACCGGAACGTTTAATTGCACAAGTACCGTTGGAGCAGCGCGATGCTTCAAGGCTGATGGTGCTTGATAAACATACAGGAGAGCTGACTGACAGCTCGTTTAAACACATTATCAGCTTTTTTAACGAAGGTGATTGTCTTGTGCTGAACAATACCCGTGTGCTGCCTGCGCGGTTATTCGGCACAAAAGAGGATACCGGTGCGAAAGTGGAGCTTCTTTTGTTGAAACAAGAAACCGGCGATAAATGGGAAACACTTGCGAAACCGGCGAAACGGGTGAAAAAAGGAACCGTTGTCACATTTGGAGACGGAAGATTGAAGGCAGTTTGCACGGAAGAGCTGGAGCACGGCGGCAGAAAAATGGAATTTCAATATGACGGTATTTTCTACGAGGTGCTGGAATCCCTTGGAGAGATGCCGCTTCCGCCATATATCAAAGAACAGCTTGATGACAAAGAGCGCTACCAGACCGTGTATTCAAAAGAAATCGGCTCTGCCGCTGCGCCTACAGCAGGCCTTCACTTCACGGAAGAAATTTTACAGCAGCTGAAAGATAAAGGTGTGCAAATTGAGTTCATCACACTCCACGTTGGCCTTGGAACATTTCGCCCTGTGAGTGCCGATGAAGTGGAAGAGCATAATATGCATGCAGAGTTTTATCAAATGTCGGAAGAAACGGCTGCGGCTTTAAACAAAGTAAGAGAAAATGGCGGCAGGATCATTTCTGTCGGCACGACCTCGACACGCACGCTTGAAACGATTGCTGGGGAACATGACGGGCAATTTAAAGCATCGAGCGGCTGGACATCTATTTTTATTTATCCAGGCTATGAATTTAAAGCCATTGACGGAATGATTACAAACTTCCATTTGCCGAAATCGTCATTGATTATGCTGGTCAGCGCGCTTGCTGGAAGAGAAAACATTCTGCGTGCCTATAACCATGCGGTGGAAGAGGAATACCGTTTCTTCAGCTTCGGAGACGCGATGCTGATTATCTAATTTGAGAACAGGAGGCCTCATTAAAAGTGGCTGAACAACCAATACGCTATGAATTTATAAAAGAATGCAAACAAACAGGAGCGCGGCTGGGCAAAGTGCATACGCCTCACGGCTCCTTTGAAACGCCGGTTTTTATGCCGGTCGGCACACTGGCGACAGTCAAAACAATGGCGCCTGAAGAGCTGAAAGCAATGGATGCGGGCATCATTTTAAGCAATACCTATCACCTATGGCTGCGACCGGGTCACGATATTGTCAAAGAAGCGGGCGGGCTTCATAAGTTTATGAACTGGGACCGCGCCATTTTAACAGATTCAGGCGGTTTTCAGGTCTTTTCTTTAAGCAAGTTTCGTAATATAGAGGAAGAGGGCGTCCATTTTCGCAACCACCTAAATGGGGACAAGCTGTTTTTATCTCCGGAAAAAGCGATGGAGATCCAAAACGCACTCGGCTCCGATATTATGATGGCGTTTGACGAATGCCCGCCATACCCGGCAGAGTACGATTACATGAAACGGTCAGTTGAGCGGACAAGCCGCTGGGCGGAACGCTGTCTGAATGCTCACAACCGTCAGGATGAACAAGGGCTGTTTGGTATTGTCCAAGGCGGAGAATATGAAGATCTGCGCACACAAAGTGCGAAGGACTTGATTTCCCTTGATTTTCCGGGATATGCTATAGGCGGATTGTCTGTCGGTGAACCGAAGGATGTGATGAACCGTGTACTCGAGTTTACAACACCGCTCTTGCCGAAGGATAAACCGAGATATTTGATGGGAGTCGGTTCTCCGGACGCGCTGATCGACGGAGCAATCCGCGGGGTCGATATGTTTGACTGTGTGCTGCCTACTCGGATTGCAAGAAATGGCACAGTGTTTACAGCTGAAGGACGACTCAATATGAAAAATGCGAAATTCGAAAGAGATTTCCGTCCGATTGATGAAGAGTGTGATTGCTATACATGTAAAAACTACACTCGCGCGTATATTAGGCACTTGATTCGCTGCAATGAAACATTTGGCCTTCGATTAACAACTTACCATAACCTTCATTTTCTGTTACACTTAATGGAGCAGGTAAGACAGGCCATTCGCGAGGATCGTCTGGGTGATTTCAGAGAAGAGTTCTTTGAGCGTTACGGCTATAACAAGCCAAATGCGAAAAGCTTCTAAATAAACAATAACAGGCTTACAGAAAGGGGTGAAAATGATGACTGGCACTTTAGGCACATTGGTTCCTATTATTTTAATGTTTGCGGTCCTTTACTTCTTGCTGATTCGTCCTCAGCAAAAGCAGCAAAAGGCTGTACGCCAAATGCAGGAGGAACTGAAAAAAGGCGATTCAGTAGTGACAATCGGGGGATTGCACGGTACTGTTGACTCTATCGATGAGAGCAAAGTCGTAATTAAGACTGGTGAAAACACACGTCTTACGTTCGACCGCCGCGCGATCAGAGAAGTTTCTGCTGCTGAATAACAGCAGGAGCTATACATAGCAAACAAAAAAAGAGCGGGTGAGCCCGCTCTTTTTTATGTGGAAGACCTGTTTCCCCTTATGTTTACGCCGAAAATCCCGCCCAGCATGCACACCCCTAAAAACCCCAGATGGAAGAGCAGCTGTTCTGCCGTAAATGTCTTTCCAAATCCTAAATACTGAAACAGTAAGATAATCAGAGAAAAACTTAAGGCGGTCAATGCGCCAATCATCCAGCCTCTTTCCTTGCCTTTCCCGCCTGAAATGAATCCGCCGATAAATAAAGAGAGAAATGAGATAGCGGTGATCAGCCAGTTAAATGATGACTCTTCCAGCGAGGTTGCGGTCAATAAAAGTGAAACCGCTAAACTTGTTAAGAGCATGGCTGAAAATATGGCGATTAAGCCGTAAAGAATGCCTTTTCCAACTTGTTTCGTTTCCTCCATGATTGTCTCCTCTCTGCCTGTATTAAAAGGCTTCTATTCTTTTTTTGTACAAAACCGTCAGACATGCTGATGGCTCGTCTTTGTAAAAATGTATTCCCTTAACCCTTGAATTAGACGTAAAAGCTTTATGAAATACAATCGGTTTTTCTTACATAAATTGTTCGTTTTGTTGCATCCTATGACGAGTCGGAGGTGCATGATGGAAGAGCTTCTCACTATTGCGTTTCGCACAATCGTATTGTATTTTGTGATACTGATCATTTTTCGTTTCATGGGCAAACGGGAGATCGGGGAGCTTAGCATTTTAGACCTCGTTGTCTTTGTTATGATGGCTGAAATTGCCGTTTTGGCCATAGAAAACGTAGAAGATCATTTGTTTCACACCATTTTGCCAATGCTTGTATTAATGGTTATTCAAGTGACATTCGCATACTTATCTTTAAAAAACCGAAAAGTCCGCCAGCTTCTTGACGGTAAGCCGACCATAATTATTAAATATGGGAAAATTGACGAAGACGCGATGAGATCACAGCGGTATAATTTTGATGATTTAATGGTTCAGCTCAGAGAAAATAGTATCGACAGAGTAGCTGATGTATCATTTGCGATTTTAGAACCGTCGGGCAAACTGACTATTGTAAAGAAAGAAAATAGCGGAGAGCATCGGCAGCTCGACTTGCCGCTCATCCTTGACGGCTCCATTCAAACCGAAAACCTGTCCAGAATCGGTAAAGATAAACAATGGCTGCTTGGAAATTTGCAAAAACACGGGTACACAGACCCTTTAGATATTTCATTTTGCTCGTTTACAGATGGAGAATTATTTATTGATGAAAAAGATGGGCACCGTACGTGACCATTATCGGATGATCAAACGTCCGATAATGGGAATGCGGCGAAGCTCATCTTTTTTAATTAAACGGAAAACGAGCAGGAGGGCAATGTAAATAGCGGCGCTCACCGCAATCCATCCAGCGAGATTCACAGCCTCAGATGCTCCAAAACGAATATATTGTTTGATGGCGGAGCTGATGAATCCGCTAATCACAATAACAGCGAAGCTGAGTGCGTATTCCTTAATTTTAATGCTGATCGGCAGCACTTTGCTTACGGTTGCTGCATGCAATAGCGTGACGAGCACCATGCCTGTAACAATGGCCAATGCCGCCCCCATAATGCCAAGAGACGGCCTTGTGGCTAGGACAAAAATAAGACCTGTTTTGACAAGCGCTCCGATTAAGCTGTTCATCATCGCAGCTCCTGCCAAATTAAGCGCCTGCAGCACAGCTTGAAGTGGGCCTTGGAAATAATAAAGCAGAAAAAACGGGGCCATCACTTTTATAAATACAGCTGCGCTTGAGGAACCGTACATCACTCTCATCAGCTCATCCGCAAATACAAATAAAATAACAACTGAAATGCCTCCGCTGAGTAGACAGAGACGCATCGCCTGTTCCAAGCGGTATTCCACCACCTGCAATTTTTTCTGTTCCATTCCTTCACTGATCGCAGGAACAAGCGCGGTCGACAAAGAATATGTAATAAAGCTGGGCAGAGTCAGCAGAGTCATGGCAAAGCCGGTCAGTTCACCGTATTGCTTTGTTGCGGAAATTGTCGCCACACCTGCAATGGCAAGGCTTTGAGCGACGACAATCGGCTCGAAAAACCAAGAGAGGTTTCCGATAAAGCGGCTCCCCGTAGTTGGAAGAGACACGCTCATTAATTGGGTAAAGGTTTGTTTTCCGTTTTTAATTGACTGGAAAAAATGCTTTCTGATTTTAATTGTTTTTTTATACTTAAAGCAAACGAATAAATAAAGAAGGGATGCCAGCTCACCTGCCACTGAGGATAGCATGGCCCCCGCTGCAGCATATTCAATTCCGTAAGGGAGAAAAATCGTCGTGCAGACAGCTACGAGTGAAATACGGACGACCTGTTCAAGGACTTGTGACATAGCGAGCGGGTTCATATTCTGTTTTCCTTGAAAGTACCCCCTCAGCACACTCGATATAGCAATAATCGGCACAACCGGCGTAATGGCCAGAAGCGGGTACAGTGTTCGCTTATCTGTCAGCATCGTTTCAGCCATAACCGGGGCGAAAAACAGAAACAGCGGTGTAAAGATGAGGCTGAGCACTCCCGTGATGGTCAGAGACATGACTAAAATGTTTTTCGTTTTTTGATGATCTCCGCGCGCGCTGGCTTCAGCGACAAGCTTGCTGATCGCGACCGGCAGACCGAATTGAGTTAATGTAGTGGCCAAGAAAAAGGTAGGCGCCGCCATCATGTAAAGCCCGACCCCTTCTTCACCGATAAAACGGGCGATTACCACCCGGTTGACAAACCCGAGCATTCTTGTAACCATTCCTGCTGCGATAAGAATAAGAGTGCCCTTTAAAAACGTCTGTTTCGCCATTTTTACCCCCTGCCTTCTCAAACTACCTGGAATCATATACAATAAAGATATGCGTATATATCGTCCAAGCATGACAAGTCTTCATGAAAAACAATAAAAAAGGAGCGTGGAATTCATGGAGAAGCATCCCGCCGATCTATATAAAGACCACGTCAGGCCGTTTCTTTACAGCAAACTGGAAGAGTTTAAGATTCTCGGGTATGATGATGTTGAACTTGAAAGTTTGTGGTCATACTTAACAAATAAGAAGTGGAAAAAGAAAACGGAACTGAGCATTTATGAACTGGCGAGTGATATTTTATCAGTGAAAATTGGCGAATTTATGAATTATGCAACCGTTGAGTCATTCAAAACGTCTAATTGGCTGGGCAGTGAAGAAGGACAGGAAGCATTGGAAGAACTGCTGAGATAGCAGATTGATTCGCACAGGTTTAAGGGAGGATATACATAATGAAAAAAGGACGCTTGATTGCGTTTTTCCTTTTCGTTTTATTGATCGGCACGGGCTTGGGCTACTTTACGAAGCCTGCCGCGAACAATATTACGTTAGGATTGGATTTGCAAGGCGGATTTGAGGTGCTGTATGATGTACAGCCTGTAAAAAAAGGTGACAAAATCACAAAAGACGTTCTGGTCAGCACAGTAGAGGCGTTGAACCGCCGGGCCAATGTTCTCGGTGTCAGCGAACCGAACATCCAAATTGAAGGAAATAACCGGATTCGCGTTCAGCTTGCTGGGGTGACAAACCAAAACAGAGCGCGTGAAATTCTGGCAACTGAAGCGCAGCTTTCTTTCAGAGATGCAAATGATAAGGAACTGTTAAACGGTGCTGATCTTGTTGAAAACGGAGCTAAACAAACATATGACAGCACAACAAACGAGCCGATTGTCACTATCAAACTGAAAGACGCTGATAAATTTGGTGAAGTGACCAAAAAGGTCATGAAAATGGCACCAAACAACCAGCTTGTCATTTGGCTGGATTATGATAAAGGCGATTCCTATAAGAAAGAAGTTCAAAAAGAGCATCCTAAATTTGTATCCGCTCCAAATGTAAGTCAGGAGCTAAATACAACTGATGTAAAAATTGAAGGGCATTTCACAGCTCAAGAAGCGAAAGATTTAGCCAGCATTTTAAACGCTGGTGCACTTCCTGTGAAACTGACTGAAAAGTATTCGACATCAGTAGGCGCACAATTTGGACAGCAGGCTCTCCATGATACGGTGTTTGCCGGTATTATCGGTATCGCAATTATTTTCTTATTTATGCTTTTCTATTACCGTCTGCCGGGATTTATCGCGGTGATTACGCTATCCGTTTATATCTACATTACACTCCAGGTCTTTGACTGGATGAATGCTGTACTTACGCTTCCGGGGATTGCCGCGCTCATTTTAGGGGTAGGGATGGCGGTTGACGCCAACATCATTACCTATGAGCGGATTAAAGAAGAGCTTAAGCTAGGCAAGTCAGTTCGCTCTGCCTTCCGTTCAGGAAACAGACGGTCATTTGCGACAATTTTTGACGCGAATATTACAACGATTATTGCCGCGGTTGTGCTCTTTATCTTTGGGACAAGCTCTGTTAAAGGGTTTGCGACAATGCTGATCCTATCGATTTTGACAAGCTTTATCACTGCCGTTTTCTTATCAAGATTTCTTCTCGCTCTCCTTGTGGAAAGCAGATGGCTTGATCGGAAAAAAGGCTGGTTTGGCGTTAATAAGAAGCATATTATGGATATTCAGGATACGGACGAAAATACAGAGCCGCATACGCCGTTCCAAAAATGGGATTTCACGAGCAAACGCAAATATTTCTTTATTTTCTCCAGTGCGGTCACGATTGCCGGGATTATTATCCTGCTTGTGTTCAAGCTGAATCTTGGCATTGACTTCGCAAGCGGTGCACGGATTGAAGTGCAAAGTGACCATAAGCTGACGACAGAGCAAGTTGAGAAGGATTTTGAATCTCTGGGTATGGACCCTGATACTGTTGTTCTGTCAGGCGAAAAGAGCAATGTCGGTGTTGCTCGTTTTGTTGGAGTGCCTGATAAAGAAACGATTGCCAAAGTAAAAACGTACTTTAAAGACAAATACGGGACAGAGCCGAATGTCAGCACAGTTTCACCGACAGTCGGCAAAGAGCTGGCAAGAAATGCGCTGTACGCAGTTGCTATAGCTTCTATTGGCATCATCATTTACGTTTCAATCCGATTCGAATACAAAATGGCGATTGCCGCAATCGCTTCACTGCTATATGACGCATTCTTTATCGTCACGTTCTTCAGTATTACAAGGCTGGAGGTAGATGTTACGTTCATTGCAGCCGTCTTGACGATTATCGGGTATTCGATTAACGATACAATTGTTACATTTGACAGGATTCGCGAGCATATGAAAAAGCGCAAGCCGAAAACATTTGCCGACCTGAACCATATTGTAAACCTAAGCCTGCAGCAAACCTTTACACGTTCAATCAACACGGTATTAACTGTTTTGATTGTTGTTGTGGCATTGCTGATCTTTGGAGCATCTTCTATTTCTAACTTTTCAATTGCTTTATTGATCGGGCTGTTAACAGGCGTTTATTCCTCTCTCTACATTGCCGCGCAGATTTGGCTTGTATGGAAAGGAAAAGAATTGAAAAAAGATCCGGCACAATAAAAAAACAGGCTGTCCTCTGCGGGACAGCCTGTTTTTTGAAGTTTCATTGAACTTAAAATAGACATTTGCTATAATGACATACGCTTACATTTAAACATATATATGGTGTTAAACGTGTTTGTGACTGGTTTTCAGATATGTAGGAGGGTTTATATATGAGGGTTCGCGAATCAGAGCTGCCGGGCATAGGACAAAAAGTTGAAATGGTTACTAGAAACCGTGATAAAATTTCAATTATCATTCATCATGACGGACGGAGAGAGCTTTACTATTTTGACGAAAACGACCATGAAGAATGTGTTGCCTCCATGCAGTTTGATGACGCTGAAGCAAGGCAGATTTCTGCAATTCTTGGCGGAATGGCATATAAACCGAAAGCAATAGAACAGGTTGAGTCAGCCCTTGATGATTTTATGATAGAGTGGTGTAAAGCAGAAGCGGGAGCGCCTGCCATTCATCAGACGATTGGTGATTTGGATGTGGGGCAGGAATATCATGTGACGGTCATTGCAATGATTAAGAAGAATCAGGATAAACCACTAAATCCGAGCTCTGAAACAATCATTGATGAAGGCGATACACTTGTCATGTCCGGTGAGGGAAGCGGACTGAAGAGGCTGATCCGGGAAAAATTGACCGCAAACATGGCTTAACACTAGGTTAAGCCATGTTTAAAACCAGTCTTGATAGGGAAAGTTACCTCAATAAAAAGTTTGGGGGAAAGAGAATGAATAAACAATGGACCATTATTTTCGCACTTATTTTTACCTTAATTGTCGCTATTTTTGCAGTCATTAATGTTCGATCCGTAGAAGTTGATTACCTGTTTGGCAGGTCAGAATGGCCGCTTATTCTTGTTATTTTAGGCTCGGTTTTAATGGGAGCGCTCATCGTATTTTCTGTCGGCATTTTTCAGGTAATGAAATTAAAGCGGGAAATCAAAACGCTGCGGAAAGAAAATAGAACTGCAATACATAAACAAGAGGATACCCAGCTTGCTGATCAGACCGACACACAGGATGCTTCAGCCATGATTGAGAAAAAAGACTAGTTTTCGAATATTATTTGAAACCCTTCAGCCTGCTCTAGTATAATAGGGTGGTTGAGGGGTGAATTTATGTTAGCGTCAAAAATGCGATGGGAAATCCAGCGACCAGATCAGGATAAGGTCAAATCACTCACAGAACAATTGCATATAACACCTCTTGTTGCGTCCCTGCTTGTAAAAAGAGGCTTTGATACGGCAGAAAGCGCTAGGCTGTTTTTACATACAAAGGATGCCGATTTTTATGATCCTTTTGAAATGAAAGGCATGAAAGAAGCGGCAGATCGAATAAAACAGGCGATTTCACAACAAGAACAGATTATGATATATGGCGATTATGACGCCGATGGGGTTACCAGTACGACAGTGATGCTTCACACGCTGCAAAAACTATCGGCTCAAGTTGATTTTTATATACCTGACCGTTTTAAAGAAGGATATGGACCTAATGAACAGGCGTTTCGTTCGATTAAAGAACGGGGCTTTTCCTTGATCATTACGGTTGATACAGGAATTGCCGCTGTGCATGAAGCGAAGGTGGCAAAAGAACTCGGACTGGATGTCATCATTACAGATCATCACGAACCGGGACCGGAGCTTCCGGATGTCCATGCGATCGTCCACCCGAAGCAGCCGGGCTGCTCTTACCCGTTTAAAGAGCTTGCAGGGGTCGGAGTCGCGTTTAAGCTGGCCCATGCTTTATTGGGTGAACTTCCGGATGAACTGCTTGACCTGGCGGCAATCGGCACCATTGCTGACCTTGTCCCGCTGCATGACGAAAACAGATTAATTGCAACACTAGGACTTGAAAGGCTTCGGCGGACAAACAGGCTCGGCTTAAAAGAACTGATTAAGCTGTCAGGCGGAGACATCGGAGAAGCGAACGAAGAAACTGTCGGATTTCAGCTCGCTCCAAGGCTGAATGCCGTCGGAAGAATCGAACAGGCGGACCCAGCTGTTCATTTGCTCATGTCAGAGGATTCGTTTGAAGCGGAAGAGCTTGCCGCAGAAATTGACCAGCTGAACAAAGAGCGCCAAAAAATGGTCAGCAAAATGACGGATGAAGCGATTGAAATGGTTGAACGGCAAGGGCTCGATCAAACTGCAATTGTCGTGGCAAAAGCCGGATGGAACCCGGGAGTCGTCGGGATTGTGGCCTCAAAGCTTGTGGACCGTTTCTATCGCCCTGCTATTGTGCTTGGCATTGATGAAGAAAAGGGGATCGCTAAAGGTTCGGCCCGAAGCATCAGGGGATTTAATTTATTTGAGAGCCTTTCTGAATGCAGAGATATTCTTCCTCATTTCGGCGGCCATCCAATGGCGGCGGGGATGACGCTGAAAGCCGAAGATGTGCCGGATTTGCGAAGCAGGCTGAATGAAATAGCGGACAATACGCTTACGGAAGAGGATTTTGTTCCTGTACAGGAAGTCGACCTTGTCTGCAGCGTCGAGGACATTACAGTTGAAAGCATCACTGAAATGAACATGCTTTCTCCTTTTGGCATGCTGAACCCGAAACCGCACGTTCTCGTAGAAAACGCAGTACTGGAAGATGTCCGCAAGATAGGGGCAAATAAAACTCATGTCAAAATGACGATCAAAAATGAGTCGTCTCAGCTTGATTGCGTCGGTTTTAATAAAGGTGAGCTCGAAGAAGGCATCGTACCGGGATCAAGAATTTCCATTGTCGGTGAGATGTCAATCAACGAATGGAACAATCGGAAAAAACTGCAGCTTATGATAAAGGATGCCGCTGTTTCTGAATGGCAGCTGTTTGATTTAAGGGGAAAACGGACGTGGGAAGATACAGTTTCCGCCCTTCCATCTGCTAAACGGGCCATTGTCTCTTTCAAAGAAGACTCAACAACACTTCTTCAAACTGAAGGCCTTCGTCAAGAAGTGCAGGTCATCAGCTCAGAAGATCAAGCAAAGGCGTTTGACCTCGATGGTGCATATATTGTATTGCTGGATCCGCCGCCTTCGTTGGACATGCTCGCACGTTTGCTGGAAGGAAAGGCGCCTGAGCGGATATATTTTATTTTTCTCAATCATGAGGACCACTTTTTATCGACTTTTCCCGCAAGAGACCACTTTAAATGGTATTATGCGTTCTTGCTGAAAAGAGGCGCTTTTGATGTGAAAAAACACGGTTCAGAGCTTGCAAAACATAAAGGCTGGTCCGTTGAAACAATCAATTTCATGACAAAGGTGTTTTTTGATCTCGGTTTTGTTAAAATAGAGAATGGTGTGCTGTCTGTTGTGAGCGGAGCAAAGAAACGTGACTTAACAGACTCACAAACATATCAGGCGAAACAGCAGCTGATGGAACTAGATCAAAAGCTGAATTATTCTTCTGCTGAAGAGCTGAAGGAATGGCTGAATAAGCTGATGAAACAAGATTCAGAGGCTTATGAAAGTACGAGGAGGACATAAAACAGATGGATTTAAAACAATACGTAACAATTGTACCGGATTACCCGAAAGAGGGCGTGCAATTTAAAGATATTACAACACTGATGGATAAAGGCGATGTATACCGCTATGCCACAGATCAAATTGTTGAATATGCGAAAGAAAAGCAAATCGATTTGGTCGTTGGCCCTGAAGCGCGCGGCTTTATTATCGGCTGTCCCGTTGCTTACGCGCTTGGCGTAGGTTTTGCGCCGGTCCGCAAAGAAGGCAAATTGCCTCGTGAAGTAATCAAAGTGGATTATGGCTTGGAATACGGAAAAGACGTATTAACGATCCACAAAGATGCGATTAAGCCTGGTCAGCGTGTGCTTATTACAGATGACCTGCTTGCGACAGGCGGCACAATTGAAGCGACAATCAAACTTGTTGAAGAACTTGGCGGCGTTGTTGCTGGTATCGCTTTCTTAATCGAGCTTTCTTACCTTGACGGCAGAGATAAGCTGGAAGATTATGATATCTTAACATTAATGAAATACTAAGGATAATCGCATAACGAAAAAAGCACTCCATGTCAGGGTGCTTTTTTCCTATTGTTTTGCATTTATTTTATATAATATTTGGCTATTTGAACTTCTGCTCTTTACATCTTTCGTTTTTTTCTTGATAATAAACTACAATACAGTTTACATTTTAAAAAAGGTGATTCCATGGCGAACGAACAAGTATTGACTGCCGAGCAAGTTATTGATAAAGCGCGCAGCTATCTATCTGATGAGCATATCGCATTTGTCGAAAAAGCATATCTGTACGCTGAAGATGCTCACCGCGAGCAATACCGCAAATCGGGCGAGCCATATATTATTCATCCGATTCAGGTTGCGGGGATTCTCGTCGATCTTGAAATGGACCCTTCCACAATTGCGGGCGGATTTTTGCACGATGTCGTGGAAGATACAGATGTGACGCTCGATGACCTGAAAGAAGCATTTTCCGAAGAAGTGGCAATGCTTGTAGACGGCGTAACAAAACTCGGCAAAATTAAATATAAATCTCAAGAGGAACAGCAGGCGGAAAATCATCGCAAAATGTTTGTCGCTATGGCTCAAGATATCAGGGTCATATTGATCAAGCTGGCGGATCGTCTTCACAATATGCGGACATTGAAACATCTGCCTCAAGAAAAACAGCGAAGAATCTCCAATGAAACACTGGAAATTTTTGCTCCTTTGGCGCATCGTCTCGGGATTTCAAAAATTAAATGGGAATTGGAAGATACGGCGCTCCGTTATTTGAATCCTCAGCAATATTACAGAATTGTCAACCTGATGAAGAAGAAACGCGCAGAACGTGAGCTTTATGTCGATGAGGTTGTCAATGAAGTGAAGAAACGTGTCGAAGAAGTGAATATCAAGGCTGACTTCTCGGGACGTCCGAAACATATTTACAGCATTTATCGAAAAATGGTGCTGCAAAATAAGCAATTTAATGAAATTTACGATTTGCTGGCTGTCCGTATTCTTGTGAATAGCATAAAGGACTGCTACGCGGTGCTCGGCATCATTCACACATGCTGGAAACCGATGCCCGGCAGATTCAAAGATTATATCGCAATGCCGAAGCCGAATATGTATCAATCGCTTCATACAACGGTTATCGGGCCTAAAGGCGATCCGCTGGAAGTGCAGATCCGCACCTTCGAAATGCATGAAATAGCGGAATACGGGGTTGCGGCTCACTGGGCTTATAAAGAAGGGAAAGCAGCCAATGAAGGCGCAACTTTTGAGAAAAAGCTTTCTTGGTTCCGTGAAATTTTAGAATTTCAAAATGAATCGACAGATGCAGAAGAATTTATGGAATCGCTCAAAATTGATTTGTTCTCTGACATGGTGTATGTCTTTACGCCAAAAGGAGATGTAATCGAGCTTCCGTCCGGTTCTGTTCCGATTGATTTTTCTTACCGGATTCACTCTGAAATCGGCAATAAAACAATCGGTGCCAAAGTGAACGGAAAAATGGTTACGCTTGACCATAAGCTTCGGACGGGTGATATCGTTGAAATTCTCACTTCTAAGCATTCCTATGGTCCGAGCCAGGATTGGGTGAAGCTTGCCCAAACATCCCAAGCGAAGCATAAGATCCGTCAATTCTTTAAGAAACAGCGACGTGAAGAAAATGTCGAAAAAGGCCGTGAACTGGTCGAAAAAGAAATAAAAAACCTGGATTTTGAATTGAAGGATGTCTTAACACCGGAGAATATTCAAAAGGTTGCTGACAAATTTAATTTCTCAAATGAAGAAGATATGTACGCAGCGGTCGGCTACAACGGCATTACAGCTCTGCAGGTGGCAAACCGCCTAACAGAAAAAGAGAGAAAACAGCGCGATCAGGAAGAGCAGGAAAAGATCGTTCAGGAAGTCACTGGGGAACCTAAGCCATACCCTCAAGGAAGAAAACGGGAAGCTGGTGTTCGCGTCAAGGGCATCGACAACCTCCTTGTCCGTTTATCAAAATGCTGCAATCCTGTGCCGGGTGATGATATTGTCGGCTTTATCACAAAAGGCAGAGGGGTTTCGGTCCATCGCGAAGATTGTCCGAATGTCAAAACGAATGAAGCCCAAGAGCGGCTGATCCCGGTAGAGTGGGAACATGAGTCACAGGTTCAAAAGCGCAAGGAATACAATGTTGAGATAGAGATTCTTGGGTACGACCGTCGCGGATTGCTGAACGAGGTGCTTCAGGCAGTGAACGAAACAAAAACAAATATTTCATCTGTCTCTGGCAAATCGGATCGCAATAAAGTGGCAACCATTCATATGGCGATTTTTATTCAGAACATCAATCACTTGCACAAAGTCGTCGAGCGTATTAAACAGATTAGAGATATCTACTCTGTGCGCCGCGTCATGAACTAAAGGGGTTAGAAAATGAGATTAGTTGTTCAGCGAGTAACAGAAGCAAGCGTTACAGTGGACGAAGAGGTCGTCGGCAAAATTGGACAAGGCCTCATGGTGCTGGTCGGCATCACTCACGATGACACAGAAGAGGATGCAGTTTATTTAGCCGATAAAGTTGTCAATCTCCGTATTTTCGATGACAGTGAAGGAAAAATGAATCTGTCTCTTTTAGATATAGGAGGAGAAATTTTATCTGTCTCACAATTTACGCTTTATGGAGATACGAAAAAAGGGCGCCGGCCGAACTACATGAATGCGGCCAAACCTGATAAAGCTTTAGGTCTTTATGAAAAATGGAATGACCTGCTTCGTGAAAAAGGAATCAAAGTAGAGACCGGAACGTTTGGAGCCATGATGGATGTTCAGCTTACAAACTCCGGACCGGTCACGCTTATAATGGATTCAAAATAAAAAAAGCTGCCAAGAGGCAGCTTTTTTTATTGGAAGTACTTCTCTAATCCGCTTTCGATCCCATCTGTTACTTTTTCTTGGTATGAATTGCTATGTACAATGGCTTCTTCCTGCGGATGGCTTACATATCCCAGCTCATACAGCATAGCGGGCTGTCTGTTTTCCCGGAGCACATAATAATCCCCGAATAACACGCCGCGATCTGGAATGGAAGACCGCTTCACCACTTCAGAGTGTACATCTGATGCGAGTTCCTGATCTTTGGCAGGGCTGTAGTAGTAAGCAGTACTGCCTCTTGTAGAGGTATCCGCATAGCTGTCATAGTGAATGCTGATAAAGGCGTCAGCGTTGCGATAGTGAGACGTGGAGACCCGTGACTGCAGGCTGACAAAGGTATCATCCTGGCGTGTCACATATACATCGGCTCCAGCCGATCTAAGTTTGCTGGCGAGCAGTTTTGCCGTTTTGATCGTCAGGTTTTTCTCGAATTTCCCCGAATACCCGATTGTTCCGCTGTCTTTTCCGCCGTGTCCTGGGTCAACAATAATCGTTTTATTGTTGAGAGAGCCGTTTCCAGACGGGGAATCAGAGACTGGCGGTTCACCTGCTTCTTCTGCGCTTTTAGATGTTTGGACCACCCAATTGGCTACATAAGCAGTCTGCCCGTTATCAAGCTTGATTTCATACCAGCTTCCTTTTGAACCGGTAATGGCGTATGAATCTCCTTTGGCAGCACGCTCAACGATCGAAGCTGATGTTGACGCATCGCTTCTTAAATTCGTTCCTCCGTACATAATATAGGCTTTTTTAGCGGGGGACGAACTGCCTGCATTTGCCGAATTCTCAGCTGGATCAGAATTAGTCAAAAGGTAATGGCTTGCAACCCAGCCTTTCAGCCCATTCACCTCAATGTGAGCCCAGCCATTTTTCTCGTTGAGAACCGTCAGTTTCGTTCCGCGGTCAAGTTTTGTTATAATTGCCGCGTCATGTGAGGCGGAGGCTCTTACATTTAGTGAAGAAACACCGACTGTTCCCGTCGTTGACGCACCGGAATCCTCGGCTTGGTCACTCTCATTAGATGCTGAACTGCTGCCTCCTGACGTGACATACTCAGATGACACCCATCCGGTGGCATTTTGATAGGAAATCTTGATCCAGCCAGAATCTTTATCAATGACAGATGCTTGGCTGCCTTGCGGGAATTTGCCGATAACTTCGTATGAAGTACCCGGGCCGGTTCTCATCCGCAGATCGGGGTCTGTTGATGTCACAGTGTCACTGCTTCCTGAAGAGCTTGTGCTGGCCTGATCTTCCTTTGTAATAAGCCAGGAGACTACCCAGCCTTTTTCTCCGGAACCAAGCTGGATCTGCACCCAGTCTCCATCTTCCTTTAAAATGGGATAGCGTTCTCCCTTTTTTACTTCCGCTGTAATGCCGTAGCTAAGCCCCGGGCCGCTTCTGACATTCATTTCATCTGTTGCGATGACTGCTTCTCCTTGAGCGGCTGTAACGGATGAAAAAGTCGGGATAAGCGCTCCGGTGAAAATAATACATACAATAAGGACAAAGTATTTCTTGCTCATTGTGTCCTCCTTTCAGATGATCATTAAAAAAGCATTCTTGTTTAATATCGTAAAGTCCTTTCTGATTTTTAAATAAAAATAAAATGATTTGTTTATACTAAGCGTAAATACAATCAAAAAGGTGTGCAAATCATGAAATATCATCCAAAAATGGGACGGGCATTTCAAGACGGTGAAGCAAATCTGCATTACAGCGATCACGCAGATCCCGATACGACTGGTTATCTAACGGAAACAGCATCTGAATTTGGTCTTATGTCCAAAGAAGCAGCGCTGAGGAAAAACAACCGGAATAAAGCTTGACAGAGAACCCCAATCCCATTATTATAATAGAAATTGAGTACATAGCAAATGATGAAAGATTTGAACCAATAATGGAGAAGAGTAGGTCAGATTGCATGGCTAGAGAGGAACCCGCCCCAGGCTGAAAGCGGATCCCATTGCGTCTTTCTCGAAACAACACTCCGGAGGTTTCCTGCTGAACGCGTGAATAACGTCATTAGGCAGTGAACGTGAACCTGCGTTAAAGGATCGAGCGGGAATATGAACATATTCCAACTAGGGTGGCACCACGGGTATAACTCTCGTCCCTACTATCATGTATAGTAGGGGCGGGAGTTTTTTTCATTTTCATCATGAACGACAATTGTATATTTTAAAAGGAATACATAAGGAGGTCTACTTATGGGATATAACATTCCAAGAGGAACACAGGATATTCTGCCTGGAGAATCAGATCGCTGGCAGTTTGTTGAACAAATTATGAGAGACACTTGCCGCACTTATCAATATAAAGAAATCCGCACACCGATTTTTGAGCATACAGAACTGTTTGCCAGAGGCGTCGGAGAATCAACAGATATCGTACAAAAAGAAATGTATACCTTCGAGGACCGCAAAGGCAGAAGCCTGACGCTTCGTCCGGAGGGAACAGCTGCTGCGGTTCGCGCTTTTAATGAAAACAAGCTGTTCGCGAATCCTGTACAGCCGACAAAGCTTTATTATGTAGGGCCGATGTTCCGTTATGAACGTCCTCAGACGGGCCGTTACCGCCAGTTTTATCAGTTTGGAATTGAAGCGATTGGCTCGAAAGACCCAGCAATAGACGCTGAAGTGATGGCGCTTGCGATGAGTATTTATGAAAAAGCAGGTTTAGAAAACGTTAAGCTTGTCATAAACAGCCTCGGCGATCAAGCTAGCCGCAAAAGCTACAGAGAAGCGCTCGTGAAACACTTCGAGCCTCGCATCGAAGAATTTTGTTCAGACTGCCAGTCACGGCTGCACACAAATCCGCTTAGAATTTTGGACTGCAAAAAAGACCGTGATCATGAGCTGATGAAATCGGCACCTTCGATTTTGACATATTTAAATGAAGAATCAGCCGCTTATTTTGAGAAAGTGAAACAATACTTAAACGATCTTGGCATTTCGTATGAAATTGATCCGAACCTTGTGAGGGGGCTGGATTATTACAACCACACCGCATTTGAAATTATGAGCAATGCGGAGGGCTTCGGCGCGATTACGACACTTGCCGGCGGCGGACGCTACGACGGACTTGTCGAACAGATCGGCGGACCTGAAGCACCGGGCATCGGATTTGCGATGAGCATCGAACGCCTGCTTGCCGCAATTGATGCTGAAAAAAGAGAGCTGCCTGTTGATAAGGGGATCGACTGCTATATCGTCACACTCGGCGAAAAAGCAAAGGATTATTCTGTTTCATTGGTGTACAAACTGAGAGAAGCAGGCATTTCCAGTGAAATCGATTATGAAAATAAGAAAATGAAAGGCCAGTTTAAGACAGCTGACCGCTTGAATGCGAGATTTATTGCGATTTTGGGTGAAGATGAGCTGGCCCAAAACAAAATCAATGTAAAGGATGCACAGACGGGCGAACAGATTGAAGTGGCACTTGATGAATTTATACATGTAATGAAGGCAAACCAAAAGGGATAAGGAGTGGAACACATTGTTTGGTAGAACATATTATTGCGGTGAAATAACTGAACAAGCAATCGGTGAATCTGTAACGCTGAAAGGCTGGGTCCAAAAAAGACGGGACCTCGGCGGATTGATTTTTATTGACTTGCGTGACCGTACGGGAATTGTTCAAGTCGTTTTTAACCCTGATGTGTCAAAAGAAGCGCTTGCTATTGCGGAAGGCATCAGAAATGAATACGTGCTTGATATTCAAGGGAAAGTGGTGGCGCGTGAAGAGGGGACAGTTAATCCGAATTTGAAAACAGGCGCGATCGAAATACATGCTGATGGAGTGAACGTATTAAATGCTGCAAAGACACCTCCATTTGCGATTTCTGATCAAGCAGAAGAGGTATCAGAGGACGTTCGTTTAAAACACCGTTACTTAGATTTGCGCAGACCGGCTATGTTCCAGACGATGCAGCTGCGCCATAACGTGACGAAAGCTGTTCGCAGCTTTTTAGATGAAAACGGGTTTCTTGATATTGAAACGCCGATTTTAACAGGAAGCACTCCTGAAGGCGCACGTGACTACTTGGTGCCGAGCCGTGTGCATGAAGGTGAGTTCTACGCGCTGCCGCAGTCCCCGCAGCTATTTAAACAGCTTCTGATGGTATCAGGCATTGAACGATATTATCAAATTGCCCGCTGTTTCCGCGATGAAGACTTGCGTGCGGACCGCCAGCCTGAGTTTACGCAAATTGATATTGAAATGTCCTTTATGAGCCAGGAAGACATTATGTCATTGGCTGAGGAGATGATGGCAAAGGTTATGCGTGAAACAAAAGGTGCGGAACTTAAGCTTCCTCTTCCTCGAATGACGTATGACGAAGCAATGAACAAGTACGGTTCTGATAAACCGGATACGCGTTTTGACATGCTTTTGACGGATGTGTCTGACACTGTAAAGGATACGGAATTTAAAGTGTTCTCATCAGCTGTAGCAAACGGCGGCGTGGTCAAAGCCATCAACGTAAAAGGCGGTGCCGGCGACTACTCCAGAAAAGACATCGACGCTCTTGGCGCTTTTGCTGCAAACTACGGGGCAAAAGGGCTTGCCTGGGTGAAAGTTGAGGCAGACGGAGTGAAAGGCCCGATCGCTAAATTCTTTGATGAAGAAAAGCAGTCTAAGCTGATTGAAGCACTTGATGCTGCTGAAGGTGATTTGCTGCTGTTCGGAGCGGATCAATTCGAAGTTGTAGCCGCATCACTCGGCGCCCTGCGCTTAAAGCTTGGGAAGGAACGCGGACTGATTGATGAAAAATTGTTCAATTTCTTATGGGTCATCGACTGGCCGCTATTAGAGCATGATCCGGAAGAAGGCCGTTTTTACGCAGCGCACCATCCGTTCACAATGCCTGTCCGCGAAGACCTTGAGCTGATTGAAACAGCGCCTGAAGACATGAAAGCACAAGCCTATGACCTCGTTTTAAACGGCTATGAGCTTGGCGGCGGTTCAATCCGTATTTTCGAAAAGGATATTCAGGAAAAAATGTTTGCGCTTCTCGGCTTCTCACCAGGAGAAGCGGCTGAACAGTTCGGATTCCTGCTGGAAGCATTTGAATACGGCGCTCCTCCGCACGGCGGAATCGCACTCGGCTTAGACCGTCTCGTTATGCTTCTAGCTGGACGTACGAACCTGAGAGATACGATTGCATTTCCGAAAACGGCAAGCGCAAGCTGCTTGATGACAGAAGCGCCAGGCGAAGTAAGCGATGCTCAGCTTGATGAGCTTCATCTTTCTATCAAGAAAAAAGTTAAGAACTGAATGTGCAGTTCGATTCTTGAAAATCAAAATCGTCTGTGATATGATTTTGACAAGTTAAATAAAGTCCTGATGTGTTAGTTGTACACCTAGTTTTGACCGAACATTTTTTTGATTTGGGAGCCCGCATTTTTAAATGGCGTACATGCCTCTTTTCATTCGGTAAAGAGGACTTACAAGATTTAAAAGAGGGCACCCACCTGCTGAGAGCGGGTTCAAAACAAAGGAAAGCTGCAACGGCACTATTGGGACTTTATTTTTTGTGCGCAGAAAAACGGCTGCTCATGAATCAGCCATTTTATAGATGAAACCAGAATACGAATGTGGAGTGAGGTTCTTGTTACACCAGTTTTCACGCAATGAATTAGCTATCGGAAAAGAAGGCCTTGAAACGCTGAAAAACAGCACGGTGGCTGTGCTTGGGGTTGGCGGAGTAGGGTCGTTCGCGGCGGAAGCTCTCGCGCGGTCAGGCGTCGGCCGCATTCTGCTTGTCGACAAAGATGATGTGGACATTACAAATGTAAACCGACAGCTTCACGCGCTGCTTTCAACTGTCGGACAGCCGAAAGTTGATTTAATGAAGGAGCGGATCGCTGACATTAATCCGGAGTGCGAAGTGATCTCGTTAAAAATGTTCTATACGGAAGAAACGTATGAGCAATTTTTTGACTATAATCTCGACTATGTCATTGACGCGTCAGACACGATTCATTATAAAATCCATTTAATGAAAGAATGTCTGAAACGGGATATTCCGCTCATTTCCAGCATGGGTGCCGCGAACAAAACGGACCCGACACGCTTTCAAATCGCAGATATTTCAAAAACGCACACTGATCCAATTGCGAAGGTCGTCCGTACGAGATTACGCAAAGAGGGCATCAAAAAAGGCGTTCAAGTGATTTTCTCTGACGAAAGCCCGATTGTCATTCGGGAAGATGTCAGAAAAGAAGTGGGAAATGACGAAGCGAAAATCCGTAAAGCAAAAATGCCGCCATCCTCTAATGCGTTTGTGCCGTCAGTCGCAGGTTTGATTATGGGCGGACATGTTGTCATGGATCTTTTAAAAGACATTGAAATCAAACGCGTAAAAGATAAATAACGCATTAAAAACAGCCTTGAAGAGCAAGGCTGTTTTTGTTTTATTTTCTTTTCATTAATTTGTCGTACACCTGCTTTAAGGCGGATTCGAACTTTCCTGTCTGTTTCGGCTTGTAGTATTGCTTATTCTTTAAAGGATCAGGGAGATATTGCTGTTCGACCCATCCATTGTCGTAATTGTGCGGGTATTTATAGTCGATTCCTCTTCCTAATTCCTGAGCTCCTTTATAATGCGCGTCCTTTAAATGCTTCGGTACATCACCGATTTTTCCGGCTCTGATATCAGCCAGAGCCTCATCAATTGCCAGAATGGCTGAGTTTGATTTCGGTGAGAGGCAAAGCTCAATGACTGCGTTGGCCAGCGGGATTCGCGCTTCGGGAAAACCGACTCGCTCAGCGGTCTGAATAGCGTGTAGCACTCTAGGACCGGCTTGCGGACTTGCTAAGCCGATATCTTCATAGGCGATGACGAGGAGGCGTCTTGCGATGCTCTCCAGATCACCGGCTTCAATTAATCTTGCCAAATAGTGAAGAGCAGCGTTGGCATCAGAGCCGCGGATCGATTTTTGAAAAGCGGACAGCACATCATAATGCGCATCACCATCTTTATCGTGAGAAAAGCTCTTTTTCTGCAGACATTCTTCCGCGGTTTCTAATGTAATATGAATCACACCGTCTGCTGACTCCTTCGTTGACAACACGGCCAGCTCAAGTGCATTTAAAGCGGAGCGGACATCTCCTCCGCATCCGTGAGCAAAATGCTCCATCGCCTGATCATCAATGGATACAGAATATGTGCCGAGGCCTCGATGTTCATCATGAAGGGCCCTTTCCAGCGCTTGTTTGATCAGTTCAGGTGTTAACGGCTCAAGCTCAAAAATCTGGGTCCGGCTTCTGATCGCCGGATTAATGGCATGATACGGGTTAGCCGTGGTTGCTCCGATCAAAATGATCATCCCATTTTCTAAATAGGGCAATAGAAAATCTTGTTTTCCTTTATCCAGCCTGTGGACTTCATCCAGAATCAAAATCACCTGGCCTGACATTTTGGCTTCTTGGGCGACGATTTCCATATCTTTTTTATTGTTAATGACAGCATTCAGCTTTCGAAAAGCAATACTTGTCGAACCGGCGATTGCTGTGGCGATTGATGTTTTTCCAATTCCGGGAGGCCCGTACAAAATCATGGATGACAAATGTTTTGCCTGGACCATTCTGCCGATAATTTTATCTTCAGCCACCAGATGCTGCTGGCCGATAATATCCTCTATTTTTGTCGGACGCATCCGATATGCCAATGGCTTCATCTATCATCTCTCCTTACTTAATTACAGGGTAACGGAAAACCGTACATTAGAAAAGGGGAAAGGCCCGTTTCCTTTTGCCTCAATGAAAATTCGCTGAAGGTATGTTATAATAACAGTTGGTCTATTAGATAATAAACGGACGAAACATATAGAAATTACCATTATAAATGTGAAAAATCATGAAATAACAGAGGTGTTCATGTTGAAAATATCAACTAAGGGAAGATACGGGCTCACCATTATGATCGAGCTTGCAAAAAAGCATGGTGAAGGCCCGACTTCATTAAAAAGCATCGCACAGACGAATAATTTGTCCGAGCATTATTTGGAGCAGCTGGTATCGCCGCTCCGTAATGCCGGTTTAGTGAAAAGCATCAGAGGCGCATATGGCGGATATGTATTAGGCAGTGAGCCGGATGCCATTACGGCGGGAGATATTATCCGTGTGCTAGAGGGGCCGATCAGCCCTGTTGAAGTGCTGGAAGATGAGGAGCCTGCCAAGCGTGAACTTTGGATTCGCATCCGAGACGCTGTAAAAGAGGTTTTAGACAGTACAACATTAGAGGATCTTGCCAGCTATACAGACGGAGAGCAAGAAGCTTATATGTTCTATATTTAGATCAGAGGTGTAAACATTATGGAACGGATTTATTTAGATCATGCCGCAACATCTCCGATGGATGAGCGCGTGCTGGAAAAAATGATACCGCATTTTTCAGGAAGTTTCGGTAATCCATCCAGTATTCACTCATTTGGCAGAGAATCTCGAAAATGGGTGGATGAAGCAAGAGTGCAGATCGCAGCAGAAATCGGAGCGGCAGAGCAGGAGATCATTTTTACAAGCGGGGGCACGGAAGCTGATAACTTGGCGATTATGGGAACCGCGCTTGCACGTAAAGATCTGGGCAGACATATCATCACGACAAAAATTGAACATCATGCTGTGCTTCACACATGTGAAAAACTTGAGGAAGACGGATTTGACATAACGTATCTGGACGTTGACCAAAATGGAAGAGTCAGTGCAAAACAGGTGAAAGAAGCACTGCGTGATGATACAATCCTTGTGACAGTGATGTATGGAAATAATGAAGTCGGAACAGTGCAGCCGATCGATGAAATCGGTGAGCTGCTGAAGGAACACAAAGCGTATTTTCATACCGATGCTGTTCAGGCGTTCGGGTTGCTGCCAATTGATGTGAAAAACAGCCATATTGATCTTCTGTCTGTTTCTGGGCACAAGCTCAACGGGCCAAAAGGGACAGGCTTTTTATATGCGAGTAAAGATGTGAAGCTTTCACCGCTATTATTCGGAGGAGAGCAAGAAAGAAAACGCCGTGCCGGAACAGAAAATGTTCCGGGCATTGTCGGGCTGAAAGAAGCGATTAAGCTGTCAAGTGAAGAACGGGACGAAAAAAACGAGAAGTATCAATCGTTTAAAGCAATCTTTGCCGACACGCTTAAAGATGCAGGTGTGGCATTCGAAATCAACGGGGACAAAGAGCATAGTCTGCCCCATGTTCTGAATCTTTATTTCCCCGGTGTGTCAGTGGAAGCGCTGCTGGTCAATCTTGATATGGCGGGTGTCGCTGTCTCAAGCGGTTCAGCGTGCACGGCCGGTTCAGTCCTGCCGTCACATGTTCTGACTGCTATGTTCGGAGAAGAGAGTGACAGGCTGACGTCCTCTATTCGAATCAGCTTCGGCCTCGGCAATACGGCTGAGCAAGTGAAAACTGCTGCCAAACATGTGGCCGACGTTGTCAAACGACTGACACAATAAGGCGGCTTAGTTATTGGAGTGAATGAAATGGAAAAACGGCCGGAGGATACAAGAGTCGTCGTCGGCATGTCCGGCGGAGTAGACTCATCTGTGGCGGCCCTGCTGTTAAAAGAACAGGGCTATGATGTAATCGGAATCTTTATGAAAAACTGGGATGACACGGACGAAAACGGTTTTTGCACGGCGACAGAGGATTATGAAGATGTGATCCGCGTCTGCAACCAAATCGGAATCCCGTATTATGCCGTAAACTTTGAAAAGCAATATTATGAGAAGGTATTCCAATACTTCCTTGATGAATATAAAGCAGGCAGAACACCAAACCCGGATGTACTGTGCAACAAAGAAATTAAATTCAAGGCCTTTTTGGAGCATGCATTGTCACTTGGCGCTGACTATTTAGCGACTGGCCACTATGCAAGAGTAGACAGAAGCGGCGGAAAAGTCAGAATGCTGCGCGGCATTGATGAAAACAAGGATCAAACGTACTTTTTGAATCAGCTGACAGAAGATACGCTGAGCAAAGTCATGTTCCCGATCGGCGAACTTCAAAAAAGCCGTGTGCGTGAAATCGCCAAAGAAGCAGAACTTGCAACGGCGACGAAAAAAGACAGTACAGGCATCTGCTTTATCGGCGAGCGTAACTTTAAAACGTTTCTCAGCCAATATCTCCCTGCACAGCCGGGCGATATGATGACGATGGACGGCGAAGTTAAAGGCCGCCATGACGGGTTGATGTACTACACGATCGGACAGCGTCACGGCCTTGGCATCGGCGGAAGCGGCGAGCCGTGGTTTGCGGTAGGGAAAGATCTTGAAAAGAACATCCTCTACGTAGATCAAGGGTTCCATAACCCGCTTTTATATTCCGACAAAATCACAGCAACAAATATCAGCTGGGTACGTTCGGATATCATGAAGGGCGAAGAGATTTCCTGCACGGCTAAATTCCGTTACCGCCAAGAAGATCATAAAGTGACGGTGCGCATGACTGGTGAAGGTGAAGCGGAAGTCATCTTTGATGAACAAGTCAGAGCTGTAACGCCGGGACAAGCCGTTGTCTTCTATGACGGTGAAGAATGCCTTGGCGGCGGGACAATTGATGATGTGTACAAAGACGGAACAAAATTGTGGTACGTATAAAAGATGAAAAACCTCAACACTGAGTTGGGGTTTTTTAGTGAAAGGAAGATGATCGGTGGATTATAATCAACTCGGTATAGAGGCGATGCAGGAAGGCGATTACGAGAAAGCGGCAGAGGCATTTACAAAAGCGATTGAAGAAAATAAAGAAGACGCGATTCCGTATATCAATTTTGCCAACCTGCTTTCATCCGTAAACGAGCTGGAACGTGCGCTTGCGTTTTATGATAAAGCGCTTGAATTAGACAATAGCGCAGCCACTGCTTATTATGGAGCAGGAAATGTTTATGTTGTAAAAGAAATGTACAAAGAAGCGAAAGACATGTTTGAAAAAGCGCTTCGTGCGGGGATGGAAAACGGCGACCTGTTTTACATGCTCGGAACGGTTCTTGTCAAGCTCGAACAGCCTAAGCTTGCACTGCCATATTTACAAAGAGCGGTTGAGCTGAATGAAAACGATACGGAAGCACGCTTTCAATTCGGGATGTGCTTAGCCAATGAGGGCATGCTGGACGAAGCGCTCAGCCAGTTCGCAGCTGTAACAGAGCAAGACCCCGGGCATGCAGATGCATTTTATAATGCCGGTGTCGCTTATGCTTATAAAGAAAACCGAGAAAAAGCGCTGGAAATGCTGGACAAGGCGATCGATATCCAGCCAGATCATATGCTTGCGCTTCATGCTAAAAAACTGATCGACCCATCATAACAGGCACAGGAGGAGGGACAGCTCGTGCAGCAGCATCCGGATCAGCTTAAACTGGAGGAAGAGCCCTATTTAAAAGGGACAGTTAACACAGTCATCTATCATAATGACACCAATTTATATACGGTTCTGAAAGTGAAAGTAACAGAGACCTCCGAAGCCATAGAAGATAAAGCCGTATCCGTGACGGGCTACTTCCCTGCGCTTCAAGAAGAAGAGACCTACACGTTTTACGGAAAGATCGTAACACACCCGAAATTCGGGCTCCAATTTCAAGCGGAGCATTTTAAAAAAGAGATACCGACGACTAAGGAAGGCATCATACAATATTTATCGAGTGATTTATTCGAGGGAATCGGCAAAAAAACAGCTGAAGAAATTGTGAAAAAGCTGGGCGACAGCGCCATTAACAAAATATTGGCTGACGCTTCAGTGCTTTATGATGTTCCGAGGCTCTCAAAAAAGAAAGCAGACACGCTGGCCGGTGCCTTGCAGCGGCATCAGGGGCTGGAGCAAATCATGATTTCCCTGAACCAGTTTGGCTTTGGCCCGCAGCTGTCCATGAAAATCTATCAAGCCTATGAATCCGAGACGCTTGAAAAGATTCAAGAAAATCCTTATCAGCTTGTGAAGGACGTAGAAGGCATCGGGTTTGGAAAAGCGGATGAGCTGGGCAGCAGAATGGGTCTTTCGGGTAACCATCCTGAGCGGGTAAAAGCTGCGATTCTGTACACGCTTGAAACGACTTGTCTGTCAGAGGGGCACACGTACATAGAAACGGAGCAGCTGATCATCGATACCCAGTCACTGTTAAACCAGTCAGCAAGAGAAGATCAGCGCATCACAGAAATGGATGCCGCTAACGCGATTATTGCTCTTGGAGAAAATAAAGACATTGTCATAGAAGATGGACGCTGTTATTTCCCATCGCTGTTTTACGCAGAACAAAACGTTGCTAAGCGAGTGAAACATATCGCAAGCCAAACTGAATATGATGACCAGTTTCCCGAATCAGAATTTCTGCTCGCTTTGGGGGAATTGGAAGAACGGATGAACGTTCAGTATGCTCCCAGCCAGAAGGAAGCGATTCAAAAAGCCCTTTCCTCGCCGATGCTTCTTTTAACAGGCGGCCCGGGAACAGGGAAAACGACGGTTATCAGAGGGATTGTCGAGCTCTACGGAGAGCTTCACGGTGTGTCACTAGACCCGTCAGCTTATAAAAAGGATGAGGCTTTTCCGATTGTTTTGGCCGCTCCGACAGGGAGAGCAGCAAAACGAATGAGTGAATCAACGGGACTTCCTGCAGTCACGATACACAGGCTGCTTGGCTGGAACGGCGCTGAAGGCTTTTCCCATACAGAGGATGAGCCGATTGAAGGGAAGCTGTTAATAATTGATGAAGCCAGCATGCTTGATATATGGCTGGCGAACCATCTATTCAAGGCGATCCCTGATCATATCCAAATCATCATTGTCGGAGACGAAGACCAGCTGCCTTCTGTAGGTCCGGGCCAAGTGCTGAGAGACCTACTGGCATCCCAGGTGATTCCCACGGTGAGACTGACAGACATCTACCGCCAGGCTGAGGGGTCATCAATCGTCGAGCTTGCCCACCAGATGAAAAATGGATTGCTGCCGAACAATTTGACTGCCCCCACAAAGGACCGATCCTTTATTCGCTGCGGAGGCTCGCAAATTAAAGAAGTTGTTGAAAAGGTTGTCGCCAATGCATTGAAAAAAGGCTATACGGCAAAGGACATTCAGGTCCTCGCTCCGATGTACAGAGGAAAAGCCGGCATCAATGAGTTGAATGTGATGCTGCAGGACATTTTAAATCCTCCGAAAGAAAAACGGAGAGAATTGAAGTTCGGGGATGTTGTCTACAGAACCGGAGATAAAATTTTGCAGCTTGTCAATCAGCCGGAAAACAATGTATTCAACGGAGATATTGGCGAAATTACGTCGATATTTTATGCAAAGGAAAATACAGAAAAAGAAGACATGGCCGTCGTTTCTTTTGATGGCAATGAAATGACGTTTACGAAAAAAGATTTTAATCAATTTACCCATGCGTATTGCTGTTCTATTCATAAATCGCAGGGAAGTGAATTTCCGATTGTGGTTTTGCCTGTTGTGAAAGGCTACTATAGAATGCTCAGAAGAAACCTTCTTTATACCGCGATTACAAGAGCGAAGAAATTTCTCATTTTATGCGGGGAAGAGGAGGCGCTGGATTGGGGCGTTAAAAATAATGATGCAACTGTCAGACAGACCTCCTTAAAAAACAGGCTGTCCGTACAGGTTGAGGAAATGGATGCCGAGCTTGAGGCTCTCCAAAAAGAGCTCCCATTCAGCGTACACGACGCCAATATTGGCATGGAAGGCATTACACCATTTGATTTTATGAAAGAAGAACAGCTATAAACATGCTCCCGTGTAAGCGGGAGTTTTTTTCATTTGCAGTGGAATTGATTTCATCGTATGAGTCTAAGGCGCAAAGCAAAACCTAAGCCTGTTCAACAAAAGGTGGTTGATCACACTTTGAGAACATGCCATGAAGTAGAAGGATTCCCAGTATACTCAGAACGAACTTCTTGTTATCTCGGGGCAATTTCTGATATTTGTTTTTCTCTGCAGGGAGATTGTCTCGGGTTTATTCTTGCACAAAAACGGTTTTTGCATCATCATCATGCGCTATTACGGGCGTGTGATATCTCTTCCGTTCTTGATGACCGCATATTGGCTTCGGTCAGTTCAGAACAGCTTCTGCCTCTTCCGAAATCATGCTTCACATACGAACAGATGAAAATGAAGCTTGTGAAATCGCAAGAGGGGGATATATTGGGGATGCTGGAAGATGTATACTTTTGTTTGGACAGGGGCATAATCGTAGCATATGAACTCTCGGACGGTTTCTTTTCTGACCTGGCGGGAAGCAAGCGCCAGATCCAAAGAGCGGATTCGCTTGTCGAGGTGCGGAAAGACGAGATCGTTCTGAACGGATAGAGGTGTGAGATATGCTTATATGCCCGAATTGCAAAAGTAAGGATATCGGGAAAATCGGCGTGAACCAATATTATTGCTGGGGCTGTTTTATTGAGCTGACAGTGGCGAAAGGGAAAATTGCAACTCATCAGGTGGAAGAAGACGGAACGTTAAGCAGCTTGGATGATTTGTTTTCTGAGGATGAACGCAGCATCAATTTTTAATCATGAAAGGAGATGCGCAGGATGAATCGGACGATGACTTCTCTTTTGGCAATGGGAGCCGGAGCTCTCGTGTACCGAATGGCGACTCAATCTGACATGCTGAATAATCGAAGCATGAAGCGGATGAGAAGAAGAATGATGAAAATGTTTTAATGCAAAAAGGATACTCTCTAAAGAGTATCCTTTTCTATATTTGCCGGACAGAAAGGAAGTAATTGACTGCCACATACATAAATGCCGTAAGTAAAAAGATCGAAAAAAATAACCGCCGTCTGATCAGTTCGGGCAGAGCAATCACAACAGCAAGCGATGTATCTAATGGGCGGAACCATGCAGCGGAGCGCTTGCGGCATGAAAAGAACAAAGTCAGTGTAGCTCATCCTGGTGGAGCACGACGCTTCTATCAGCCGCTTCAGGTAATTTCAAATAGCATAGCGGATTTAAAAACACACTAAACGATCTGAAAAAATGTCCACGACTTATGACTGGCTGAAAACATAAAAGAATAATTCTGTGTAAACCTCAAAAGATATAGGTGAGGTGAAAGCAGATGCTTCAAAAACCGGTGCAGCTTTTGTTATGGGTGGCCATTTGTTTGCTGGTTCTGTTAACAGTCTACGTCTTTTTTATGCTTGATATGTTATGGACACCCTTTTGGTACGTCATAAAAACGATCTTTATTCCTTTGATTATTTCCATTTTTATATCTTATTTATTGCTTCCGGTCACGGAATGGCTGCATGGCAAAGGATTGCCTAGGACTTTGAGCATCTTGGTGATTTATGTTCTTTTTTTTGGCGGGATTGGCTGGGCGCTGTATAAGGGGGTGCCTGTTCTCATCGTGCAGCTGACGGAGTTGTCAGAAAATATACCGATGTTTGCCGAAACGTATAACGGGCTCCTTCTTCATGTGCATAATCATACGGATGATTGGCCTGATGGTATGCATCACCGTATAGATAAAATGATCAGCCAGACGGAGGCGTTTTTTGCTGGAACGATCGAGGGTGCGATCAGCGGAATCCGAAACGTGCTTGATTATTTCTTAATTGCGGCAACGATCCCTTTTCTTGTGTTTTATATGGTAAAGGACATTGAGCTAATGAAAAAGACGGTATGGTACCTGACTCCGAAGTCGTGGAGAAAGCGAGGCAGCGCCTTTTTGCGCGATGTGGATGACTCTCTTGGAGATTACATCCGCGGGCAGCTTTTGGTCTGCTTGATTCTCGGCGTGATTGCCGGCTTTACGTTCTGGGTATTTGGGCTTCCGTATCCGCTGATACTCGGCCTTATCTCTGGGATCACGAATGTCATTCCGTATTTTGGGCCTTTCATTGGAGCTGTTCCTGCATTGTTAATTGCGATGACGATCTCAGTGAAGGCGGTTCTTGTTGTGGTGATTACGGTGTTTATTCTGCAGTTTATGGAAGGCAATATCCTTAGTCCGTTCATTGTCGGCAGAAGCCTTAAAATGCATCCGGTCGTAATCATGCTTGCGCTCCTCGCCGGAGGGGAGCTTGCGGGAATCGTCGGGATGATTCTGGCTGTTCCTGCGACGGCTGTTTTAAAAGTGATGATGATCCATTTTTTGCGGATGAGGACAGAGCATTGACATTGGCGTGCCGCTTGTCTATAATTTCTCGTAGAATACATACGAATCTCGAGTGACGGATCTGAGTACGCCGAAGCCCTGTTAAAGAGAGAAGCTCCATAAGCTGAAAGGAGCTTTAGCAGAAGATCGGAGGAAGCTAATCCTGAGTGCAGTTAATCACTGCCGCACATCCTGCGTTACAGGGTTTAAGGTGACGGGCGAATGAAGCCCGTAATCAGGGTGGTACCGCGAGACAGCTCTCGTCCCTGTGTAAACGTTGGTTTGCATAGGGGGAGGGCTTTTTTGCTGTCACTGAAGAGAATTTCGATTTTTATAGAGGAGGAAATACAATGAAACACTTAACTTCTGCGGAAGTGCGTCAAATGTTTTTGGATTTCTTTAAAGAAAAAGGGCATGCGGTAGAGCCAAGCGCGTCATTAGTGCCTCATGAGGATCCTTCACTGCTTTGGATCAACAGCGGTGTTGCGACGCTGAAAAAATATTTTGACGGCCGTGTCGTGCCGGAAAATCCAAGAATCGTAAACGCTCAAAAAGCGATCAGAACAAACGATATAGAAAATGTAGGTAAAACTGCGCGCCATCACACTTTCTTTGAAATGCTCGGAAACTTTTCCATCGGCGATTATTTTAAAGAAGAAGCCATTACATGGGCTTGGGAGTTTTTAACGAGCGATAAGTGGATCGGCTTCGACAAAGAGCTTCTCTCAGTTACGGTTCACCCTGAGGATGAAGAAGCGTATGAGTTTTGGGCGAAAAAAATCGGTATTCCTGAAGAAAGAATCATCCGTCTGGAAGGGAACTTCTGGGATATCGGTGAAGGGCCGAGCGGACCGAACACGGAGATTTTCTACGACCGCGGTGAAGCATATGGTAATGATCCAGAAGATCCGGAGCTTTACCCAGGCGGAGAAAACGACCGTTACTTAGAAGTATGGAACCTTGTGTTCTCAGAGTTCAACCATAACCCTGACGGCACGTACACACCGCTTCCGAAGAAGAACATTGATACAGGCATGGGACTTGAAAGAATGGTATCTGTCATCCAGAATGTTCCGACAAACTTTGATACCGATTTGTTTGTTCCGATCATCAAAGCAACAGAATCGATTTCTGGTGAAACATACGGCAAAGACAATGTGAAGGACACTGCGTTTAAAGTGATTGCCGACCATATCAGAACAGTTGCCTTTGCTGTCAGTGACGGGGCGCTGCCGTCAAATGAAGGCCGCGGCTATGTATTAAGACGCTTATTGCGACGTGCCGTCCGTTATGCCAAAACGATCAACATCCACCGTCCGTTCATGTTTGATTTAGTGCCGGTTGTCGCAGAAATCATGGCTGATTTCTATCCTGAAGTGAAAGAAAAAGCGGATTTCATCGCAAAAGTCATTAAAACCGAGGAAGAACGGTTCCATGAGACCCTTAATGAAGGGCTTGCGATCCTGTCAGAAATGATCAAAAAAGAAAAAGACAAGGGCAGCAGCGTCATCTCAGGTGCTGATGTGTTTAAACTGTATGATACGTATGGATTCCCGGTTGAACTGACTGAAGAATACGCTGAAGACGAGAACATGACGGTTGACCATGAAGGCTTTGAGGAAGAAATGAACCAGCAGCGTGAACGGGCAAGAAACGCCCGCCAGGATGTCGGCAGCATGCAGGTGCAGGGCGGCGCATTGCGCGACGTGACCGATGAAAGTACATTTGTCGGCTATTCTCAAACCAAAGCTGATGCCAATGTCATTGTGCTTCTTCAGGACGGCCAATTAATCGAAGAGGCTCATGAAGGCGAAAGCATTCAATTCATTCTTGATGAAACACCGTTCTATGCAGAAAGCGGAGGTCAAATCGGCGACAAAGGCTATCTCCGCAGCGAGCAGGCAGTTGTGAGAATTAAAGATGTCCAAAAAGCGCCGAACGGCCAGCATGTGCATGAAGGTGTTGTGGAGAGCGGTACTGTTCAAAAAGGCTTGCATGTTACTGCTGAAGTTGAAGACCATATGAGAAGCGGCGTCATTAAAAACCACACGGCAACGCATTTATTGCATCAGGCTCTAAAAGATGTTCTTGGAACTCATGTCAATCAGGCGGGCTCTCTTGTAACTGAAAACCGTCTTCGTTTTGACTTCTCACACTTTGGCCAAGTGACAAAAGAAGAGCTTGACCAAATTGAAAGAATCGTAAACGAAAAAATTTGGGCGAGCATCCCGGTCAATATTGATTTGAAACCGATCGCTGAGGCAAAAGAAATGGGTGCGATGGCTCTGTTCGGCGAAAAATATGGCGATATTGTCCGTGTCGTTCAAGTTGGGGATTACAGTTTAGAGCTGTGCGGCGGCTGCCATGTCAGAAATACAGCAGAAATCGGCTTGTTTAAAATCGTTTCTGAATCTGGAATCGGGGCAGGCACAAGACGGATTGAAGCTGTAACGGGGCAAGGCGCTTACGTTGAAATGAACAGCCAGATTTCTGTATTGAAGCAGACTGCTGACGAGCTGAAAACAAATATCAAAGAGGTGCCGAAACGGGTCGCGGCTTTGCAGGCAGAACTGAAGGAAGCACAAAGAGAAAATGAATCTCTTCTTGCGAAACTAGGCAACGTGGAAGCAGGAGCGATCCTGTCGAAAGTAAAAGAAGTTGGCGGCGTAAACGTGCTTGCGGAAAAAGTTAATGCAAAAGACATGAACCATCTCCGCACAATGGTTGATGAACTCAAAGCAAAGATTGGCTCTGCGGTGATTGTGCTTGGTGCGGTACAAAACGATAAAGTAAATATTTCTGCCGGAGTCACAAAGGACCTTATTGAGAAAGGCCTTCATGCCGGCAAGCTGGTTAAACAAGCTGCGGAAGTTTGCGGCGGAGGCGGCGGAGGCCGTCCGGACATGGCGCAGGCAGGCGGAAAACAGCCGGAAAAACTAGAGGAAGCTTTGGCTTCTGTAGAAGATTGGGTGAAATCCGTTTTATAATTCGCCCATGTAGTGTAGAATGATGGTAAGATTAGGACCCCAGGCTGAACTTTGCCTGCGAATTTGGGAAAGAGGTGCAAAACGGTGAGCTCGTTTGATAAAACGATGAAATTTAATTTCTCCGATGATTCTGCTGAGACTAACGTAAATGAGGTGCTGATTACTGTGTATGACGCGCTTCAGGAAAAGGGCTACAATCCAATCAACCAGATTGTCGGATACTTGCTGTCAGGTGATCCCGCTTATATTCCTAGGCATCGTGACGCTCGCAATTTAATTCGCAAACTTGAAAGAGACGAATTAATCGAGGAATTGGTGAAGTCTTATTTAGAACAGCATAAAGAGGCGTAAATAAAGAATGAGAATATTAGGACTCGATTTAGGAACCAAAACACTCGGTGTAGCTCTGAGCGATGAAATGGGCTGGACTGCTCAAGGCATTGAGACCATAAAGATAAATGAAGCGGAAGGCGATTATGGTTTATCTCGTTTATCTGAACTGATAAAGGACTATACTATAGATAAAATCGTGCTCGGCTTTCCTAAGAACATGAACGGAACAGTCGGCCCGAGAGGCGAAGCCAGCCAAACATTTGCTAAAGTGCTTGAAACAACGTACAATGTTCCTGTTGTGCTGTGGGACGAGCGTCTTACCACAATGGCGGCTGAAAAAATGCTGATTGCAGCTGACGTAAGCAGGCAAAAACGAAAAAAAGTCATTGATAAGATGGCGGCTGTCATGATTTTACAAGGATATCTCGACAGCTTAAATTAAAGCCAGAGGTGAAAAAAATGGAACACGGCGAAAAAAATATTACAATTGTTGACGAGCAAGGAAATGAACAGCTTTGTGAAGTGCTGTTTACATTTGAAAACGAAGAGTTTGGCAAGTCTTATGTATTGTACTACCCAATCGAATCAAAAGATGACGAAGAAGTAGAAATTCTTGCTTCCAGCTTCACGCCAAACGAAGACGGTGAAAACGGTGAGCTATTCCCGATTGAAACTGACGAAGAATGGGATATGATCGAAGAAACACTAAACACATTCCTAGCGGACGAAGACGAAGAATAAGTCATCGTGCCAAACCAAAGCCGGAGCTATACTGCTCCGGTTTTTTTCTGCTTGTTGCAGGCCTCTTTCGCCCTTATTTTGTAATAAATTGCCGAAATACAATGAATCATGTAGTATAAGAGCTGATGGGAGGAGACCTAATGTATATCAATCAGCAAAAAAAATCGTTTTTTAATAAAAAAAGAATCATACTGTCTTCCATTGTTGTGCTGTTTCTCATCATTGGCGGGGCATTTTTATATGGGAAATCATTGCTTGAACCTGTTGAAAAAGACAGTAAAACGACAGTGAATATTAACATTCCGAGCGGTTCGTCTGTTTCAGCCATCGCATCGATATTAAAGAAAAATGATGTCATAAAAAGCGAGAAGGCATTTCAGTACTATGTGAAATATAAAGGTGCTTCCGGGTTTCAGGCCGGATTCTATCATCTGAATAAAGGAATGGATTTAGATGCCATTATTCAGAAGCTGACAAGCGGGGCTACAGGCTACGCTTTTCAAATCACAGTGACTGAGGGAGCACAGCTGACCCAAATCGCGGCTGCTATTGCTGATGAAACGAAATACTCGAAAAAACAAGTCATAGCGAAGCTGGACGATGAAACATTTATCAATCAGCTGAAGAAAGAATTCCCGGACACTGTGACAAACGATGTTTTCAATCAAAACATTAAGCACCCGCTTGAAGGGTACCTATTCCCGGCTACATACCCTTTTAACGATCCGGACACATCACTTGAAGACATTATCAAGGCAATGATCAAGCAGACAAATTCTTATGTGGAAACATATAAATCAGAAATGAAGAAAAACAAACTTTCTGTGCATAAGCTGCTGACGATGGCTTCTTTAATTGAAGAAGAAGCGACAGAAAAAGCCGACCGCCATAAAATTGCGAGCGTCTTTTATAACCGCCTGAAAAAGAAAATGCCGCTCCAAACAGATCCGACCGTCCTGTACGCGGCAGGCAAGCATAAAGATCGGGTTCTTTATAAGGATCTGGAAATCGATTCACCATACAATACGTATAAAAACACAGGACTGACGCCAGGACCGATCGCCAATGCCGGCATGTCGTCATGGGAAGCGGCGCTGCATCCGGATAAAACGGACTATCTGTACTTCTTGGCCAAATCAAATGGTGAGGTCGTATTTACAAAAACACTAAAAGAGCATAATAAAGCAAAAGAAAAATACATTTCCTCAAAAAATGAGAAATAAAAGGAGAGCAAAAAGCTCTCCTTTTGTTCGCTTTCCGCAAGGTTTTATGATAAAATATATCGGGTTGTTTACCGATGTATCATGATGTATTCAGAGAGTGTCCTGTGCATAAGACTGGGGCACTCCTTTTTAGAACGGGAGGCTGTTTGTAGTGACTGACCGATATGAACAAATAAATGACTATATAGAAGCATTATTAAAGCCTCGGCCAGATAACGTGAAGAAGCTTGAAGCATATGCAGAAGAACATCATGTCCCGATCATGGAAAAAGCGGGCATGGAGGTGCTGCTTCAAATTTTGTCTCTGAAACAGCCGAAAAAAATACTAGAAATCGGAACGGCCATTGGTTATTCTGCCATTCGAATGGCGCTGGAGCTGCCGTCTGCTGAAATATATACAATTGAACGCAATGAGAAACGGCACGAAGAAGCGGTAAACAATATCAAGGAATTTCAGCTTGATGACCGGATTCATGTTTTTTACGGAGATGCGCTTGAATTAGCTGACGCCGTTCATGTAACTGCGCCTTACGATGTCATTTTTATTGACGCTGCAAAAGGTCAGTATCAAAACTTTTTTCATTTATATGAACCGATGCTTTCACCGGACGGGGTGATTTTAACGGACAACGTGCTGTTTAAAGGTCTGGTGGCAGAGGATTACAGCAAAATAGAACCGAAGAGAAGGCGCAGGCTTATAACAAAAATTGATGAATATAATCATTGGCTGATGAATCATCCGGATTACCAAACTGCGATTGTTCCTGTCGGGGACGGACTTGCGATTAGTAAAAAGAAGAGGTGAACGTCATGAAAAAACCAGAGCTCTTAGTGACGCCGACAAGTACGGCTGACATTTTACCGCTCATACAGGCGGGAGCAACTGCGTTTTTAGTTGGGGAACAGAGATACGGCTTGAGATTGGCCGGAGAGTTTTCTCGTGAAGATGTAACGAAAGCCGTAGAGATTGCCCACAAAGAAGGGGCAAAAGTATACGTTGCTGTAAATGCAATTTTCCATAACGATAAAGTGGGTGAGCTTGGCGAATATCTGGCTTTCTTAGCGGAAGCCGGTGTCGATGCAGCGGTATTCGGCGATCCTGCCGTGCTGATGGCTGCCCGTGAATCTGCGCCTGATCTGAAGCTTCATTGGAGTACAGAAACAACAGGCACCAACTACTATACATGCAACTACTGGGGACGCAAGGGCGCGGCGCGTTCTGTGCTTGCCAGAGAATTAAACATGGATAGCATTGTCGAAATGAAAGAAAATGCTGAAGTCGAAATTGAAATCCAGGTGCATGGAATGACGTGCATGTTCCAATCGAAGCGTTCTTTGATTGGAAACTATTTTGAATATCAAGGCAAAGTCATGGACATTGAAAGAAAGAAAAAAGAATCTGGCATGTTTTTGCACGATAAAGAACGTGATAATAAATATCCGATTTTCGAAGATGAAAACGGCACTCATATTATGAGCCCGAACGATGTGTGCATCATTGATGAGCTCGAGGAATTGATAGATGCCGGAATTGATTCCTTCAAAATTGACGGTGTCCTGAAAACGCCTGAATACTTAATAGAAGTCACCAAAATGTACAGAGAAGCAATTGATTTGTGCGTGGAAGACCGTGACGAATACGAAGCGAAAAAAGAAGACTGGATTGAACGCATTGAAAGCATCCAGCCAGTGAACAGAAAAATCGATACCGGATTCTTCTTCAAGGAAACGGTTTATTAATCAAAAGGAGGTTAAGCTATGACTGCCGTAAATGATAAAATATCCACAATCGTCAATGGTAAGCGTGTGATTACGAAAAAGCCGGAGCTTCTCGCACCTGCGGGTAATCTTGAAAAGCTGAAAATCGCTGTTCATTACGGAGCGGACGCGGTCTTTATCGGAGGACAGGAATATGGGCTGCGCTCGAATGCCGATAACTTTACGATCGAAGAAATCGCAGAAGGCGTTGAATTCGCGAAGAAATATGGCGCGAAGATTTATGTAACAACGAATATTTTCGCTCATAATGAAAACATGGACGGGCTTGAAGACTATCTAAAAGCGCTTGGAGATGCCAACGTTGCCGGCATCATTGTGGCGGATCCGCTTATTATCGAAACATGCCGCAGAGTGGCGCCGAATGTTGAGGTTCACTTGAGCACACAGCAGTCTCTTTCAAACTGGAAGGCTGTCCAGTTCTGGAAGGAAGAAGGTCTTGATCGCGTCGTGCTGGCACGTGAAACAAGCGCTCTTGAAATCAGAGAAATGAAAGAAAAGGTAGATATCGAAATCGAATCCTTCATTCACGGCGCAATGTGTATTGCATATTCCGGACGCTGCGTGCTGAGCAATCACATGACAGCGCGGGATTCCAACCGCGGAGGCTGCTGCCAGTCATGCCGCTGGGATTATGATCTCTACCAAACAGACGGTGCCAACGCCGTTGCTTTGTATGGTGAAGAAGATGCACCATTTGCGATGAGCCCGAAAGATTTGAAGCTGATTGAATCCATTCCGAAAATGATCGAAATGGGAATAGACAGCTTAAAGATTGAAGGTCGCATGAAATCCATTCACTATGTAGCAACTGTTGTCAGCGTATACCGCAAAGTAATTGATGCTTATTGCGCTGATCCAGAAAACTTTGTGATTCAAAAAGAATGGCTTGAAGAGCTCGATAAGTGCGCCAACCGGGACACTGCGACAGCTTTCTTTGAAGGAACGCCAGGCTATGAAGAGCAAATGTTCGGCGAGCATGCCAAAAAAACGACATATGATTTTGTCGGCTTAGTGCTGAATTATGATGAAGACACACAAATGGTCACGCTTCAGCAGCGCAATTTCTTCAAAAAAGGCGACGAAGTGGAATTTTTCGGTCCGGAAATCGAAAACTTTACACATACGATTGAAACCATTTGGGACGAAGACGGAAATGAGCTAGATGCTGCCCGCCATCCCCTGCAAATTGTCAAATTCAAACTAGACAAAAAGATTTATCCGAGCAACATGATGAGAAAGGGGAAGTAACAGCCCATGGGTAAGAATCCAGTAGTCATTGGAATCGCAGGAGGTTCCGGTTCAGGAAAAACGAGTGTCACACGGTCCATTTATGAACAATTTAAAGGACACTCGATTTTAATGATCCAGCAGGACCTTTATTATAAAGACCAAAGCCATCTTCCGTTTGAAGAAAGGCTGAACACAAACTATGATCATCCGCTTGCGTTTGATAATGACTATTTAATCGAGCATATTCAGGATCTATTGAATTATCGCCCGATTGAAAAGCCGATCTATGATTATAAGCTGCACACCCGTTCAGAAGAAACGGTTCACGTAGAGCCAAAGGATGTTATTATCCTTGAAGGCATTCTTGTTCTTGAAGACAAAAGGCTTCGTGATCTGATGGATATCAAGCTTTACGTTGATACGGACGCTGACTTGCGTATCATCAGACGGATTATGAGAGATATTAATGAGCGCGGACGCTCTATTGATTCTGTCATTGAACAATATGTGTCAGTGGTCCGCCCGATGCATAATCAATTCGTCGAGCCGACGAAACGATACGCTGATATTATTATCCCGGAAGGCGGTCAGAATCACGTCGCAATTGATCTGATGGTCACAAAAATTCAAACCATTCTTGAACAAAACGCGATTTTGTAATACCATAGCATAGACATAAATAACTCTGACCATATTATGTATAGGCAGGAAGGGAATGTGCGAATTCCCTTCTTTCCCTGTTTATAAACGCGAAATATTTGCAGAACGACAAGATTCAGTTTAAGATAAACAGTACCTATATGGGAGAGAAGAACGAGGACTGCCCTGTGTTCTCATTCTTGTATTTTTTAGTTTATGCTCTCATACATAATCGAAGATGTTGAGGGACAACCAGAAGGAGTGAAGGGACATGGCACAAGAGAAAGTTTTTCCTATGACTGCAGAAGGAAAACAGAAACTTGAACAAGAATTAGAATATTTGAAAACGGTTAAACGAAAAGAAGTAGTAGAGCGCATCAAAATTGCGAGAAGCTTCGGAGACCTTTCCGAGAACTCTGAATACGATTCAGCGAAAGAAGAGCAGGCATTTGTAGAAGGCCGCGTGACGACTCTTGAAAATATGATTCGCAATGCGAAAATCATTGAAGATGACGGCGGATCTAACGTAGTCGGCTTGGGTAAAACCGTCACTTTCGTCGAACTGCCTGACGGCGACGAAGAATCATATACGATCGTCGGAAGCGCTGAAGCTGATCCGTTTGAAGGGAAAATCTCAAACGATTCACCGATCGCAAAAAGCCTTTTAGGCAAAAAAGTAGACGAAGAAGTCACAGTTCAAACACCGGGCGGAGAAATGCTCGTGAAAATTGTGAAAATTTCATAATATCTGTTTAGCAGCGAAACACCTCGTCCACAATGTGGGTGAGGTGTTTTTTTATGATGATATCGAAACGAATGAAGCTGGCAGTCATCGCTTTTTTGATTGTATTTTTTCTGCTTCTGCTGAGGCTTGCGGAAATCCAGCTGTTCTTCACAGAATCATTTTCTAAAAAGAAAATCAATTTGATCCAAGAAAGTGTGAAACAACGAACGGAGGAAGTGCTCATTTCTGATGGAAGAGGCTCTTTTTTAGATCGGAACGGGCGGGCGCTGACAGGCCAAAGCGAGCCTGCGGTTGTTTTGTTCCCTTTTCTGCTGACACAGGATTGGCCGATCAAAAAAGTTGCGGACATCCTCGGCATGTCTGAAGACGATTTGCGCCAGACACTAGGTAAGGCAAAAAAACCGGTCATTTTGCAGCAAAAGAAAATCAAAACACTTTCAAAACAATCTATCACAAAAATCAATTCTTTGAAATATCCCGGCATTTACGGCGTATATATGGAGAATGAAGACAAGCCAAGCCTTGCTTCACATACGATAGGGAGCACGAATCAAGATCCGGCACTGCTCCGAAAGAAATATCCTGACAAGGAGAACCTTCCGATTACGACAGAAATCGGAACAACCGGTTTAGAACGGACATTTGATGAATTTTTGCTTCCGGAACAAGACACAAAGCTTTTATATCATGTGGACGGAAAGGGAAACCCTTTGTTTGGCATGGACGTCAAATATACAGCTGAAGCCAATACATTTTATCCGCTCCAGGTCAAAACAACGATCGATCAAAGCATTCAAAAAGCGATGGAGGAGGTATTGAATGAACAGGGGCTGAAAAAAGGAGGAGCTGTGCTGCTGGACATCGAAAATAGCAGCGTTTTGGGTATTGTAAGCAAACCTAATGCGGATGTGTCCCGGCAAAACACACTTCAAAATTATATGCTGACGCCAATCTATCCCGGATCAGTTTTTAAAACAGTTATTGCAGCGGCAGCAATCGAAAATAATACGGTGAAGCCGAGCCAAACCTTTAATTGCAATTTAAACCTGTACGGGGAACCGGGGGACGACAAAGGAACCTTGTCTTTTGATGAAAGTTTTGCCCAAAGCTGCAATTACACATTTACGAGTCTTGCAGAACAATTAATGAAAAAAGACAGCTCGGTTATTGAAGATATGTCTGAGAAGCTGGCTCTCACTGATCGGGCAGGCTGGGAGGGAAAGCTGTACCACGAAACCGATTTCCGTCAGCTGTATAACGAAAAAAGCGGCGTGATATGGGGGGATGAAAAAGACAAATCAGTCAAAAAAGCCATTGCGCAAACAGCGATTGGGCAGAAAAATGTAAAGGTAACGCCGCTCGAGGTAGCCAATATGATGGCGACAATCGCCCGCGGCGGAGAAAAACGGCAGGTGAAAATTGCCGAACAAATTGAGTATAAGAATGGCACAACGCTCGTTATGTTTAAAGATCAGAAGCTTAAAGGAGAAACGATAGACAAATATACGTCACAGCAGCTTCAAAAAATGCTGCGGCGGGTGGTAGAATCTCCTTCCGGAACGGGCAGAAGGTTTCAAGATCTTCCGTATACTGTAGCAGGGAAGTCGGGCACAGCCCAGACAGGCAAGCTTTCAAAAGAGAAAGAAACGCTTTATGAAAAATGGTTTGCCGGATACTTTCCCGCGGATAAGCCGAAATACGCTCTTGTTGTTTTACACATGGATACACCGGGAGATAAGGCTCTGACAAATTCAGTGTTTTATGATATTGTTAAAAAAGTACACGAAATTGAAATCAATCAGAAATAGAACAACTTCTCAGCACATGTTAAAATATATGCTGAGCCAAGAGGGATAAAGGAGTGCAGAATTATTGAGCAATAATCAATCTCGTTATGAAAACCGTGATAAGCGCAGGAAAGCCAATTTAGTGCTTAACATTTTAATCGCAATCGTATCCATACTAATTGTCGTAGTAGCAGCGAATCTCTTCATTAACAGTCCTTCTAGCAAAGATGTCAGCAAGGATTCTGAAACGACACAAAAACAAGAATCTCCGGCTTCGGGAAAGACGGAAAAGAAATCGGATGAGGATATAAAAGACAGCAAGAAAGATACTTCTGACAGCAAAAAGGATTCTGAGAAGTCTTCAGATTCTGATTCAGATTCAAAAAAAGATGATTCTTCTTCTAAAAAAGATGACTCTGACTCAGATTCAGCAGGTGACGGGCTTAAAGATGCAAAAGTTACAGAAGGCGGCTCATCAAGCGATGTGGAAAAAACGTATGAAAATTCTGACTGGAAAGCAGTCGGAACTGAGCAGACAGGCGAGCATGCCGCTACTTATGATTCAAGCTCACAAGACTGGGCTGAGATGCTAAAAGCCATTTCATATGCAACAGGTGTCTCAACAGATAACATGACGGTGCTCTGGCTCGGAAATAACGGCAGCCCTCAGGACGCCAAAGGCAAGATTTTAGACAAGGCGACTGGGAATAAATATCAAGTCACGATTACATGGGTTGATAAAAAAGGCTGGAAGCCGACAAAAGTAGAAAAGCTAAAATAAACAAAAGCAGCCGGGCTACAACCGGCTGCTTTTGTTTTAGGATTCTGCTGCGAAATGAACCACCGCGCTATAAAATATTCTTCCTTCTGCCACAGCAGTTTGGTGTGAAACAGATTTCACCCGGAGCATGATGGCTTTATTGTTTTCAATTTGTGTATTGATTTTCTTTTCAAGCTCCTGCAATGAAGCCGCTTCAAAAAATTCCACTTTGTCTTTAATCAGATCTAATTGAAAATTCATGTCTTGACCCTCCAGCTTTCACAAGTCATATGAAGTATAAGCTTTTTTGCAGTCAATGCGCAATATGAGATGGCATAAAATACACAAAGTGTTTTAGTACCTGCTTTTCAGAAGATGTGGTATGATAGGAACTGTTCCATCGTTAATTCATAGTATACTTATAGGAATTATTAAATATGGAGTGTGACAAATATGGGACGTGAATTTATCCCTCTCTTTGAAGATTGGGCAGCAACTTATGATCAAACAGTACAAGGCTTTGATATTCAGTATAAAGAAGCGTTCAGAGGCTACGATCATATCCTTGATGCCATCGTCAGCAAATCTGGAATGCACGTGTTAGAATTTGGCCCGGGGACCGGGAATTTGACAGCAAAGCTGCTTGATGCGGGCAAAACTGTATTTGGAATCGAACCTTCTCCAGCAATGCGTAAACTGGCTTCTGACAAACTTTCAGGCAGAACGGAAATCGTAGACGGAGACTTCTTGACATTCCCTAAGCCGCCATTTCAGGCTGATACCATTGTCAGTTCATACGCTTTTCATCATTTAACCGACGAAGAAAAGCGGGCCGCCATAAAGCAATATGGCAAATACCTTCATTTGCATGATAAAATAGTGTTTGCCGATACCGTCTTTGAAGATGCGCAAGCGTATCAACAGGCTATCGATAAAGCCCGTTCACAAGGCTTCTATCAGCTTGCAAATGATTTAGAGACAGAACATTATCCTACATTGGATGCGTTGAAAGAGATGTTTACAGCTGAAAGTTTTGCAGTCCAATTCACTCAGCAAAACGACTTCGTGTGGATAATGGAGGCGATCAAACGGTAAAATGAAGGGAATGTGAATAGATGAAACTAGCAGTCATCGGAGCAATGGAAGAGGAAGTTACCATCCTAAGAAACAAACTTGAAAATGCAAAAACAGAAACAATCGCACACTGTGAATTTACAACTGGCGAATATGAAGGAACTGAAGTGATTCTTCTAAAATCAGGAATTGGAAAAGTGAATGCTGCTATCAGCACGACGCTTTTGCTTGACCGTTACAAGCCTGATTATGTGATTAACACAGGCTCAGCGGGCGGATTTCATCATACATTGAATGTAGGAGATGTCGTCATTTCCACTGACGTTCGCCACCATGATGTAGACGTAACGGCTTTTGACTATGAATACGGGCAAGTGCCAGGTCTTCCGGCTGCTTATCCGGCGGATGAAAAGCTGATCAGCATCACGGAAGAAGCGGTTTCCGAACTCGACGGCATTCAGGTTGCAAAAGGAACGATTGCAACAGGCGATTCTTTTATGAACGATCCGAAGCGGGTTGAAGAGGTGCGTGCGAGATTTTCTGATCTATACGCGGTTGAAATGGAGGCTGCGGCAGTGGCTCAGGTGTGCCATCAATTTAAAACGCCGTTTGTCGTCATCAGAGCGTTATCAGATATCGCAGGAAAAGAATCACATGTTTCATTTGACCAATTTTTAGAGCAGGCGGCTGTCAATTCAACAGAGCTTGTGTTAAAGGTGATCAAACGCATTCATTAAAACGGAGGCATGTTCTCCTCCGTTTTTTCTAAAAACAACCTCTAATAAGGAGGAGGACATACATGACAGTGATTACGGACATTACCGAGCTGATTGGGAATACACCGCTTCTCCGCTTAAAGAACTTTGATGTTCCAGAAGGAGTCGCGGTGTATGCCAAGCTTGAAATGATGAATCCCGGCGGAAGCATCAAAGACAGACTGGGAGATATGCTGATTCGTGACGCGCTCGATTCAGGCAAGGTAAAGCCCGGCGGAGTGATTATAGAAGCGACGGCAGGCAATACAGGGATCGGCCTTGCGCTAAGTGCCAGAAAATATGGGTTGAAAGCGATTTTCTGTGTCCCGGAACATTTCAGCACAGAGAAGCAGCAAATTATGCAGGCGCTTGGAGCATCAATCATTCATACCCCGCGTGAGGACGGAATGCAGGGCGCAATTCAAAAAGCCATGCAGCTGGAGACTGAGATTGAAAATTCTTATTGTGTTTTGCAATTTAAAAACCGAGTAAATCCATCGACTTACTATAAGACGCTTGGACCTGAAATATGGGAAGCGCTTGACGGGAATATTCATACGTTTGTCGCCGGGGCAGGATCAGGGGGCACGTTTGCAGGAACAGCTTCCTACTTGAAAGAAAAAAATCCAGCAGTCAAAACGGTGATTGTTGAACCGGAGGGTTCGATTTTAAACGGAGGAGAGCCTCATGCTCATAAAACCGAGGGCATCGGCATGGAGTTCATTCCCGATTATATGAATAAGAATCACTTTGACGAGATCTACACCGTAACAGATGAGAATGCGTTTAGACTTGTGAAAGAAGCGGCAGAAAAAGAAGGCCTGCTGATCGGAAGCTCTTCAGGTGCTGCGCTTTATGCAGCATTGGAGGAAGCGAAAAAAGCATCCGCGGGAACTAACATTGTTACTGTATTTCCTGACAGCAGCGATCGATATATCAGCAAACAAATATACGAAGGGGGCATCTGATATGAAGAAAAAAACAATGATGATACATGGCGGAATCACAGGTGATGAGAAAACAGGCGCAGTTTCCGTGCCCATTTATCAAGTAAGCACGTACAAACAGCCGAAAGCAGGGCAGCATACAGGCTACGAGTATTCAAGAACGGCCAATCCGACTCGAACCGCTCTCGAATCACTTGTGACAGAACTGGAAGACGGGGAAGCAGGTTATGCGTTCAGCTCAGGAATGGCTGCCATTACAGCAGTTATGATGCTGTTTAACAGCGGAGATCATGTCGTGTTGACTGATGATGTGTACGGCGGAACATACCGCGTGATGACAAAGGTGCTTAACCGTCTTGGCATTGAATCAACATTTGTCGATACGAGCAGCAGAAAAGAAGTTGAAAAAGCAATTCGTCCTAACACAAGAGCCATTTATATTGAGACACCGACAAACCCGTTGCTCAAAATCACCGACTTGACGCTCATGGCGGATATCGCAAAAAAATCAGGAGTACTGCTTATCGTAGACAATACCTTTAACACGCCTTATTTTCAGCAGCCGCTTACTTTAGGCGCTGATATCGTGCTTCATAGTGCGACAAAATATCTTGGCGGACACAGTGATGTCGTCGGAGGTTTAGTTGTAACAGCCTCGAAAGAGCTTGGAGAAGAGCTGCATTTTGTGCAAAACTCCACAGGCGGTGTGCTCGGCCCTCAAGATTCCTGGCTTTTGATGAGAGGAATCAAAACGTTGGGACTCAGAATGGAAGCGATCGATCAAAATGCGCGGAAAATCGCAAGCTTTCTTGAGAATCACCCTGCTGTCCAAACGTTATATTATCCCGGTTCTTCAAATCATCCCGGACATGAGCTTGCAAAAACGCAAGGATCTGGCTTCGGCGGCATGATCTCCTTTGATATCGGCAGTGAAGAACGGGTAGATGCGTTTTTAGGAAATCTGAAACTGTTTACCATTGCTGAAAGCTTGGGGGCGGTTGAAAGCTTAATTTCTGTTCCGGCTAGAATGACACACGCCTCTATTCCGAGAGAACGCCGGCTTGAGCTCGGCATTACGGACGGCTTGATCAGAATTTCTGTGGGAATTGAAGATGCGGAAGATTTGCTGGAAGATATCGGCCGAGCGCTTGAAAATATATAACAAATGGATAGAATTACTTTCTCTGTAAGCCGCCGGATTATATTATAATAGTCGTATACTATGAATCTGGCAGGTGATTCTTTTGAATAAAAATAGAATGAAAACTTTAAAAGAAGACTACAAGCATTTTGCTTTTACATTGCTTGCAGTCAGCACTTTTTTATATATAGGCGCAGTTCTCCCTGATCAAGGCTTAACATTAGGCCAGAAATCGACTATGTTTTTAGCGGATTGCGTATTTTTAGCCGGTGCCTTCTTTTGCGCTGACCGTTCACTTATTTACAAGAAGCGTTTGGAAGAAGCTGACGAATAAAAAACAGCCATCATCGCG